>NZ_VCCF02000001.1:4682692-4989849 GCF_005938045.2 Pseudomonas sp. KBS0710 | reverse complement strand
AGCGGACCACGTGGGCGATGGCATCGGTTTCGCGGATGTTGGCCAAAAACTTGTTGCCCAGGCCTTCACCTTTCGACGCACCGGCTACCAGGCCCGCGATGTCGACGAACTCCATGGTGGTCGGCAGGATACGCTTGGGATTGACGATAGCGGCCAACGCGTCCAGGCGCGGGTCCGGCATCGGCACGATACCGCTGTTGGGTTCGATGGTGCAGAAGGGGAAGTTCTCCGCCGCAATACCGGACTTGGTCAGGGCGTTGAACAGGGTGGATTTGCCGACGTTGGGCAGGCCGACGATGCCGCAATTGAATCCCATGGTGTTTCCCCTCGGTAAGAGTCAGGCCTTCTGGCTGTGCAGGTTTTTCATCGCGCGGTTCCATTCACCGGCGAAGATATCCGGCAGCACGCCGAGGGCAAAGTCGATGCTGGCATCGAGTTTTTCCTGTTCGGCGCGTGGCGCACGACCCAGGACGAAATTTGAAACCATACTGGCAACGCCTGGGTGGCCAATGCCGAGCCGCAGACGGTAAAAATTATTCTGATTGCCCAACTGCGCAATGATGTCGCGCAGGCCATTGTGGCCGCCATGCCCGCCGCCGAGCTTGAGCTTGGCAACACCGGGTGGCAGGTCCAGTTCGTCGTGGGCCACCAGGATTTCTTCGGGTTTGATCCGGAAGAAGCCCGCAAGCGCCGCGACAGCCTGGCCGCTGCGGTTCATGTAGGTGGTGGGAATCAGCAGACGAACATCCTGACCCTGGTGCGAGAAGCGCCCGGTCAGGCCAAAATACTTGCGATCGGCCACAAGGTTTACACCTTGCGCGTGGGCGATGCGCTCAACAAAAAGGGCCCCCGCGTTATGCCGGGTCTGTTCGTATTCGGCGCCTGGATTTCCCAGGCCAACGATCAGTTTAATGGCAGTCACGACAGGGGCCCTTCCTTTGGAGTTGTGGATAACATCGCCGCAACCTGTGTGCGGCGAAAGCGGTCAACAAAAGATCATTTACTCAAGAGTAAACGCCGCGTTATCGCCCGCTTTCTCGCTACGTTCCGGTCCGCGATGTTTCCTCAAGCTCCGACATTACAGAGTGAATTACTCTGCAGCGCCTTCTTCAGCTTCTGGTGCAACGCGTGGAGCGTGAACGTTTGCAACAGCTTTGTCATCACCGTGAGCCAGTGCAACAAACTCAACGCCTTTAGGGGCTTTGAGGTCGGACAGGTGGATGATGGCGCCGATTTCCAGAGCCGACAGGTCGACTTCGATGAACTCAGGCAGGTCTTTCGGCAGGCAAGTTACTTCGATTTCGTTCAGGACGTGCGAGATTTCGCCGCCTTTCTTAACCGGAGTTTCTTCGCCAACGAAGTGAACTGGAACGATAGCGGTCAGTTTCTGACCGGCAATAACGCGTACAAAGTCAGCGTGCAGCACGTGGCCTTTGGCCGGGTGACGTTGCAGAGCCTTGATGATTACGTTTTGCTTTTTGCCGCCAACGTTCAGTTCGATAACGTGGCTGTAGGCAGCATCGTTTTCGAGCAGTTTGGCGATTTCTTTGGCCAGCATGCTGATGGATTCAGGGGCTTTGTCGCCACCGTAAACTACAGCTGGAACCAGGCTTGCGAGACGACGCAGGCGGCGGCTCGCACCTTTCCCCAGGTCGGAACGCGCTTCAGCATTCAGAGTAAAATCGTTCATGTTGTATCTCCAAAATAACCACATTCGCCCCAGCGTTTGCGACCAGCGCTAAAGGCGATATGGGCAAAAAAGCCCCGCCCCAACAGAATGCTGGGGCGGGGCGCTTTTCGTCAGTGGGATGTTTCGTAAGGTTTGACCCTTATCGGAACATCGCGCTGATCGATTCTTCGTTGCTGATGCGGCGAACCGCTTCGGCAACTACCGGTGCGATATCCAGTTGACGGATACGCGAACAGGCTTGAGCTGCTGCGGACAACGGGATGGTGTTAGTCACCACCAGTTCGTCCAGCATGGAGTTCTCGATGTTCTCGATCGCTCGGCCCGACAGCACAGGGTGTGTGCAGTAGGCGAAGACTTTTGCTGCACCGTGCTCTTTCAAGGCTTTCGCCGCGTGGCACAGAGTGCCGGCGGTGTCGACCATGTCATCAACCAGAATACAGGTACGCCCTTCGACATCACCGATGATATGCATCACTTCAGAGTGATTGGCTTTCTCACGGCGTTTGTCGATGATCCCGAGGTCCACACCCAGGGATTTGGCAACAGCCCGTGCACGCACGACGCCACCAATGTCCGGGGACACGATCATCAGGTTTTCAAAGCGCTGGTCTTCAATGTCATCCACCAATACTGGGGAGCCGTAGATGTTATCTACCGGAATATCGAAGAACCCCTGGATTTGGTCAGCGTGCAGGTCAACCGTGAGAACACGGTCGATGCCTACCACGGTCAGCATGTCAGCAACGACTTTCGCGCTGATAGCCACACGTGCGGAACGCGGACGGCGATCCTGACGGGCATAACCAAAGTAAGGGATTACAGCTGTGATTCGAGTCGCTGAGGAGCGGCGGAAGGCATCAGCCATCACGACGAGTTCCATCAGGTTATCGTTGGTCGGAGCGCAAGTCGGCTGAATAATGAAAACATCTTTACCGCGGACGTTTTCATTGATCTCGGCTGTAATTTCGCCGTCGGAGAATTTACCGACAGAGATGTCACCGAGAGGGATATGCAGCTGACGTACGACACGTCGAGCCAGATCGGGGTTAGCGTTCCCCGTAAAGACCATCATCTTGGACACGCGCAGTACCTAGAGGCTGAGGGTAACCTGGATGAGTATTAGAAAATGGCAGGGGCGGCTGGATTCGAACCAACGCATGGCAGGATCAAAACCTGCTGCCTTACCGCTTGGCGACGCCCCTGTATCTGTTGCAACGAGTACCCAGTACTCGGTTCCTTTTAGAGCAGACTTTGCAGCTTGCGATGCAACATCGAAACGTTGCTTCCCTTTGCTACAAACCCTGTAAGGGTCTCTGTAAGAAGGGCCGAGACTTTATCAGCTTCAGCTTTGCTTGGGAAGCCCCCAAACACACAACTTCCAGTTCCGGTTAATTTTGCTTCGGTAAATTTACCTAACAAATTCAAAGCGTTACGTACCTCTGGATAACGCCTTGCTACAACCGGTAAGCAGTCATTTCGACTGTTTCCCTTGGGAACGGGGCGCACTTTAATGGGAGGAGAGTTACGTGTCAACAGTGGATCTGAAAAAATTTCTGCTGTACTTACAGATACTTGCGGAACAAGCACGACATACCAAGGCTCTTCGGGGTATTCCGGGGTGAGTTTCTCCCCGACGCCTTCGGCAAAAGCCGCGTGCCCACGCACGAAAACCGGCACGTCGGCGCCCAGTGTCAGGCCCAGCGTGGCCAGGCGATCGTGGTCCCAGCCCAGTTGCCACAAGTGATTCAAACCGAGCAGCGTGGTCGCGGCATTTGAGCTGCCGCCACCGATGCCGCCGCCCATGGGCAAAATTTTATCGATCCAGATGTCGATACCGAGCGAGCAACCGGATTGCGCCTGAAGTTTTTTTGCGGCTCTGACAATCAGATTGCTGTCGTGTGGCACGCCTTCGAATTCGGTGTGCAACTGGATCACGCCATCGTCACGTACGGCGAAGGTCAGTTCATCGCCGTAATCGAGAAATTGAAACAGTGTCTGCAGCTCGTGGTAGCCGTCTTCGCGGCGACCAAGAATATGCAGCATCAGGTTGAGTTTGGCGGGAGAGGGCAGCGTCAAGCGTTCTAAGGTCACGTTATTGCCCCAGCTTGCGTGGTTGCCATTCCTTGATCACCAGCGTGACGTCAAGGTCGGTGCCATGCAACTTGATGCGCTCAGGCAGCCAGTAACCACTCTGTTCTACATAGCTCAAATACTCGACCTGCCAGCCATCCTGCTCAAGCGTGGCCAGGCGGCTATCGCCGTTAAGGCTCAGGCGGCTCTTGCTGTCCGGCGCAGGCAAACCGCGTACCCACCACACCAGGTGCGAAACCGGCAGCTTCCAGCCGATCTGCTGTTCCAGCAGTTCTTCCGGCGTGGCTGCCTCATAGCGGCCCTGGTTGGCCACTTCCAGGCTCACTTGCCCCGGTCGGCCGGTCAGGCGTGCTGCGCCACGGCCCAGCGGTCCGGACAGGCGAATGTCGTAATAGTCCTGACGTTGCAGCCAGAACAAAGTACCGCTGCCGGAATCTTTCGGTGCGCGCACCCCGACTTTGCCGTCGATCTGCCAGCCGTCAATGCTGCTGAGCTGATCCTTGTGCTGCTTCCATTGCGCCTGGTTGCCCTGGCCTTCAACGGATTCACGGCTGCCTATGCCCGCGCAACCGGCGAGCAGGGCGATAAAACTGAAAACAATAACGTGGCGCAAGAACATAAGCTTAAAGGGTCTCGGATCCGGTCAGGCGCTTGATGGTACTGCGCAGGATGGGGCTTTCGGGTTGTTCCTTGAGGAATTTTTCCCAGATCTGGCGTGCTTCGCGCTGTTTGCCATTGGCCCACAGCACTTCACCCAGGTGGGCGGCCACTTCCTGGTCCGGGAAGCGTTCGAGTGCCTGACGCAGCAAGCGTTCGGCTTCGTCGAGGTTGCCCAGGCGGTAATTCACCCAGCCCAGGCTGTCGAGTACGGCCGGGTCTTCCGGGTTGAGCTTGTGCGCCTGTTCGATCAGCACCTTGGCTTCGGCGTAACGCGTGGTGCGGTCCGACAGGGTGTAGCCCAGGGCATTGAGCGCCATGGCGTTGTCCGGGTCGCGCTTGATGATCAGGCGCAGGTCTTTTTCCATCTGCGCCAAGTCATTGCGTTTTTCCGCCTGCATGGCGCGGGTGTACAGCAGGTTCAAATCGTCGGGGTATTGCAGCAAGGCTTGTTGCAGCAATTTCCAGGCGCGTTCTCCCTGCTTGTTGGCCGACAGCGTTTCGGCCTGGATCAGGTACAGCTGGATCGCATAGTCCGGTTCGGCATCGCGTGCCGCCGCCAGGCGTTTTTCGGCTTCGTCGGTGCGGCCGTTGCTCATCAGGATGTCAGCCTGGCGCAGTTGGGCCGGCAGGTAGTCATTGCCGGGGCCGACCTGGGCGTACTCAAGCAGTGCAGCCTGCGGGTCGTTGCGTTCTTCCGCGATGCGGCCGAGGTTCAGGTGCGCTGAGTCCACATGGCTTTCGCGCTCGATCAGCTCCTCCAGGTAACCCTTGGCCTCGTCCCAGGCCTTGGCTTCCAGGCACACCAGTGCCAGGGAGTAACGCAACTCGTCATCGTCGGGGTATTGCTGGACCAGGTTGGCGAACTGCACTTTGGCGTCTTCCATACGGTCTTGCTCAACCAGCATTCGCGCATAGGTCAGCAGCAAACGCTTGTCGCCCGGGTACTTCTTGATGCTTTTTTCCAGCAGTGGAATGGCTTCCTTGCCGCGATTAAGGTTCTGCAGCAAGCGGGCGCGCAACAGAATCGGGGCGATCTCGCCGTCTTCCGGCGGGTTCTGCTCCAGCAACTTGAGCGCAGCATCGGCTTCGTCGTCCTGTTGCAGCAGCAAGGCCTTGCCGAAAATCAGCTGGCTGTTCTTCGGATGCTTTTGCAGCAGGCGGTCAAAACTCTTCATCAGGCCATTGCGCGTGTCCTGGTCGGTGTCGGCAGCCGACAGCGCGAGGAAGTCGAAATGCGTGTCGCCCTTGCCCTGCAGGACCTTCTCCATATACACCATGGAGTCGTCATAACGTCCGGCGCGTGCCAGTTGCACAGCCGCCGCGCGTTGCGCTTCGAGGTCGTCCGGGGCGTTTTTCGCCCAGATCAGCGAAGTATCCAGCGCAGCCTGGTCAGCGCCCAGGTATTCGGCGATGCGAAACGCACGCTCCGAAATGCCCGGGTCCTGGGTATTGATGGCCTGGGTCACGTAGTTATCCAGGGCAATATCGAAACGATTGCGCTGGCCGGCGAGTTCGGCGGTCAGCAGGCTATAGATCGTTTCTTCATTGAACGAGGAGTAAACCTTGGGCTTTTCAGGGGCTGGGGTGCTGTCTTCGACCGGCGGCGTACCGTCCGGCGACACGGGTGCCAAGGCCTGGCAGCCGCTGAGGAAGACAAAAGCAAGGAGCAACGCGGAAGATCTATTCATATAGGAAGAGGACGACTAACCTGCGGTCGGATCATCATGACACAAGCCTTCGGCCAAACATAACCGAGTCTCAGTGGGCGCCTTTATAGGCACAAGCTACTAGGACAATAGACGACGGTGGTTGTTCTGGATCTTTCGAAGTAGGACAATTGTCGGCTTCCCGACATCATCAGCGATATTGAATGGCCTTCCTCGCACTCGGTATTAACCACAAGACTGCAACCGTAGACGTGCGCGAGCGCGTGGCGTTTACGCCAGAGCAGTTGGTTGAGGCCTTGCAGCAGCTCTGCCGGCTCACCGACAGCCGCGAAGCTGCGATCCTTTCGACCTGCAATCGCAGCGAGCTTTATATAGAGCAGGAACATCTTTCGGCGGATGTGGTGCTGCGCTGGCTGGCCGATTATCACCATTTGGACCTCGACGACCTGCGCGCCAGTGCTTATGTGCACGAAGAGGATGCGGCAGTTCGTCACATGATGCGCGTCGCCGCAGGGCTCGACTCGCTGGTGTTGGGCGAACCACAAATCCTCGGCCAGATGAAATCCGCTTACGCCGTGGCCCGCGAGGCCGGCACCGTCGGCCCGTTGCTCGGCCGGTTGTTCCAGGCTACGTTCAATTCGGCCAAGCAGGTGCGCACTGACACGGCCATCGGTGAAAACCCGGTGTCCGTCGCGTTCGCCGCTGTCAGCCTGGCCAAACAGATTTTCAGTGACTTGCAGCGCAGCCAGGCGTTGTTGATCGGCGCCGGTGAAACCATCACCCTGGTCGCCCGCCACCTGCATGACTTGGGCGTGAAGCGTATTGTGGTCGCCAACCGCACTCTTGAGCGCGCAAGCATCCTGGCCGAGCAGTTTGGCGCCCACGCCGTGTTGCTGTCGGACATCCCGGCCGAGCTGGTGCGCAGCGATATCGTCATCAGCTCCACCGCCAGCCAGTTGCCGATTCTGGGCAAGGGCGCGGTCGAGAGCGCGCTGAAGCTGCGCAAGCACAAACCGATCTTCATGGTGGATATCGCCGTTCCCCGCGATATCGAGCCTGAAGTCGGCGAGTTGGACGACGTTTACCTCTACAGCGTCGACGATCTGCACGAAGTGGTCGCCGAAAACCTCAAGAGTCGCCAGGGCGCAGCCCAGGCCGCCGAGGAAATGGTCAGCACCGGCGCCGAAGACTTTATGGTGCGCCTGCGTGAGCTGGCGGCGGTCGATGTGCTCAAGGCGTATCGTCAGCAGGGCGAACGCCTGCGTGATGAAGAATTGATCAAGGCCCAGCGTTTGTTGGCCAACGGCAGCAGCGCCGAGGAAGTGCTGATGCAACTGGCACGTGGCCTGACCAACAAATTGCTCCACGCCCCCAGCGTTCAGTTGAAAAAGCTTACCGCCGAAGGCCGCCTCGATGCGCTGGCCATGGCCCAGGAACTCTTTGCCCTCGGTGAGGGCGCGTCAGAAAGCTCTTCGGATAAAAAACCGCAATGAAAGCGTCACTGCTCAATAAACTGGACGTGCTCCAGGACCGTTTCGAAGAACTGACCGCCTTGCTCGGCGATGGCGAAGTCATCTCCGATCAGACCAAGTTCCGTGCCTATTCCAAGGAATACGCCGAAGTTGAGCCTATCGTGGCCACCTATAAAAGCCTGATGAAAGTGCAGGCCGACCTCGAGGGCGCCCAGGCGCTGCTCAAGGACAGCGACCCGGACATGCGCGAAATGGCCGTGGAAGAAGTCCGCGAAGCCAAAGACAAGCTGCTCGAGCTCGAAGGCGACCTGCAACGCATGCTGCTGCCCAAAGACCCGAACGACGGGCGCAACGTGTTCCTCGAAATCCGCGCCGGCACCGGTGGCGACGAGGCGGCGATCTTCTCCGGCGACCTGTTCCGCATGTACTCGCGTTACGCCGAGCGGCGTGGCTGGCGGGTCGAGATTTTGTCCGAGAACGAGGGTGAGCACGGCGGCTATAAAGAAGTCATCGCGCGGGTCGAAGGTGACAACGTCTACGGCAAGCTCAAATTCGAGTCCGGCGCGCACCGCGTGCAGCGGGTTCCGGCAACCGAATCCCAGGGCCGTATCCACACCTCGGCATGCACCGTGGCAGTGTTGCCCGAGCCGGACGAGCAGGAAGCCATTGAAATCAACCCGGCGGACTTGCGTGTCGACACCTACCGCTCGTCGGGCGCTGGTGGTCAGCACGTGAACAAGACCGACTCGGCGATACGAATCACCCACTTGCCGTCGGGCATCGTGGTTGAGTGCCAGGAAGAACGTTCGCAGCACAAAAACCGTGCGCGGGCCATGTCCTGGCTCTCGGCCAAGCTCAACGACCAGCAGACCAGCGCCGCCGCCAACGCGATTGCCAGCGAGCGCAAGTTGCTGGTGGGCTCGGGCGACCGCTCCGAACGCATCCGCACCTACAACTTTGCCCAGGGCCGGGTCACCGACCACCGGGTCAACCTCACCCTGTACTCCCTCGACGAAATTCTCGCCGGTGGCGTAGATGCGGTGATCGAGCCTTTGCTGGCCGAATACCAGGCCGATCAATTGGCGGCGATAGGTGAATAAATGACCATTATTGCCAGCCTCCTGCGCGCCGCTGACCTGCCAGACTCGCCCACCGCGCGTCTGGATGTGGAATTGCTGCTGGCCGCTGCCTTGGGCAAATCGCGCAGCTACCTGCACACCTGGCCGGAAAAAATCGTCAGCAGCGAAAACGCGCTGACCTTCGCCGATTACCTGCAGCGCCGTCGCGCGGGTGAGCCGGTGGCCTACATCCTCGGCCAACAGGGTTTCTGGAAGCTCGACCTGGAGGTCGCGCCGCACACGCTGATCCCGCGCCCGGAAACCGAGCTGCTGGTGGAAGCCGCCCTTGAATTGTTGCCGGCCACGCCTGCCAAGGTCCTCGACCTGGGTACCGGCAGCGGCGCCATCGCGTTGGCCCTGGCCAGCGAACGCCCGGCCTGGCAGGTCACTGCGGTCGATCGTGTGCTCGAAGCCGTGGCCCTGGCCGAACGCAACCGCCAGCGCCTGCACCTGAAGAACGCCACGGTGTTGAACAGCCATTGGTTCAGCGCGCTGCACGGCCAGTGCTTTGACCTGATCATCAGCAACCCGCCTTACATTGCCGATAACGATCCGCATCTGGTGGCAGGCGATGTGCGCTTTGAACCGGCCAGCGCCTTGGTGGCGGGCCATGATGGTCTGGACGATTTGCGCTTGATCATCGCCCAGGCTCCAGCCCACTTGAATGCCGGTGGCTGGTTGCTGCTCGAACACGGTTACGACCAAGCTGCGGCGGTACGTGATTTGTTGTTGAGTGAGGGCTTTGAAGACGTCCACAGCCGCATCGACCTCGGCGGCCACGAACGCATCACGTTGGGGCACCGCCCGTGCTGACCGACCAGGAGCTGTTGCGCTATAGCCGACAGATTCTGTTGCAACATGTCGACATCGACGGCCAGCTGCGTCTTAAACACGGCCGCGCGCTGATTGTCGGCCTCGGCGGCTTGGGTGCGCCAGTCGCGTTGTACCTGGCCGCCGCCGGTGTGGGCGAGCTGCACCTGGCAGACTTCGACACTGTCGACCTGACCAACCTGCAACGCCAGATCATCCACGACACCGACAGCATCGGGCAGACCAAGGTCGATTCGGCCATGCGCCGCCTGAGCGCCATCAACCCGGACATTACGTTGGTCGCCCATCGCACCGCGCTGGATGCCGATTCACTCGCCGCCGCAGTGGCTGCGGTAGACGTGGTGCTCGATTGCAGCGACAACTTCTCCACCCGTGAAGCCGTTAACGCCGCTTGCGTTGCGGCCGGCAAGCCTTTGGTCAGCGGCGCGGCCATTCGCCTGGAAGGCCAATTGTCTGTGTTCGACCCGCGCCGCGCCGAAAGCCCGTGCTACCACTGTTTATACGGGCACGGCAGCGACACCGAACTGACCTGCAGCGAAGCCGGTGTGATCGGCCCGTTGGTCGGGCTGGTCGGCAGCCTGCAAGCACTGGAAGCCTTGAAGTTGTTGGCAGGTTTTGGTGAGCCCTTGGTGGGGCGCTTGCTACTGATCGATGCCTTGACCACGCGTTTTCGCGAACTGCGCGTCAAGCGCGACCCCGGCTGCAGCGTGTGCGGGACGGCCCATGGTTAAGGACGCGCCCATCGGTGTGTTCGATTCCGGCGTCGGCGGCCTGTCGGTGCTGGATGAAATCCAGCAATTGTTGCCCCATGAGTCACTGCTGTACGTGGCTGACGGCGGGCACATTCCTTACGGCGAGAAATCCCCGGCCTTTATTCTTCAGCGCAGCCGTCTGGTCGCAGCGTTTTTCCGCGAACAAGGCGCCAAAGCCTTTGTGATTGCCTGTAACACCGCAACCGTCGCTGCCGTGGCCGATTTGCGCCAGGACTATCCCGACTGGCCTTTGGTGGGCATGGAGCCGGCGGTCAAACCCGCCGCCGCCGCCACCCGCAGTGGCGTGGTTGGCGTGCTCGCCACCACCGGCACATTGCAAAGTGCCAAGTTCGCGGCGCTACTCGATCGTTTTGCCACCGATGTGCGGGTGATTACCCAGCCGTGCCCGGGCCTGGTGGAGTTGATCGAAACCGGTGACCTCAACAGTGCCGCGCTGCGCCAGCTGTTGCAGGGCTATGTCGAACCGCTGCTGAGCGCCGGTTGCGACACCATCATCCTCGGTTGTACCCACTATCCCTTCCTCAAGCCACTTCTGGCGCAGATGCTTCCCCCCAGCATCGTCCTGATCGACACCGGCGCCGCCGTGGCGCGTCAGCTCAAACGCTTGCTGGGCGAGCGTGACTTGCTGGCTGACGGCAATCCACAGCAGACGCAATTCTGGACCAGCGGTGATCTGTACCACCTAAGAAATATCCTACCGACACTATGGAAACATTCCGGAGTTGTGCGAAGCTTTGGCTCGTGAAAAATTCGTGAAAGTTCGCTGAACTTCTGCTTCTGCGTCAGCTTCTATAGCGAGTTAGCCTGTTTAAAACCATACAACTTCGTTCTCAAAGGATGTGCTCTTATGAAGCGCTTGTTCTGTTTGGCTGCGATTGCGGCCGCTGTGGTGGGACACTCGGTTTCAGCTCAGGCTGCCGGCCTGGAATTTGGAGTGGGGGGCACCAGCGATTCGACCATGACCTACCGCCTTGGCCTGACGTCGGACTGGGATAAAAGCTGGTGGCAGAGCGATACCGGGCGACTGACCGGGTATTGGAGCGGCGCTTACACCTACTGGGACGGCGACAAGCGCGCGAGTGTCAGCAGCCTGTCGTTCTCGCCGGTGTTCGTTTATGAGTTTGCTGGAGAGAGGGTCAAGCCTTACATCGAAGCGGGTATCGGTGTAGCGGTGTTTTCACGCACGCGGGTTGAAGACAACAACATCGGCCAGGCCTTCCAGTTCGAAGACCGCCTGGGCTTTGGTTTGCGCTTTGCCGGCGGGCATGAAGTGGGCATTCGCGCCACGCACTATTCCAACGCCGGTATCAGCAGCAACAATGACGGGGTAGAGAGTTACTCGTTGCACTACACCTACCCGTTGTAACGCTCAAGCCTGCGCAAGCCAGCACCCACATAGCAATACAGTCAAAATGTGGGAGCGGGCTTGCTCGCGAAGACGGTGTGTCAGACGCCTGATGCATCGACTGACACTGCGCTTTCGCGAGCAAGCCCGCTCCCACAGGTTGATCGCGTTTGGCCCGTTGTGGCTCTACATGGCTTGATGTGAAACACAGCTCCCACATTTTATATTCGCCACATTTTGGATCAGCGATACGCCGTCGCAATGCCTTGGCGCTCTTCAAGGCACTCCGGTGCACCCATCTCGAACTCCCGACAGATAATCGGCCGCCGCTCGTAGATCGTGCACATCATCGTGTCCCGATCCAGTGCCGCGCACCAGCCGTCGTCCAGACGCAGCATCACTTCACCGCCCCAGTCGTCGGTATCGATAAAGCGTTCCGGCACACCCGTGTCGGTGATCAGCATGACTTCCAGCTGGCAGCAGCAGGCCGCGCACGTCGAGCAGGTGACGGCGGGTTCGGTGATTTGAGTGTGAGGGATGTTGGTCATAGGCGCGCAGTGTAAGGCAAGCGAGTTGCGCGCGCATGAATGCTCTGACGGACGTCAGTGCCCAAGCTGCCGCGCCACCCAGTGCATGACCGGGAACAGGATGGCCCAGAGCAGCGCCAGGCCGATCAACGTCAGCGTCGTATCGTAGCCGAAGCGCACACCGGCCAATTGGCTGCCGGCGTAGTAAGACATCGGCCCGCCCACTGCGCCCAGCAGACTGGCGCGCCACCAGGGTTGTGCACTCCAGGCCAGGCAATGGCGCAGCGTGGTGGCAAGCAGTGCCCAGAGCATGATCAGCCAGAAGGGAATCAGCGACCCTGGAAAACCAAAGTGAAACACCCCAAAGGTACGCAGTGAGGTGTCAATCACGGTGCCCAGCAGCGTAACGGCGAGGATCACTTGGCTTTCCGACGACCATGAACTTGTCCACAGCAAATGGATAACCAGTATGGCGGCGGCGAGCCATAACCAGCGGCTGTCACCGCCCAGCACACAGGCAAACCAGCCGCACTGGAACAGCACGGCATTGGCCAGCGGTTTAAGCACTGAAGCGCCCGAGCAACGGCGGGTTGATCGCCGCAGGCTTGGCCAGCAGCAACTGCGCGGTACCGATCGTTCGCTCCATAAACCCGCCTTCGCAGTAGCACAAGTAGAATTCCCACAGGCGCAGGAAGTACTCATCGTAGCCTAACTCGGCAAGACGGCCATGGGCGCGTCGGAAGTTCTCATGCCACAGGCGCAAAGTGCGCGCGTAGTGCAAGCCGAAGTCTTCCATGTGCAGCAGGTTCATGTCGGTGTCGCGGCTGACGATCTGCAGCATGTTCTGCACAGAGGGCAGCGCGCCGCCGGGGAAAATATAGCGCTGGATAAAGTCGACACTGTTTTTGGCCTGCTCAAAACGCTGCTCGCGAATGGTGATGGCTTGCAGCAGCATCAGGCCGTCGCTTTTGAGCAGGTGCGCGCATTGCTTGAAGTAGGTCGGCAGGAAGCGATGGCCGACCGCTTCGATCATCTCGATGGACACCAGCTTGTCGTACTGGCCGGTCAGGTCGCGGTAGTCCTGCAACAACAGCGTCACTTGGTCCCTGAGGCCCAAGCTCTCGATGCGTTTTTCGGTGTAGGTAAACTGCTCTTTGGACAAGGTCGTGGTGGTGACCTTGCAGCCATAGTGCTGCGCCGCATACAGCGCCATGCTGCCCCAGCCGGTGCCGATTTCGAGCAAATGGTCGGTGGGTTTGAGTGCGAGCTTCTGGCAGATGCGTTCCAGCTTGTTCAACTGTGCCTGTTCCAGGCTGTCGTCGGGCGTCAGGAACTGCGCCGCCGAATACATCATGGTCGGGTCGAGGAATTCCTCGAACAGGTCGTTGCCCAGGTCATAGTGAGCGGCGATGTTTTTCTGCGAGCCCTTGCGAGTGTTGCGGTTAAGCCAGTGCAGACCTTGGGTGAACGGCCGCGCCAAGCGTGCCAGGCCGCCTTCCATGGCGTCGAGCACATCCAGGTTGCTGACCATCACGCGCACCACCGCGGTGAGGTCCGGGCTGCTCCAGTAACCGTGGATAAACGCCTCGCCGGCGCCGATCGAGCCATTGGCCGCCACCAAGCCCCAGACCGCCGAATCGTGAATCTGGATTTCGCCCAACAGATGCGCTTCGCGTGCGCCGAACACCTGGCGCTCGCCGTCCTCGATCACCACCAACTGGCCGTGGCGCAGTTGGCTGAGTTGGCGCAGCACACCTTTGCGCAACAGCGCACTGGTCACGCCGTTGACGTTCAGGCGGTTGGTCTTGACCGATAAGCTAGGGGATTTCATGGCGGCGATCCTTGGTATACCCGACTGCGGTGCGAGAGGCGCCATCGGCGGCCTGATGGGAAAAAATCGGTGTGCGTTTGAGCAACAGGCGCATGGCTTGCCAGTAAATCGCCAGGCAGGTCTTGGCGGTCATCCACGGGAAGCGCCACAAGTAGCGATGCAGGCTCGCGCGGGTCAGCGCTTCTTTTTGCAGGCTCAAGGTGGCGTCGAAGACTTTTTGCGTGCCCTGCCAATCGGCCATGTGCACACCCAGCCTGTCGGCCGGCGGGCTGAAGCTCATGCGGTATTCCAGGTCGCGGGGTAAAAACGGCGACACATGGAACGCCTTGGCCACGGCGAAGTGCTGGTGTTCCTCGGCGCCGAGCGCCTGGGCCGGCAGCACATAGTGGTAGCGCTCGCGCCACGGGGTGTTGGTCACTTCACACAGAATCGCGGCCAGTTGCCCATCGGCCTCGAAGCAGTAGAAGAAACTCACCGGATTAAAAGCCAGGCCCCAACTGCGGGCCTGGGTCAGTAGGCAGATAACGCCCTGTGGCTTGCGCCCCAGTGCCTTGCCGACTTCCTGGCGCACGGCATCGCTCAAGCTGATGCCGTGACGCGTAAATTCACGCAGGTAGTCCTGCTGGCGAAAACCGAAGGGCGCCAGGCGGCTGTTGCCGGCCAGGGGCGATAGCCCGAGCACTTCGTCTTGTTCGCTCAAGTCCAGGTACAGCAGGCCGATGCGGTAGCGAAAGGCGTGGGCCTTGGGCGCAAACCGGCGATGGGCGATCCAGCCGCTGTACAGTGCGCTGTTCATAGGGTTTCGCCAAAGGCCTGGGCCACGCGCAATGCGCTGGTCACCCCGTCTTCATGAAAGCCGTTGGCCCAATAGGCGCCGCAATAAAATGTGTTACGTGCGCCGTGCAATTCTTCCCAGCGGTTTTGTGCGGCCACCGCTGCCAGGCTGTATTGCGGATGCGCATATGTGTAGCGCGCAAGGATCTTCAGCGGGTTGATCATCGGCGTCTGGTTGAGGCTGACGCAAAAGGTGGTGTCGCTGTGGATGCCTTGCAGGATGTTCATGTCGTAGGTGACGGCCGCCTGGGTTTGCGCGGTGCCGCTCAGGCGATAATTCCAGCTGGCCCAGGCCAGTTTGCGCTCGGGCAGCAGGCGCGTATCGGTGTGCAGCACCACGTCATTGTCGGCGTAGGGCAGGGCGCCAAGGATGTCCTGCTCAGCCTGGCTCGGGTCGGCCAGCAACGCCAGGGCCTGGTCGCTGTGACAGGCGAACACCACGCGGTCAAAGCTCTCGCTGCCGGCGGGGCTGTGGATAACCACGCCATCGCCTGTGCGTTCGACTTTATCCACAGGGCAATTGAGACGGATCTGCTCGTGAAAGCTGCGGGTCAGTGGCTCGATGTAGCTGCTTGAGCCGCCTTCGATCACGCACCACTGCGGCCGGTTGTTCACCGACAGCAACCCATGGTTCTTGAAGAACCGCACAAAGAACTGCAACGGGAAACCGAGCATGTCCGCCAGGGACATCGACCAGATCGCTGCGCCCATCGGCACGATGTAATGGCGGATAAAGCGTGGGCCATAACCTCCGGCTTCGAGGTAGTCGCCCAGGGTCATGTCGGCGCTGATGCGTTGCTCTTGCAGGTCCAGCGGGGCCTGGCGGTTGAAACGCAGAATGTCGCGCAACATGCCCCAGAACCCCGGCGACAGAATGTTGCTGCGTTGGGCAAACAGGCTGTTGAGGTTATTGCCGTTGTACTCGAAACCAGCGTTCTCGTCGCACACCGAAAAGCTCATTTCGGTGGGCTTGAAGGTCACGCCGATCTGCCCGAGCAGGCGGATGAAATTGGGGTAGGTCCAGTCGTTGAACACGATGAAACCGGTATCCACGGCATAGGGTTTACCTTCGACCGTGACGTTGACGGTGTGGGTATGCCCGCCAATGCGCTCGCCCGCCTCAAACAGCGTGATGTCGTGGCGACGGCTGAGCAGGTAAGCGCTGGTCAGCCCGGCGATACCGCTGCCGATGATGGCGATCTTCACAGGTCGTCCTTCCTCGGTGGCGGGCTGCGCAGCATGCGTTTGCCGATAATCAGTTGCGCGCGGTTGGGCAGCTTCGACAGCGGCCACAGGGTGGCGATAAACATCGCCGGAAAGGCGATTTCCAGCGGGCGCTTTTCCAGCTTGGCGAAAATATGCCGTGCAGCCTTCTCGGCGGACCAGCTCAGCGGCATCGGGAAATCATTGCGTTCGGTCAGTGGCGTGTCGACAAAGCCTGGGCTGATCACCGTGACGTCGATGTTCTCCGGCGACAGGCTGATGCGCAGCGATTCAAACAGGTAACGCAGCCCGGCCTTGGACGCGCCATAGGCTTCGGCACGCGGCATTGGCAGGTAGGTCACGGCGCTGGCAACGCCGACCAGGTGCGGCGTAAGGCCTTTGCGCAACAGCGGTAATGCCGCTTCGATGCAATAGCTGCTGGCAAGCAGGTTGGTGCGCACCACGTGCTCGACGATAGAGGAATCGAATTGCCGGGCGTCAACATACTCACAGGTGCCGGCATTGAGGATCACCGTATCCAATGAGCCCCAGACCTCGTCGATGTGTTCGCCGATCTCGCGCACGGTCTGGCTGTTGGTCAGATCACCCGCCACCACCAGCACTTGGCCTGGATAACGCCGGGCGAACGCTTCCAGCGGGCCTTTGCTGCGCGAGCTGAGCGCCACATGCGCGCCACTCTCGAGCAGTTCGACGGCCAGTGCGGCACCGATGCCACTGCTGGCACCGGTCAACCAATAACGACGGGGCGGTACAAGGCTCATCCGATTCTCCTTTTTAGCCAACTGACCACACGGCCGACTACCGGTAAGTGTTCATAGAGCAACGCGCCCGCATCAAAATAATCGCGATGGCGGTAGACCTTGTCGCGCCACATCAGGTGCGAGCAACCCTCCACCCGAATCACCTTGCCACTGGCCAGGCGCGGGTGGCAAAAACTCATTTTCCAGCGCAGGTAGCCTTCGCCTTCGGCGACCTGATCAAAGCCGTGGAAGTCAAAACGCAACTGGCTGATATTGCTGTACATCTGGGCGAAGTAGCCACGCAAAGCGGGCAGCCCCTGCACTTCATGCAGCGGATCGGTGAAGGCGATGTCCTGGCTGTACAAGCTGTCGAGCAGGTGCAGGTTGTGCTTGTCCAGCGTGGTGAAGGCCTGGGCGAACCGCTGCAGGAAGTCACTCATGTTCGGCGACCTCCTGGCGTGAAGGCAGGTTGCGAAAGGCGGCCAGGGCGCGCTCGCGGGATTTTTTCAGGTCGACAATCGCGCGTGGGTAATCGGCCACGCCGAACAGGCCGCCGGCCACTTCGGGGTTGTGCACTTCTTTCTTGTTCAGCGCCGCCAACTCTGGCAGCCAGTGCTTGATGAACAGCCCTTCGCTGTCGAATTTTTCCGACTGGCTCAACGGGCTGAAAATCCGGAAGTACGGTGCCGAGTCGGTGCCGGTGGACGAACTCCACTGCCAGCCGCCGTTGTTGGCGGCCAGGTCGCCGTCGATCAGGTGGCGCATAAAGAAGCGCTCGCCTTCGCGCCAGTCGATCAGCAGGTTCTTGGTCAAAAACATCGCCACCACCATGCGCAGGCGGTTGTGCATCCAACCGGTTTCCAGCAGTTGGCGCATGGCCGCATCAATGATCGGCAGGCCAGTACGCGCTTGCTGCCACGCGGCCAAGTCCTTGGGCGCATCCCGCCAGGCCAGGGCCTCGGTTTCGGGGCGGAATGCACGGTGGCGCGAGACCCGTGGGTAACCGACCAGAATGTGTTTGTAGAACTCGCGCCACAGCAACTCGTTGATCCAGGTGATGGCGCCGATATCGCCGCTTTCGAACTCACCCTGGTTGGTTTGCAGGGCGGCGTGCAGGCACTGGCGTGGTGAAACCACACCGGCGGCGAGGTAGGCCGAGAGCTGGCTGGTGCCGGGTTTGGCCGGGAAATCGCGTTCGTCTTTGTAGTAGCTCATCTGTTGCTCGGCGAAGGCGTCGAGGCGGCGGCGGGCTTCTTCTTCACCGGCCGGCCAGAGGGCGCGCAGGGTGTCGCTGGGTGGTGCGAAGCCGTCGACCTGATCCGGGATGGCGTCGCTGCTCACTTCCAGCGGTGCCTGTTGCGGCGGCGTGGCCACTAGACGTGGCAAGGCGCTGTGCAGGCGGTTATAGCAAACCTTGCGGAACTGACTGAATACCTGGAAGTAAGTGCCAGTTTTGGTCAGTACGCTGCCAGGTTGGAAAAGCAGTTGGTCGAGGTAACTGTGGAACGTCACACCGTCAGCCTCCAGGGCGTTGGCCACGGCTACATCGCGACGGCTTTCATGAATGCCGTATTCCTCGTTGACGTGCACCGAGTCCACCGACAGTTCCCGGCACAGTTTGCCCAGCACGGCGGGCGCCTCGTCCCAGGTGGGGGCGGTGCGAATCAGCAAGGGAATGTTCAGTTCGCCAAGGGCCTGGCTCAAGTGCTTGAGGTTGCGCAGCCAGAAATCGACTTTGCACGGCGCATCATCATGGGCCAGCCATTGCTGCGGCGTGATCAGGTACACGGCGACAACCGGGCCGCGCTGGCAGGCGGCGGCGAGGGCGGTGTTGTCGTGCAGGCGCAAGTCGGTGCGCAGCCAGATCAAATGCATTTAGACAATTCCACGCTGGATCAGTAACTGGTGGGCCGACAACGGGTCTTCGGCCACGAACAAATCAGGAGTGTCACGGGTTAATACGGCTAACTCGTCTTGGTGGATGCATACCGTTGGTCCGGCAATCAAAATCGGGCAACTGATGCCGCCTGAAAGTTTGCTGAGTGCCGACAGGTGGAGGGCTTTGCTTGAATACAGCAGCACCGCACGCGGTTTCAGGTGTTCCACCGCCAGGGCCAGTTCGCCGGCCGGCAATGGCCAATCAAAGACTTCCACGGGGCAATCGGCACTGCTGGCCAGCCAGGCGCTGAGCCACAGGTGCGGCTCCAGCGGCACGTCGGATTGGTTGACCAGCAACAGCGGCGCGCCCTGCAGCTGGCGGTTGTTGTGGTAAATGCGCGCGCCGAACTTGCTGCGCAGCCAGGACAGAAAGAACACCCGTTCCATTTGTGCGCCGAACTGGCCCTGCCAGCGTTGCTCCAGCGCGGTGAGCAGCGGCAGCATCAATTGCTCACACAAGGTGCGCGGCGGGTACAGCGCCATGGCCTGGTTGAACAGGTCGTCGACCCGGCGTTCGGTCAGTTCGCTGATCGCGGTGATCAGTTTATGCCGCAGCACATGCCATTCATTTTCGACGCTGTCGGGGCTGGCCTGAGCGGAATCGATCAGGCCTTTGACCTGGCTGACCGGCACGCCACGGTTGAGCCAGGTCAGAATGGTGTGGATGCGTTGCACATGTTCGGCACTGAACAGCCGATGGCCCTTGGGTGTGCGCTGGGGCACGATCAGGCCATAACGGCGCTCCCAGGCGCGCAGGGTCACAGCGTTGACGCCGGTCTGGCGCGCCACTTCGCGAATCGGCAGCCAGCCGTCTTCGATGGCTTGGGCGATGTCTTCGACAGGTTCGTCTTGCAGGGCAGGTGTCATGGTCTAGATCGCATTACGCAGGCTGAGGTTTTCCGGGTGCGGCTGCAGGTAAGCCTGCTGCGCGATATAGCGGTCCGGGTGTTGGCGAAAGTGATGTTTGAGCAAAGTCAGCGGCACTACCAGCGGCACGATGCCGGTGCGGTACTGGCCGATGACGGTTTGCATTTCCTGCTTGTCATCGGCGCTGATGGCCTGCTTGAGATAGCCACTGATGTGTTGCAGCACATTGGTGTGGGTGCCGCGGGTGGCGCACTTTTTCAGGCCGCTCATCAACTCGCTGAAATAGCCGGCAGCCAGTTCATCCAGGTTGATGCCCTTGCCCATGCTGCCCAGCAGGTGGCCGAGGCTTTTGTAATGCACAGGGCTGTGGGCCATCAGCAGGTATTTGTAGCGCGCATGGAATGCCAGAAGGCGGTGTCGGGTGAGGCCCTCGGCGAGCAATTGTTGCCAGCTGGCGTACACGAACACACGGGTGAGGAAGTTCTCACGCAGCACCGGGTCATTCAGGCGGCCGTCTTCTTCCACCGGCAGGTTGGGGTGGCGTGCGCAAAACGCCTGGGCATAAATGCCGCGCCCGCCGCCATCGACGGGCGTGCCGTTGTCGCGGTAGACCTTGACGCGCTCCAGCCCGCACGACGGCGACTTCTGCATGAAGATGTAGCCGCACAGGTCAGTGTGCTCGGCAGCCATCTGCTGGCCGTAATCATCCAATGGCTGCGTCACATTGAGTTCACGATGCACGGTGCCGACGGCCTGCGGGTGGGCAGGGTCGCCCACCAGGCGAATCGGTTCGCGCGGAATGCCCAGGCCGATCGCCACTTCGGGGCACAACGGCACGAAGTCGAAATAATCGGCGAGGGTTTGGCTGCACAGCAGGGATTGTTTGTGGCCGCCGTTGAAACGCACGTTCTCGCCCAACAGGCAGGCGCTGATAGCGATCTTCGGTTTTGCGATGCTGGACATGGCCGAACCTCTGCAAGATTCCTGTACAAGGTTTAAAGTTTGTACAACTAAATCTCATCATAGGTTTGATGCTGTACAAGTCAAATGTTTTGTACAAGTATTTGCGGCGGACGCTACTTCCAACCGATGCGCCAGTCTTCGGCGTTTTGCAAGGTTTGCCAGGCGAAGCGTTCGGCGCGGCGGGTCATGACGGCTTGCAGCTCGATTTCGAGCACGGTGCCTTCGTCGTCACGAAACAGCTCGGTGACGAGGAAGTGTTTTTCCTTGCTGCGCGGGCGTGCTGCTGTCCACTTCGACAGCAGCAATTTCGTCGGGTTGATACGGTTCATTGCAGGTGCTCGATCAGACGGCGTGCGGCTTCCTGGCCGCTGAGCCACGCGCCTTCGACCCGCCCGGACAGGCACCAGTCACCACACACATACAAGCCCAGGTCGGCGTCGGCCAGCACGCCGAATTCATGCCGCTCCGACGGCCTGGCGTAGAGCCAACGGTGGGCCAGGCTGAAGGACGGCGCGGGCATGGCGCTGTGCAGCAGTTCGGCGAAGGCACCGTGCAGGTGCTCGATCACTGCTTCTTTGGGCAGGTCCAGGTTGGCCTTGCTCCAGGCGCTGGTGGCGTGCAGCACCCAGGTGTCGAGTTTGGCATCACGCCCAGGTTTACTGCGATTGCGCGCGAGCCAGTCGAGCGGGCTGTCTTGCACAAAGCAGCCTTGCATCGGCGTATCCAGCGGCGTGTCGAAGGCGAGTGCGACGGCCCAGGTCGGGTCCATCTTCACCCCGGCGGCAGCACTTGCCAGCTTGGGCGCGGCGGCCAGCAGGGCGGTGGCCTGGGGCGCCGGCGTGGCAATCACCACGTGGCTAAAGGGGCCATGATTGCCGCCGTCGGCGTCCAGCAGGTTCCAGTGCTGCGTGCCTTGGAACACGTCGGTGATGCGGCAACCGAACTCCACCGGCAGGTCGTCAAGCAGTGCGCGGGTAATGGCGCTCATACGCGGCGTGCCAACCCAGCGGATCTGCTCGTCGGGGGAGGGCGTGAGCTGGCCGGACTTGAAGTTGTACAGCTGCGGTTTCCACTGTTCGGCCCAGCCGTTGCTTTGCCAGCGCTGAACTTCGTTGACGAAGCGCCGGTCGCGGGCTGTGAAGTATTGCGCGCCCATGTCCAGGGCGCCGGCATCGCTGCGCTTGCTGGACATGCGGCCACCACTGCCATGGCTTTTATCGAAAAGTTGTACAACGTGCCCCGCGTCTCGTAACGCTCGGGCGGCGGAGAGACCGGCGATGCCGGTGCCGATGATCGCGATGGGAACAGTCATGGGGGGCCTCGTTTTACCTTTGAGTACAGACTACGCCGACACCCATAGCTGTACAATATTGTTTTTTGGTATAAGTTTTGGCGTACCTGTTCTAACGGCGTGACCTATGGTTAAGGGTGAGGGTTAAGAAGGAGGCTTGAACCGGCCTCTGAAACCAACGCCCACTTTCAAAAGATCCCTGCTTATAAAATAGACTAGCGATGGGCGGCAAACGTTACATGAGGAGAAACCCATGCATATTTTGCTGACCGGCGGTACGGGTTTGATCGGTCGTCAACTCTGCCTGCACTGGCTTGCCCAAGGGCATCGCCTGACGGTGTGGAGCCGCGAGCCGGATACTGTGGCCAAATGGTGCGGTGCCGAGGTACTCGGTGTCGGCCGTTTGCAAGACGTGATCGGCACTGTGGACGCGGTGGTCAACCTGGCGGGCGCGCCGATTGCCGATCGCCCGTGGACCAAAAAGCGCAAGGCATTGCTGTGGAGCAGCCGCATCAGCCACACCGAAACCTTGCTGGCTTGGATGGAAGGCCTGGCGCAAAAGCCGGCGGTGCTGATTTCGGGCTCTGCAGTGGGTTGGTACGGCGACGGCGGCGAGCGCGAACTGACCGAAGCCAGTGGCCCGGTGCAGGATGATTTCCCCAGCCAATTGTGCATCGCCTGGGAAGAAACTGCGTTGCGTGCCGAAGCCTTCGGCACCCGCGTGGTGCTGGTGCGCACGGGCCTGGTGTTGGCGGCCAAGGGCGGCTTTTTGTCGCGGCTGCTGCTGCCGTTCAAACTGGGGCTGGGCGGGCCTATCGGCAATGGTCGGCAGTGGATGCCGTGGGTCCATATCAAAGATCAAATCGCCCTGATTGATTTTCTTCTGCACAACGCTGACGCCAGCGGTCCTTATAATGCCTGCGCGCCCCACCCGGTACGTAACAGCGAGTTCGCCAAGACCTTGGGCCAGGTGCTGCACCGCCCAGCGTTCATGCCAATGCCGGCGTTTGCCTTGAAGGTCGGCCTGGGCGAGTTGTCCGGGTTGCTGCTGGGCGGACAGAAGGCCGTGCCCGAACGGTTGCTGGCCGCCGGTTTCACTTTTCAGTTCACTGAGTTGCACGCGGCCCTGGAAGAATTGTCCAGCCGCCTCTAGCCATAGGATGTTGCATGACGGATCACGCGTTGTTACTGGTCAATCTGGGTTCACCGGCCTCCACTTCGGTGGCCGATGTGCGCAGCTACCTTAATCAGTTCCTGATGGAC
Organism: Pseudomonas sp. KBS0710; assembly: GCF_005938045.2. GTDB lineage: Bacteria > Pseudomonadota > Gammaproteobacteria > Pseudomonadales > Pseudomonadaceae > Aquipseudomonas. The sequence continues at coordinate 4,966,724 of NZ_VCCF02000001.1, read as the reverse complement.
CCTTATGTGATCGACCTGCCGTGGCCGGTGCGGCGCTTGCTGGTGTCGCTGATCCTGATCAAGCGCCCTGAGCAGTCGGCGCATGCCTACGCCTCGATCTGGTGGGAAGAGGGTTCGCCGCTTGTGGTTCTGAGCCGTCGTTTGCAAGCGCAAATGACCCAGCAGTGGACCCACGGCCCGGTGGAGTTGGCGATGCGCTACGGCGAGCCGTCGCTTGAAACCACCCTGACGCGCCTTGCGGCTCAGGGCATTCAAAAAGTCACTCTGGCGCCGTTGTATCCGCAGTTCGCCGACAGCACCGTGACCACGGTGATCGAAGAAGCCAAGCGTGTGGTCCGCGACAAGCAGCTCAACGTGCAGTTTTCTATCTTGCAGCCGTTCTACGATCAGCCCGAATACCTCGACGCCTTGGTCGCCAGTGCTCGGCCGTATGTGGCGCAGGCATTCGATCACTTGTTGCTGAGCTTCCATGGGTTGCCTGAGCGGCATCTGAAAAAACTCGACCCCACAGGTCAGCATTGCTTCAAGGATGCTGACTGCTGCAAGAACGCTTCGCCCGAAGTGCTTGCGACCTGCTACCGCGCCCAGTGCTTCAGTGTGGCGCGCGACTTTGCCGCGCGCATGGGGTTGCCGGAGGGCAAGTGGTCGGTGGCGTTCCAGTCACGCCTGGGCCGCGCCAAGTGGATCGAACCCTACACCGAGGCCCGCCTGGAGGCATTGGCCCAGCAAGGCGTGAAAAAGCTGCTGGTGATGTGCCCGGCGTTTGTCGCCGATTGCATCGAGACCCTCGAGGAGATTGGCGATCGCGGGCTGGAACAGTTCCGCGAGGCAGGGGGCGAGGAGTTGGTGTTGGTGCCGTGCTTGAACGATGACCCGCAGTGGGCGGTGGCGCTCAATACGCTGTGCGAGCGGGCGCCGTTGTCACTCTAATCAAGCCAAACACAAGCTAAATGTGGGAGCGGGCTTGCTCGCGAATGCGGTGGATCAGTCAATACATCCGGTGACTGACACTCCGCCTTCGCGAGCAAGCCCGCTCCCACATTGATGGTGCCCACTTTGAGTTTTCGGTGTTTATTCGTGGTGCGGTTCGCCGAGGAAGGTCAGCGAAGTGAACAGCCCACGGGTGGCCACGTCGGCATTGTCTTTCAGCGGCACTTCAACTTGCGCGGCAATCACATTCAACCCTTCATTACGCACCAGCACCTGAGCGCGGCCGTCCTTGTCGGTCTCGGTGCTCAAGGTGTTCGGCGCATTGCGATAATCCCCCACCAGCTTGATCCCCGCCGCAGGTTTGCCGTCCAGCAGCACCCGCACCGGCAGTGACTTGCCCGGCCCTACGGTCAGCGGGTCGACTTCCGGCAGAATCACGAGCTTGAGCTGATCCAGCTTGGGCAGCTTCGCCCCCGGCTGGTAAATCGCCAGGCTGTACTTGAAGGTCTGGGTCGACTCAATCGCCCCCGGCACCTTACTGCGGCCCTGGTTGATCCACTTTTTGTCCGCCGTCTGCGACCACATGCCGTTGTCCAGGGCCACCGCCAGCACGGCCGGTGATTTGAGCGGCTTCAGGCGTGCATGGTCGGGCAGGCGCTCCACGGTCACCGGGATCATCTTGCCGCTGGCGTCATACGCCCAGGCACCGCTGATTTTCTGTGCCTTGAAGGCATTGTCCTCGGCGCCGTGGCCGTAGATCACTTCGATATTGCCGCGCCGCTGTTCGGTCCACAGGCCGTGGGCCGAGACTTGGGTGGCAAACAGCAGGCCGATGACGGCCAGGGATTTGAAAGCATGCATGGTGGCGTCCTGTTACAGGTTGAGGGTCAGGCTGACGGTGAAGTTGCGCGGCTCACCGGGCATGACCCAGTAATTGCTGTAGGAGCGCTCGTAGTACTTTTCGTCGAATAAGTTATTGAGGTTCAAGCCCACGGTGACCTTGTCACTGGCCTTGTAGTGGGCCAGCAGGTCGACGGTGTGATACGCCGGCAGCTCGAAGCTACCGCCGGCCTCGCCGGAGCGATCGCCGACGTAGGTAAATGCCGCGCCCAGGTCTGAGCCGCGCAGTGCGCCGTCCTGAAACGCATACACGCCCAGCAGGCTGCCGCTGCGCTTGGCCACGCCGAGAATCCGGCTGCCGGTGGGAATGGTTTTGTCGCCTTTGGTCACTTCGGCGTCGATGTAGGCAAAGGCGCCGATCACGCGTACCGCGTCCGTCACTTGCCCGCTCAGTTGCAGGTCAAAACCCTGGCTGCGCGCCTTGCCCATGGCGCGGTTGGTGTCGGTGGCCGGGTCCAGTGCCAGCACGTTTTCTTTTTCGATGTGGAAGGCGGCCAGGGTGGTGCTCAAGCGGTCGTCAAACAGCTCACTCTTGATGCCCACTTCATAGCCCACGCCTTCTTCCGGTTTGAAGGATTTACCGCCGGCGTCCAGGCCATTGTTGGGTTTGAACGAGGTGGAGGCGTTGGCAAACACGCCGACTTGCGGCGTGAGTTGGTAGAGCAAACCGGCGCGTTGGGTGAGGGCGTCGTGGGTCTGGCGGCTCTTGGCGTGGTTGCGGGTGAAGTCATCGGTGCTTTGCTCGAAATGCTCAAAGCGTGCGCCGACCATGCCGCGCAGGCGGTCGGTGAAGATGATCTGGTCCTGCAGGTTCAACGCCTGGCTTTTCACCTGCTCGTAGAAGTCAGTACCGGAACGTGCGCCGTTGGGTTTGGGCTGGCCGTAGACGGGTTTGTAGATGTCGATGGGGTAGAGGCTGCCGCCGATCGCGGTGACGCGTTCCTTCTTGCGGTAGTCCTCGTATTCGGTGCCGATCAGCAACTCATGCTGCCAACTGCCAATATCGAACATGCCGCGCAATTCAAGCTGGGTGATGCTGTCGTGCCAACCCGTGGAGCGCTCGCGGTAACGGCGGTTGACGGTGTGGCCGTCTGCATTCAGTGCGCGGCTCTCCGAGGCATCACCCCACAGGCTTCCCTGTTTGTAATGGCTGGCCAGGCGCAATTGCCAGGCGTCGTTGAGGTGATGCTCCAACGCGGCCTGGATGCGGTTGTTGTGGTTGCGGATGTTGCCGTCGTTGGGTTCGCCGAGGAAGGTGGAGCGCGACATGCCCTGCGGCGCGACGATGCCACGGTCGAAGGTGGAGCTGTGGCGCACAAATTCGCTTTCCACCAGCAGGCGGGTGTCCGGGTTCAGTTGCCAGCTGAAAGACGGTGCGACGAACACGCGCTGGGCGTCGACGTGATCACGGAAGCTGTGGTTGTCTTCCACTGCCAGGTTGACCCGCGACAGCACACGGCCTTCGTCATCCAGCGGGGTATTCACATCCAGCGCAGTGCGATAGCGGTCCCAACTGCCGGCGCTGGTTTGCACGGTGGTGAACGCTTCGGGCTGCGGCTTCTTGGTGACAATGTTCACCGTGCCGCCCGGATCGCCACGCCCATACAGGCTGGCGGCGGGGCCTTTGAGCACTTCGATGCGCTCGATATTGGCCGCGTCCGGTGTGCTCGGGTAGCCACGGTTGGCGCTGAAACCGTCCTGGTAAAACTCCGATGTGGTGAAGCCGCGCACGCTGTATTCGTAAAGCGTGAGGCCGCCGAAGTTGTTCTGCTTGGACACGCCGCCAGCAAATTCCAGGGCACGTTCCACGTTGGTACTGCCCAGGTCCTTGAGCACTGTGGCCGGAATTACGCTGATTGATTGTGGGATGTCACGCAGGGCCGTGTCAGTCTTGGTCGCGCTGGCGGAGCGGGTGGCGCGGTAGCCCGTGACCGGGCCGGTGGCGGATTCATAGGCGTCGCTGGTGACGCTGATGGTGTCCAGTTCAACGCTGTTGTCTTCGGCATAGGCGGGGTCGAGCAACAAGCCCATGGCCAGGCCAGCCAGGGGGGCAAATCTTCGAGACGGCATGATAGGGCGTTCCAATAGCAATATTGAAACAATATAACATGACCAATGAGAATGAATTCCTTTAGAAATATTAGGTTACAGGAGCCCGCACACGGGCTCCCACAGCCGTTATTCCTCTTCTTTGACCGGAGCCGGCGGTGGCCGCAGGCCGATTTCCGCCACCAGCTTGATCTCTTTGCCGTTGCGCATCACTTGGATGACCACCTTGTCGGTCGGCTTGATCCGCGCCACCTGGTTCATCGACTTGCGGCCATCACCGGCCGGTTCGCCGTCGATGCTCAAAATCACATCGCCCAATTGCAGGCCGGCTTTTTGCGCCGGGCCATCGCGGAAAATCCCGGCGACCACGATGCCTGGGCGACCGGTCAGGCCGAACGACTCGGCCAGTTCCTTGGTCAACGGCTGAACTTCAATGCCCATCCAGCCGCGAATCACCTGACCGTGTTCAATGATCGCCTTCATCACCTCCATCGCCAGCTTCACCGGGATCGCAAAGCCGATGCCCTGGGAGCCGCCGGACTTGGAGAAGATCGCGGTGTTGATGCCGGTCAGGTTGCCATTGGCATCCACCAGCGCGCCGCCGGAGTTGCCCGGGTTGATGGCCGCGTCGGTCTGGATAAAGTCTTCGTAGCTGTTAAGCCCCAACTGGTTGCGCCCGGTGGCGCTGATAATGCCCATGGTCACGGTCTGGCCAACCCCGAACGGGTTGCCGATGGCCAGTGCCACATCACCCACGCGCAGCCCTTCGGAGCGGCCGATGGTGATGGAGGGCAGGTTTTTCAAATCGATCTTGAGTACGGCGAGGTCGGTTTCCGGGTCGCTGCCAACCACACGGGCCAGGGTTTCACGGCCGTCGCGCAGGGCCACCACAATCTGGTCGGCGCCCGTGGTCACGTGGTTGTTGGTGAGGATGTAGCCTTCCGGGCTCATGATCACGCCCGAACCCAGGCTCGATTCCATGCGGCGTTGCTTGGGGCCGTTGTCGCCGAAATAACGGCGAAACTGCGGGTCTTCAAACAGCGGGTGCGCCGGTTTGTTGATGACTTTGGTGGTGTACAGGTTGACCACGGCGGGCGCAGCGATGACCACGGCGTCTGCGTAGGTGACCGGGCCTTGCACCACGGAGCTGGTTTGCGGGGCCTGTTGCAGGTTCACATCCAGGCTGGGTAAGCCCACCCATTGGGGATAGCGCTGAATAATCAGCATCGCGATCAGCACGCCAGCCAACAATGGCCATCCAAAAAAACGCAGTGCCTTGAGCATCAAGTAAGTCCTGACAGGTTGCAGGGGGCGGGAGAGCGCCCATAATGTCGCGCATTATACGAGGCTGCGAGCGCCTCGGAACGGGATATTTAGGAGTCTTTTATGGCTGTCCCCCTTAGCACTCTGGTCGAGGAAGCGGACCGCTACCTTGGCAGCGCAAAAATTGCCGATTATTGCCCCAATGGCCTGCAGGTCGAGGGGCGCCCGCAGGTGATGCGCATCGTCAGCGGCGTCACCGCCAGCCAGGCGTTGCTGGACGCTGCGGTTGAAGCCCAGGCCGACCTGGTGCTGGTGCACCACGGTTATTTCTGGAAAGGCGAAAACCCGTGTATCACCGGCATGAAGCAGCGCCGCCTGAAAACCCTGCTCAAGCACGACATCAGCCTGCTGGCCTACCACCTGCCGCTGGACCTGCACCCGGAGGTGGGCAACAACGTGCAACTCGCCCGTCAGTTGGACATCACTGTCGAAGGCCCGCTGGACCCGAACAACCCGAAAATCGTCGGCCTGGTCGGCTCCCTGGCCGAACCCTTGTCGCCGCGTGATTTTGCCCGCCGTGTGCAGGATGTAATGGGCCGCGAGCCACTGCTGATCGAAGGCAGCGAGATGATCCGCCGGGTGGGTTGGTGCACCGGTGGCGGGCAAGGTTACATCGACGATGCGATTGCCGCCGGCGTCGACCTGTACCTGAGCGGCGAAGCGTCCGAGCAGACCTTCCACAGTGCGCGGGAAAACGACGTCAGCTTTATTGCTGCCGGGCACCACGCCACCGAGCGTTATGGCGTACAGGCATTGGGTGATTACCTGGCGCGGCGTTTCGCCCTGGAGCATCTGTTCATCGATTGCCCGAATCCAATCTGATGTGGGAGCCAGCTTCCAGATAAGGCCAAACTCGGGGGCATATTCATATACCGTTTCGATCTAGCTGGCTCCCTGAATAGAAGAAGGTGCTGTGCTAGCATGCCCCGCTCGAACACGGCCCGCTGGCCGTCCATAAGATCGTTTTTCCGTGAGTAGCCATGGTCGACAAACTGACGCATCTGAAACAGCTGGAGGCGGAAAGCATCCACATCATCCGCGAGGTCGCCGCCGAGTTCGACAACCCGGTAATGCTCTACTCGATCGGTAAAGATTCCGCCGTGATGCTGCATCTGGCGCGCAAGGCCTTCTTCCCGGGCAAATTGCCGTTCCCGGTGATGCACGTCGACACCCGCTGGAAATTCCAGGAGATGTACAAGTTCCGCGACAAAATGGTCGAAGAGCTGGGCCTGGACCTGATCACCCACATCAACCCCGATGGCGTGGCGCAGAACATCAACCCGTTCACCCACGGCAGCGCCAAGCACACCGACATCATGAAGACCGAAGGCCTCAAGCAGGCCTTGGACAAGCATGGTTTCGACGCAGCCTTCGGCGGTGCCCGTCGCGATGAAGAGAAGTCCCGCGCCAAAGAGCGCGTGTACTCGTTCCGCGACAGCAAACACCGCTGGGACCCAAAGAACCAGCGCCCGGAGCTGTGGAACGTCTACAACGGCAACGTCAACAAGGGTGAGTCGATCCGTGTGTTCCCGCTGTCCAACTGGACCGAGCTGGACATCTGGCAGTACATCTACCTCGAAGGCATCCCGATTGTGCCGCTGTACTTCGCCGCCGAGCGCGACGTGATCGAGAAGAACGGCACGTTGATCATGATCGACGACGACCGCATCCTCGAGCACTTGTCCGACGAAGACAAAGCCCGAATCGTCAAAAAGAAAGTACGTTTCCGTACCCTTGGCTGCTACCCGTTGACGGGCGCGGTGGAGTCCGAAGCCGAGACGCTGACGGACATCATTCAGGAAATGCTCCTGACGCGAACTTCCGAGCGCCAGGGCCGGGTCATCGACCACGATGGCGCAGGCTCCATGGAAGATAAAAAACGTCAAGGCTATTTCTAAGGGGCTGTCATGTCGCACGTATCTGATTTGATCAGCGAGGACATCCTCGCCTACCTGGGCCAGCACGAGCGCAAAGAGATGTTGCGCTTCCTGACCTGCGGCAACGTCGACGACGGCAAGAGCACCCTGATCGGGCGCCTGCTGCACGACTCCAAGATGATCTACGAAGATCACCTGGAAGCCATCACCCGTGATTCGAAAAAATCCGGCACCACGGGCGATGATATCGACCTGGCCTTGCTGGTCGACGGCCTGCAGGCCGAGCGTGAACAGGGCATCACCATTGATGTTGCCTACCGCTACTTCTCCACCGCCAAGCGCAAATTCATCATCGCCGACACCCCCGGCCATGAGCAGTACACCCGCAACATGGCCACCGGTGCGTCCACCTGTGACCTGGCGATCATCCTGATCGACGCCCGCTACGGCGTGCAGACCCAGACCCGCCGCCACAGCTATATCGCCTCGTTGCTGGGCATCAAGCACATCGTGATTGCCGTCAACAAGATGGACATCAATGGCTTCGACCAAAGCGTGTTCGAGTCGATCAAGGCTGATTACCTGAAGTTCGCCGAAGGCATCGCCTTCAAGCCGAGCACCATGGCGTTTGTGCCGATGTCGGCGCTCAAGGGCGACAACGTGGTGAACAAGAGCGAGCGCTCGCCTTGGTACACCGGCCAGTCGCTGATGGAGATCCTCGAAACCGTCGAGATCGCCAACGACCGCAACTACACCGACCTGCGTTTCCCGGTGCAGTACGTCAACCGTCCGAACCTGAACTTCCGTGGTTTTGCCGGCACCCTGGCCAGCGGCATCGTGCACAAGGGCGACGAAGTGGTGGTGTTGCCGTCGGGCAAGAGCAGCCGTGTCAAATCCATCGTCACCTTCGAGGGTGAGCTGGAGCACGCAGGCCCAGGCCAGGCCGTGACCTTGACCATGGAAGACGAGATCGACATCTCCCGTGGCGACCTGCTGGTGCATGCCGACAACGTGCCGCAAGTCACCGACGCTTTCGACGCCATGCTGGTGTGGATGGCCGAAGAGCCGATGCTGCCGGGCAAGAAATACGACATCAAGCGCGCCACCAGCTACGTGCCGGGTTCGATCACCAGCATCGTGCACCGCGTGGACGTGAACACCTTGGCCGAAGGCCCGGCAAGTTCGCTGCAATTGAACGAGATTGGCCGGGTCAAGGTCAGCCTCGACGCGGCCATTGCGCTGGATGGCTATGACAGCAACCGCACCACCGGCGCGTTTATTGTCATCGACCGTTTGACCAACGGCACCGTGGCTGCGGGCATGATCATCGCGCCGCCAGTGGGCCATGGTGGCGCTGCGCAACACGGCAGCCTCGCCCATGTAGCCACCGAAGAGCGCGCCCAGCGCTTTGGCCAGCAACCGGCCACCGTGCTGTTCAGCGGCTTGTCGGGCGCCGGCAAAAGCACCTTGGCTTATGCGGTTGAGCGCAAGCTGTTCGACATGGGCCGCGCGGTATTCGTACTCGATGGCCAGAACCTGCGTCACGATCTGAACAAGGGCTTGCCGCAGGACCGTGTTGGGCGCACTGAGAACTGGCGCCGTGCTGCTCACGTGGCGCGTCAGTTCAACGAAGCCGGCTTGCTGACTCTGGCAGCCTTCGTTGCCCCGGATGCCGAAGGCCGTGAACAGGCCAAGGCGTTGATCGGCAGCGACCGCTTGCTGACGGTCTACGTGCAGGCATCGCCGCTGGTGTGCGCCGAGCGTGATCCGCAAGGCCTGTACGCCGCGGGTGGGGATAACATCCCAGGTGAGTCCTTCCCGTATGACGTGCCGTTGAATGCCGACTTGGTGATCGACACCCAGGCCACGTCGCTGGAAGACAGCGTCAAGCAAGTGCTGGAGCTGTTGCGCCAGCGCGGCGCGATCTAAACCTCGCCGCCACAAAAAAGCCCGCCACCGATCACTCGATGGCGGGCTTTTTCATGGACTCTTGAAAACAACTCGGTCAAATGTGGGAGCGGGCTTGCTCGCGAAAGCGGAGTGTCAGTCAATACATGTGTGGCTGACCCACCGTATTCGCGAGCAAGCCCGCTCCCACATTTTGATCACTTGTTATCCGGGAAGTCTGTGTGCAGTTTGGCCAGCAGTTGGTCCTTGTCTTCCCACAGCTGGTTAATCCACCCCTGGAACGCCAACCGATACTCCCCATCCTGCTCATAATTCTTGCCGATAAACCCGGCCGGAATCTGCACTTCCTCAAACTGCACCACCACGTCCTTCACATTCCCGCACAACAAATCCCAATAACCTGGGCGCCCGGCAGGGTAGTGGATGGTCACGTTCACCAATGACTTGAGCTGCTCGCCCATGGCATCCAGCACAAACGCAATCCCGCCCGCCTTAGGCTTGAGCAGGTAACGGAACGGAGATTTCTGTTGTGCATGCTTGCCCGGCGTAAACCGCGTGCCTTCGGCAAAGTTGAAAATACCCACCGGGTTGTCGCGAAACTTCGCACAGGTCTTGCGCGTGGTTTCCAGGTCTTTGCCTTTCTTTTCCGGGTGTTTTTCCAGATATGCCTTGGTGTAGCGCTTCATAAACGGAAAGCCCAGCGCCCACCATGCCAGGCCAATCACCGGCACCCAGATCAGCTCTTGCTTGAGGAAGAATTTCAACGGGCGAATCCGCCGATTGAGCACGTACTGCAACACCATGATGTCGACCCAGCTCTGGTGGTTGCTGGTCACCAGATACGAGTGCTGATAGTCCAGGCCTTCAAGGCCCTTCAGGTGCCAGCGCGTGCGCCGCACCAGGTTCATCCAGCCCTTGTTATTGGTCACCCAGGCTTCGTGCGTATGGTTCATCAGCCATTCGCTGAAGCGTTTGGCAAATGGCAGCGCCTTGAACAGCGCGACGATAAACAAGAACGAACACAGCAGGATCGTGTTCAGCGCCAACAACAAGGAGGCGATGACCCCGCGTACGGCGGCAGGTAGAAAATCCAGCATTTAGATATCCATAGGTCGGTTGGCGGCTTGGATCGCCGTCAGGGCGATGGTGTACACGATGTCGTCCACTTGTGCGCCGCGCGGCAGGTCGTTCACCGGTTTGCGCAGGCCTTGCAGCATTGGCCCCAGGCTCACGCAATCGGCGCTGCGTTGCACCGCTTTATGGGTCGTGTTGCCGGTGTTCAGGTCCGGGAACACAAACACCGTGGCCTTGCCGGCGACCTGGCTGTTGGGTGCCAGTTGCCTTGCGACGGTTTCATTGGCGGCGGCATCGTACTGCAATGGCCCGTCGATCAGCAGTGAGCTTTGCTGTTCGTGTGCGAGCAGGGTGGCTTCGCGGACTTTTTCGACTTCTTCGCCGCTGGCCGAATCACCGCTGGAATAGCTGATCATCGCCACCCGTGGGGTGATGCCGAAGGCGGCGGCCGAGTCGGCGCTTTGCAGGGCGATTTCCGCCAGTTCCACGGCGCTTGGGTGCGGGTTCATCACGCAGTCGCCGTACACCAGCACCTGCTCGGGGAACAGCATGAAAAACACCGACGACACCAAGGTGCAGCCCGGCGCCGTCTTGATCAGTTGCAGGGCAGGGCGGATGGTGTTGGCGGTGGAGTGAATAACCCCGGAGACCAGACCGTCCACTTCATCCAGCGCGAGCATCATGGTGGCGATCACCACCGTATCTTCCAATTGTTGCTCGGCCATCGGCGCGTTCAGGCTCTTGCTCTTGCGCAGTGCGACCATCGGCTCGACGTAGCGCTGACGAATCAGGTCCGGGTCGAGAATCTCCAGGCCTTCGGGCAATTCGATGCCGTGGGCGCGGGCGACGGCTTCCACGTCGGCAGGTTTGGCCAGCAGCACGCAGCGCGCAATGCCCCGAGCCTGACAGATGGCGGCGGCCTGCACGGTCAACGGCTCGCTGCCTTCGGGCAACACGATGCGTTTGTTGGCAGCCTGGGCACGCTGGATCAACTGATAGCGGAACACCGCCGGCGAAAGGCGCATTTCCCGTGGCGTACCGCAGCGTTGGTGCAGCCAGCGTGCATCGAGGTGGCTGGCGACGAAATCGGTGATGATCTCCGCACGTTCGCGGTCATCAATCGGAATTTCCTTGTTCAGGCTATTGAGCTGGTTCGCCGTGTCGTAGGAGCCGGTGCTCACCGACAACACCGGCAGCCCGGCCTGGAAAGCGCCACGGCACAGATCCATGATGCGCGGGTCGGGCAAGGTGTCGCTGGTCAACAGCAGGCCGGCCAGGGGTACGCCGTTGATCGCGGCGAGGCTGACGGCCAGGATGATGTCGTCACGGTCGCCCGGCGTTACCACCAGCACGCCCGGTTTCAGCAGCTCTACGGTGTTACGCATGGTGCGCGCGCAGATGATGATCTTGGTCATGCGCCGGGTTTCGTAGTCGCCGGCGTTGAGGATCTGCGCGCCCATCAGGTCGGCCACGTCGCGGGTGCGCGGGGCGTTGAGTTCGGGCTGGTAAGGGATGCAACCGAGCAGGCGGAAATCGCCGCTGCGCAACAGGGGCGAATGCTCCTTGAGGCGCGCCGAGAAGGCTTCCATGCTTTCGTCGGTGCGCACCTTGTTGAGGATCACACCCAGCACTTTCGGGTCTTTGGGGCCGCCAAACAGCTGGGCCTGCAATTCCACGCGGCCCGATAGCTCGGTGAGTACTTCGTTCTCCGGCGCCGACACCAGGATCACTTCCGCGTCGAGGCTCTTGGCCAGGTGCAGGTTGACCCGCGCCGCATAGCTGGCGCTGCGGGTCGGCACCATACCTTCGACGATCAGCACGTCCTTGCCCACGGCGGCCTGCTGGTAAAGGGTGATGATTTCTTCGAGCAATTCGTCGAGCTGGCCGTCGCCGAGCATGCGTTCCACATGGGCCAGGCCCAAGGGTTGTGGTGGCTTCAGGCCGTGGGTGCGCGCCACCAGTTCGGTGGAGCGTTCGGGGCCAGTGTCGCCCGGATGTGGCTGGGCAATCGGTTTGAAGAAGCCGACTTTCAGCCCGGCCCGCTCAAGGGTACGCACCAGCCCAAGGCTGATGGAGGTCAGACCCACACCAAAATCGGTGGGCGCGATAAAAAAAGTCTGCATGCGAATTCTCTGGAGGTGCATGGCTTCGGTGGCGCTCTATGGCTGAGCGCCTACCGGGAATCAGGCACCAAGGTTATCGTTATTCAGGCGCTTGCGCACACCAGCCGCACGTAAAGGGTTGGCCTATTTTTTCAAGGCGTTGCGCAGCATCGAGTACCCAGGCGCGCGACTGCCATGGTGGCTGGTGGCGCAGGTGCTGGGTGTGGCCGCAGGACAGCTTGGCCACCCAGTGCAGGTCATCATCCTGTAGGAAGCTGATGATGAATGATGCTGTAGATCGGTTCCGTCTGTCCGGGTTCTGTTCGCTTTCGGACAAATCCTTGTTTAGACTTGTCCGTTCTTCATTCTTATGCAAAAGGTCTCGCCCCATGACGATCGCCGCTAACAAGGCTGTCTCCATCGACTATACCCTGACCAACGACGCTGGTGAGGTCATCGACAGCTCCGCCGGCGGCGCGCCGCTGGTCTACCTGCAAGGCGCAGGTAACATCATCCCGGGCCTGGAGAAGGCTCTGGAAGGCAAGAACGTCGGTGACGAACTGACTGTCACCGTAGAACCTGAAGATGCTTACGGCAAATACGAAGCCGAACTGGTCAGCACCCTGAGCCGCAGCATGTTCGAAGGTGTTGATGAGCTGGAAGTGGGCATGCAGTTCCACGCATCCGGTCCGGACGGCCAAATGCAGATCGTCACCATCCGCGATCTGGACGGCGACGAGGTGACTGTCGACGGTAACCACCCTCTGGCTGGCCAGCGTCTGAACTTCCAAGTGAAGATCGTTGCCATCCGCGACGCTTCCCAGGAAGAAGTGGCCCACGGCCACGTCCACGGTGAAGGCGGTCATCACCATTGATTGTGGTTTGATCAATAGGTAGCAAAAACGCCCCGACTGGTTCGGGGCGTTTTTTTTTGCGCCTGAAAATACACTGCAATCCAAGTGTGGGGGCGGGCTTGCCCGCGATGAGGGCGTGTCAGCCGCCTTATACATCACTGACCCACCGCAATCGCGGGCAAGCCCGCTCCCACCTTTTATCTGTGCGCCCCAGTTATTGGGCACAAACAAAAATGCCCCGGACCTTTCGGTACGGGGCATTTCTTAACTGTTACGCAACCTGAGTTACGTGGCAGTTGTTACCACTTAGGCTGCTGCAGCGACGTTCAGAGCCTTGATGTGGCCATTCAGGCGGCTCTTATGACGAGCGGCTTTGTTCTTGTGGATGATGCCTTTATCGGCCATACGGTCGATAACAGGCACAGCCAGAACGTAAGCAGCTTGAGCTTTTTCAGCGTCTTTGGTGTCGATGGCTTTAACTACATTCTTGATGTAGGTACGAACCATGGAACGCAGGCTGGCGTTGTGGCTGCGACGCTTCTCAGCCTGTTTTGCACGTTTTTTGGCGGAAGGTGTGTTGGCCACCGTCGAGCTCCTCGAAAGACTTTTTAGGAAATAGCAAACAAAATAGGCCGCGAATCATGCCGATGACTTGATGGGTTGTCAAGGGCGGCTGATGCGAACTGCTGAGTGGTCGATCTGAAGAGGCGGGTGATTTATTTCCGGCGCTTGACCTGTAAACTCGCGAGCTTTGGCTCTGTGCTGTTGCAGGCGCGCAGTATCGCATAAGTGGGCGCTTTGTTCGCCTGCTCTTTATCTAAAGGCGCAAACTCTTTCAATGAATCTGCTCAAATCGTTGGCTGCCGTCAGCTCTATCACGATGATCTCCCGGGTTTTGGGGTTTGTGCGTGACACCCTGCTGGCGCGCATTTTCGGCGCCAGCATGGCCACGGATGCGTTCTTTATTGCCTTTAAGCTGCCCAATCTGCTGCGGCGGATCTTCGCCGAGGGCGCATTTTCCCAGGCGTTTGTGCCGATCCTGGCCGAATACAAAACCCAGCAGGGTGAAGAAGCGACCCGTACCTTTATTGCCTATGTCTCAGGCCTGCTGACCCTGGTCTTGATGCTGGTAACCCTCGTCGGCATGCTCGCCGCGCCCTGGGTGATCTGGGCCACGGCCCCCGGTTTTGCCAATACCCCGGAAAAATTCGCGCTGACCACTGACCTGTTGCGCGTGACCTTTCCTTATATATTGCTGATCTCGCTGTCATCCCTGGCCGGGGCGATCCTCAATACCTGGAACCGTTTCTCGGTACCGGCCTTCGTGCCGACGTTGCTCAACGTCAGCATGATTATTTTCGCGCTGTTCCTCACGCCGTACTTCGACCCGCCGGTCATGGCCCTGGGCTGGGCCGTACTGGCCGGCGGCCTGGCGCAGTTGCTGTACCAACTGCCGCACCTGAAAAAAATCGGCATGCTCGTGCTGCCGCGTCTTAACCTCAAGGACACTGGCGTATGGCGTGTGATGCGCAATATGCTGCCGGCGATCCTGGGTGTGTCGGTGAGCCAGATTTCCCTGATCATCAACACCGCTTTCGCGTCCTTGCTGGTTTCCGGTTCTGTCTCCTGGATGTACTACGCCGATCGCTTGATGGAGTTGCCGTCGGGCGTACTCGGTGTGGCCTTGGGCACAATCTTGCTGCCGACGCTGTCGCGCACCTATGCCAGCAAGGACCGCCAGGAATACTCGCGCATCCTCGACTGGGGCTTGCGCCTGTGCTTTATGCTGGTCTTGCCGTGTTCCCTGGCCCTGGGCATTTTGGCTGAGCCGTTGACCGTGTCGCTGTTCCAATATGGCCAGTTCAGCGCGTTTGATGCGTCAATGACCCAGCGTGCGCTGGTCGCCTACTCCGTCGGCCTGCTCGGCATTATCGTGATCAAAGTGCTGGCGCCGGGCTTCTATGCCCAGCAAAACATCCGCACGCCGGTCAAGATCGCAATTTTCACCCTGATCGTTACGCAGCTGCTCAACCTGGTGTTTATCGGCCCGTTGGCCCATGCCGGCCTGGCCCTGGCCATCAGCGCGGGTGCTTGTATCAACGCAGGGCTGCTGTTTTATCAACTGCGCAAGCAGCAGATGTATCAGCCGCAGCCGGGCTGGGGCCTGTTTGCCCTCAAGCTGCTGGTGGCGGTGGCGATGATGTCGGCGGTGTTGCTGGGCCTGATTCACTTCATGCCCGCCTGGGATCAAGGCCATATGCTTGAGCGCTTCATGCGCCTGGGGGTTCTGGTGGTGGCGGGTGTAGTGGTGTACTTCGGGATGTTGCTGCTGCAAGGCTTCCGTCTGCGTGATTTCAATCGAAAGTCGCTTGGCTAGAGACTTTGCCGTGATAAAACGGTTGTTTTATCGATTCGATCCATTTGGCCTGCGCTGTTGCCTGTCGTCCGGGGCCGGGTGTGGTTATAATCGACCACTTTATGAGCAAGAAGCGCGTTATGCAGCTGGTTCGAGGTCTCCACAACCTGCGCCCCGAGCATCGGGGCTGCGTCGCCACTATTGGCAACTTTGACGGTGTTCACCGTGGCCACCAGGCTATCCTGGGCCGGCTGCGTGAACGTGCGGTCGAGTTGGGCGTGCCCAGCTGCGTGGTGATTTTTGAGCCACAGCCGCGGGAATACTTTACTCCCGAGACGGCGCCGGCACGCTTGGCCCGCCTGCGCGACAAGCTGCAACTGCTGGCTGAAGAGGGCGTGGACCGCGTGCTGTGCCTGGCCTTCAATCAGCGCTTGCAAAGCCTCAGCGCCGCCGAGTTCGTCGACCGCATCCTGGTGGACGGCCTGGGCGTGCAGCACCTGGAGGTCGGCGACGACTTCCGTTTCGGCTGCGACCGCGTCGGCGATTTCGACTTCCTGCAACACGCCGGAGTGAATCAAGGTTTTACCGTCGAAGCCGCGCAAACCGTCGAACTGGACGGCCTGCGCGTGAGCAGTACCCAGGTGCGTAATGCCCTGGCGGCTGCCGACTTCGCCTTGGCCGAGCGTTTACTCGGTCGCCCGTTCCGCATTGCCGGGCGGGTCTTGCACGGCCAGAAGCTGGCGCGCCAACTGGGCACGCCAACTGCCAACGTGCAGCTCAAACGTCGTCGTGTGCCACTTACCGGGGTTTACCTGGTGAGTGTCGACATCGACGGCCAATCGTGGCCGGGAGTCGCCAACATAGGCGTCAGGCCCACGGTTGCAGGTGATGGCAGGGCCCACCTGGAAGTTCACCTTTTGGATTTTGCCGGTGATTTGTATGACCGGCGTTTAACGGTGGTTTTCCACCAGAAGCTGCGTGAAGAGCAGCGTTTCGCCTCCCTTGAGGCGTTGAAAACGGCGATCAATGCGGATGTCGCCGCCGCCCGTGCACTAGCCGCACCTAGCGCCCATCGCTAACCGAAGAGCCTTAAATGACCGACTATAAAGCCACGCTAAACCTTCCGGACACCGCCTTCCCAATGAAGGCCGGCCTGCCACAGCGCGAACCGCAGATCCTGCAGCGCTGGGACAGTATTGGCCTGTACGGAAAGTTGCGCGAAATTGGCAAGGATCGTCCGAAGTTCGTCCTGCACGACGGCCCTCCTTATGCCAACGGCACGATTCACATCGGTCATGCGCTGAACAAAATTCTCAAGGACATGATCCTGCGTTCGAAAACCCTGTCGGGCTTCGACGCACCTTATGTTCCGGGCTGGGACTGCCACGGCCTGCCGATCGAGCACAAAGTCGAAGTGACCTACGGCAAGAACCTGGGCGCGGATAAAACCCGCGAACTGTGCCGTGCCTACGCCACCGAGCAGATCGAAGGGCAGAAGTCCGAATTCATCCGCCTGGGCGTGCTGGGCGAGTGGGACAACCCGTACAAGACCATGAACTTCAAGAACGAGGCCGGCGAAATCCGCGCCTTGGCCGAAATCGTCAAAGGCGGTTTCGTGTTCAAGGGCCTCAAACCGGTGAACTGGTGCTTCGATTGCGGTTCGGCCCTGGCTGAAGCGGAAGTCGAGTACGAAGACAAGAAGTCTTCGACCATCGACGTGGCCTTCCCGATCGCCGACGACGCCAAGCTGGCTCAAGCCTTTGGCCTGTCGAGCCTGCCAAAGCCTGCAGCCATCGTGATCTGGACCACCACCCCGTGGACCATCCCGGCCAACCAGGCGCTGAACGTGCACCCGGAATTCACCTACGCCCTGGTGGACGTCGGTGATCGCCTGCTGGTACTCGCTGAAGAAATGGTCGAGGCCTGCCTGGCGCGCTACGAGCTGCAAGGTTCGGTCATCGCCACCACCACCGGCACCGCGCTGGAACTGATCAACTTCCGTCACCCGTTCTACGACCGTCTGTCGCCGGTGTACCTGGCTGACTACGTGGAGTTGGGTTCGGGTACTGGCATTGTTCACTGCTCGCCGGCCTACGGCGTGGATGACTTCGTCATCTGCAAGAAGTACGGCATGGTGAATGACGACATCATCAACCCGGTGCAGAGCAATGGCGTGTACGTGCCGTCGCTGGAGTTCTTCGGCGGCCAGTTCATCTTCAAGGCCGACCAGGCGATCATCGACAAGCTGAGCGAAGTCGGTGCGCTGGTGAAATCCGACACCATCAAGCACAGCTACATGCACTGCTGGCGTCACAAGACCCCGTTGATCTACCGCGCCACGGCGCAGTGGTTTATCGGCATGGACAAAGAGCCGACCAGCGGCGACACCTTGCGTGTGCGCTCGCTTAAAGCCATCGAAGAAACCAAGTTCGTCCCGGCCTGGGGCCAGGCGCGCCTGCACTCGATGATCGCCAACCGCCCGGACTGGTGCATCTCCCGCCAGCGCAACTGGGGCGTGCCGATCCCGTTCTTCCTGAACAAGGAAAGCGGCGAACTGCACCCACGCACCGTCGAGCTGATGGAAGCAGTGGCGCTGCGCGTTGAACAGGAAGGCATCGAAGCCTGGTTCAAGCTGGACGCTGCCGAGCTGTTGGGCGATGAAGCGCCGCTATACGACAAGATCAGTGACACCCTCGACGTGTGGTTCGACTCGGGCACCACCCACTGGCACGTGCTGCGCGGTTCGCACCCGATGGGCCACGCTACCGGCCCGCGTGCCGACCTGTACCTGGAAGGCTCGGACCAACACCGTGGCTGGTTCCACTCGTCGCTGCTGACCGGTTGCGCCATCGACAACCACGCGCCGTATCGCGAACTGCTGACCCACGGCTTCACCGTCGACGAGACGGGCCGCAAGATGTCCAAGTCGCTGAAAAACGTGATCGAGCCGAAAAAGATCAACGATACCCTGGGCGCCGACATCATGCGTCTGTGGGTTGCCTCGACCGATTACTCGGGCGAAATCGCCGTGTCGGACCAGATCCTGGCCCGCAGCGCCGATGCCTACCGCCGTATCCGTAATACCGCACGCTTCCTGCTGTCGAACCTGACCGGTTTCAACCCGGCCACCGACATCCTGCCGGCCGAGGACATGCTTGCCCTGGACCGTTGGGCCGTGGACCGTACCCTGTTGCTGCAGCGCGAGTTGCAGGAACACTACGGCGAATACCGCTTCTGGAACGTGTACTCCAAGATCCACAACTTCTGCGTGCAGGAGCTGGGTGGTTTCTACCTCGATATCATCAAGGACCGCCAGTACACCACCGGCGCCAACAGCAAGGCACGCCGCTCGGCGCAGACCGCGCTGTACCACATCTCTGAAGCGCTGGTGCGCTGGATCGCGCCGATCCTGGCCTTCACCGCCGACGAACTGTGGGAATACCTGCCGGGCGAGCGTAACGAATCGGTGATGCTCAACACCTGGTACGAAGGCCTGACCGAATTGCCGGCCAACTTCGAACTGGGCCGCGAATACTGGGAAGGCGTAATGGCCGTCAAAGTGGCGGTGAACAAGGAGCTGGAAGTTCAGCGTGCGGCCAAGGCCGTCGGTGGCAACCTGCAAGCCGAAGTCACCCTGTTTGCCGAGGAAGGCCTGACCGCCGACCTGGCCAAGCTGAGCAACGAACTGCGCTTCGTGCTGATCACCTCGACCGCAAGCCTGGCACCGTTTGCCCAGGCGCCAGCGGACGCCGTGGCCACCGAAGTACCGGGCCTCAAGCTCAAAGTGGTCAAGTCGGCCTTCCCTAAGTGCGCCCGTTGCTGGCACTGCCGTGAAGACGTCGGCGTGAACCCGGAGCACCCGGAAATCTGCGGTCGTTGCGTGGACAACATCAGCGGTGCTGGCGAGGTTCGCCACTATGCCTAATGCTTCCAGTCGTTTCGGACGTCTGGGTTGGCTCGTGCTGAGCGTGCTGGTCCTGGTCATTGACCAGGTCAGCAAGGCTCATTTCGAAGGCTCCCTGCAGATGTTCCAGCAAATCGTGGTCATTCCTGACTACTTCAGCTGGACCCTGGCCTACAACACTGGCGCCGCCTTCAGCTTCCTGGCTGACAGCGGCGGCTGGCAGCGCTGGCTGTTCGCCCTGATCGCCGTGGTGGTCAGTGCGGTGCTGGTGGTGTGGCTCAAACGCCTCGGCCGCGATGACACCTGGCTGGCAA
The DNA here is from genome assembly GCF_005938045.2 of Pseudomonas sp. KBS0710. Lineage (GTDB taxonomy): Bacteria > Pseudomonadota > Gammaproteobacteria > Pseudomonadales > Pseudomonadaceae > Aquipseudomonas. The sequence goes on along the minus strand of NZ_VCCF02000001.1, from coordinate 4,947,133 downwards.
TCGCCCTGGCCCTGGTGCTGGGCGGCGCGCTGGGCAACTTGTACGACCGCATTGCCCTGGGCCATGTGATCGATTTTATTCTGGTGCATTGGCAGAACCGCTGGTACTTCCCGGCGTTCAACTTTGCCGACAGTGCCATCACCGTCGGTGCAATCATGCTGGCGTTGGATATGTTCAAAAGCAAGAAAACCGGAGAGACCGTCAATGACTGATCAGGTATTGGCTGAGCAACGCATCGGCCAGAACACGGAAGTCACTTTGCATTTCGCATTGCGCCTGGAGAATGGCGACACGGTCGACAGCACGTTCGACAAAGCCCCGGCGACCTTCAAGGTCGGTGACGGCAACCTGCTGCCGGGTTTTGAAGCGGCACTGTTCGGTTTCAAGGCTGGCGACAAGCGCACCCTGCAGATCCTGCCGGAAAACGCCTTTGGCCAGCCCAACCCGCAAAACGTGCAGATCATCCCGCGCTCGCAGTTCCAGGACATGGACCTGTCGGAAGGCCTGTTGGTGATCTTCAACGATGCGGCGAACACCGAGCTGCCCGGCGTGGTTAAAACCTTCGATGACGCGCAAGTGACCATCGACTTCAACCACCCGTTGGCCGGTAAAACCTTGACGTTTGACGTTGAAATCATCGACGTTAAAGCGCTTTAATTGGCCGAACGCGGTCTAAAATGTGGGAGCGGGCTTGCTCGCGAATGCGGTGGATCAGTCTGATAGTTCGGTGACTGACACTGCGCATTCGCGAGCAAGCCCGCTCCCACCTTTGATCTTCATTGTCAGTTGAGTCAGCGTCATACCTGGCTCGAAGTGGCTGCAAGACACGAGGCACAGCATGCAAATCAAACTCGCCAACCCCCGTGGCTTCTGCGCCGGTGTGGACCGGGCGATCGAAATCGTCAATCGCGCCCTGGAAGTGTTCGGGCCGCCGATTTACGTGCGCCATGAAGTCGTCCACAACAAATTCGTGGTTGAAGACCTGCGCGCGCGCGGGGCTATCTTTGTCGAAGAACTCGACCAGGTGCCGGACGACGTTATCGTCATTTTCAGCGCCCACGGTGTGTCCCAGGCAGTCCGTACCGAAGCGGCCGGCCGTGGCCTCAAGGTGTTCGACGCCACCTGCCCGCTGGTGACCAAGGTACACATCGAAGTCGCGCGTTACAGCCGCGACGGCCGTGAGTGCATCCTGATCGGCCACGCCGGTCACCCGGAAGTCGAAGGCACCATGGGCCAGTACGACGCCAGCAATGGCGGCGCCATCTACCTGGTGGAGGACGAAAAAGACGTGGCCGAGTTGCAGGTACGCAACCCTGATCGCCTGGCCTTCGTGACGCAAACCACGCTGTCGATGGACGACACCAGCCGTGTGATCGATGCCCTGCGCACGCGCTTCCCGGCGATTGGCGGGCCACGCAAAGACGACATCTGCTACGCCACGCAAAACCGCCAGGACGCGGTCAAGCAACTGGCCGACGAGTGCGATGTGGTCCTGGTGGTGGGCAGCCCCAACAGCTCCAACTCCAACCGCTTGCGCGAACTGGCTGAACGCATGGCCACGCCGGCCTACCTGATCGATGGCGCTGAAGACATGCAGCGCAGTTGGTTCGATGGCGTTGAGCGTATCGGCATCACCGCCGGGGCTTCGGCTCCAGAAGTGCTGGTGCGTGGTGTGATCCAGCAGTTGCAGGCCTGGGGTGCTACCGGCGCGGATGAGTTGGACGGCCGCGCAGAGAACGTCACGTTCTCGATGCCCAAGGAGCTACGGGTTCGTTCTCTGCTCTGAGTGCAACGGTGCCTGTGCCACTGCGGCACAGCGCCTGTTCGGTGGCCTCACTGCGCAGGCTGATGCGCCCGCTGGGTGCCAGTACCACTTGATAGAGGCTCTGTGCCGGGTCTGTGCCGCAAATGTGCACCGTACCGGCGCGGAAGCCACCTCCCGCAAACACCGGCTCACCCAGCCCGCTGAAGCGTACCTGGCTCTTGACTGGCCCATTGCCGGCCATTGTCACGCGCCCGTTGTTCTGTCGTTCCAACACTATCGGGTTGCTGGCGTCCTGCTGGCCGCGCCCGCTCATGTCCACGATGACCTGCCATCCTTTGCTCCAATCGTTCGCAATGGCCTGAATGATCACTGCGCGATTGCGTGTGATCGCCTCAGTGCGGGCCAATCGCAGGCCTTCGGCAAGCGAGTGGGCCGCGCTGCGTTGCTGCTGCGACGCAAGCAAACCCTTGAAGGCGGGCACTGCCATTTGCGCCAGGATGCTGCCGAGGAACAGGCCGAACAGCAGCTCGATCAGGGTGAAACCGCGCTGTTGCATAAGCTGGTGCTTAGGTTGTTGCATCGTCTGTCCCTCCTTGGACAAGGTAAATAGTGAGGTGCAGACGTAGGTATAGCCTCCGGTAGCTGCGCCGGATGATGGCCTTTATGTCCAAAGTATTTCCCTTTGTTCCGATCGCAGCGCCAGCCAAAAACCGGCGCTAGTCTTGGGTCGCACAGCAGCGCTGCGCTGCTTTTTTCGGCCTTCGACACGGATGACGACGGTAATGCTTGCCTGCCCGAACAGACTTTTTCCCTACGCGCTGCCTCGGCAGCAAACCGGCATGACCCTGATCGAAGTGCTGGTGGCGGTGCTGATTCTCGCCGTCGGGCTGCTGGGCGCCGCAGTCACTCAGCTCAATGCACTCAAGTACACCGACAGCTCAAGGATGACCAGCCAGGCCAGTTTCATTGCCTACGATATGCTCGACCGAATCCGCGCCAACTCAGGCGCCGACTATGCATGGGGGCTCGCACAACGTGCTCCCGCCAATAGCGCGACCGCCAGCGTGCGGGACCTGGACCTGCATGACTTCGAAGCCAATATCATCGGTTTCGCCGGCACGGACGCCAAAGGCTCGGTGGTGATCAGCGGTGGCGAGGTGACCGTGAGCATCAGCTGGGATGACTCGCGTGGGGCTAATATCCGTGGGGCACGGGAAACCTTCACCCTCACCAGCCGCATTACCAGCGACCCGCAGGCTCCTCAATGAGACGCTTTGTCCGTGGCTTCAGCCTGGTGGAGTTGTTGCTCGCGCTGGCTGTCGGGTTGCTGCTGATACTGGGTGTCAGCCAGGTGGCGATCAGCGCTCGCGCGACTCAAACCAGCCAACAGGCCGCCATGGCGCTGCAGGATGATGCGCGGTTTGTGCTGGGCAAAATGGTCCAGGATATCCGCCAGACGGGAATGTTCGGCTGTCTGGCGACAGCCTCTATCGACAACGCGCCGGCAGCCTTTGATCGACCTGTCGGCTGGCTTTCTACTGGCAGTTCCTGGTCGCTGACGCTGGTTACCGCCGATGTGGCAAGTGAGGGCGGCACGCCTGACTGGACGGTGCTCTCTGACTGCCTCGGCACGGCCCAAGCCTATGCGGGGAGCTCACCGCTACCGATGCCCGGGCAGATCCGGTTTGCGTTGCGCCAAATCACCTACACCTTTGAAACGGGGCAATTGAAGGTCAGTACGCCTGCGGCACCGGCCAAGGCAGTGTTGTTGGATAACGTGCAGGCGTTCGACATAAGTTTCGGCGTGGCAGGCAAACCTGATTCGCTTAAGGCAGTGCGCTATGACGCCAGCCCTGCGGATGCATCGCTGATCCGCAGCGTACGCCTGCGCATGACGCTGCAAGACCCGACCGGGCGTGTGAAAGATCAGGCCTACAGCGTCGTAGCAGCCTTGCGAAACCGGTTGGGGTAGGGCGGCATGTTCAATCATCAAGGCGTTTTTGCGCGGCAAACCGGCATGGTTTTGTTGATCAGCCTGGTGTTTCTGCTGGTGCTGTCACTGATCGGCCTGGCTTCGATGCAAGGGGCGGTGTCCCAACAAAAGCTTACCGGCAGCGTATGGCATCGAAACCAGTCATTCCAAAGCGCCGAAAGTGGCCTGAGGTTGGGGGAGTCGGTGATCCGGCGGGCCGGCGCGACGCTGCCGGTGTGTCGGTCGATCAATACCTGTGCGCCGCCAGTGGAATCGTCGCAGGTGGTAGAGGCTGGTACACACCCAGTTTCAGCGGTCACCTGGGTTGCCCTGAAGGGCGGCCTGTATGGCGTTCAATCCCTGGGAATGGGCATGGGGCTGGCGGGTTTGCCTGCCGAAACGCCGGCTGCGTTGTACCGCGTGACGGCGGTTGGGAGCAAAGGCCAGGTGCGCACGGTGCTGGAGGCGGTCTATGCACAGGCAGAGGGAGGCCAGAGCGTTCATCGGGTGCTATGGCGACAACTTCACTAATAAGGAGCGTATCAATGGGCAAGGATTGCCAAGGTTTTACCCTGATCGAGTTACTGAGCGCGGTCGCCATCATCGCGTTTTTGGCCGCAATTGCTTACCCCGCGTATACCGGGCAGGTAAAAAAAGCCCACCGCGCGCAGATCGTTGCATTGCTGATTGAGCAGGCTCAGCACCTTGAGCGCTTTTACACGCGCCACGGCACTTTTATTGATGCAAGCGGCGCCAGTGCCGGCAATGATCACTATAGAATCAGCACTGCATTGAGCCCCGAGGCATTCACCTTGGTCGCCTCGCCTGCGGTCGGCGCCCTTATGGCGAATGACCCGTGCGGTGAGTTCAGCTTGTCCAGCACCGGCGTGCGCAGCAATCCGGGCGCGATACCTGAAATGTCGCGCCAGGCGTGTTGGGGGCAATGATGAGAGTGCTGGATGAATGGGCGCCGGGTGCGCTTTTCCCTTTTTATCGGCTGGATCAAATGATGGCTAAGCAACAGCAAGTGGTGATTGTCGGTGGCGGTGTTATCGGCTTGTTGACCGCATTTAACCTCGCCACACAGGGGCAGGCCGTGGTGCTGCTGGAGCGGTCGGGCCTAGGGCAGGAGTCTTCCTGGGCGGGTGGCGGTATTGTTTCGCCGCTGTATCCATGGCGATACAGCCCGGCGGTCACCGCACTGGCCCATTGGTCGCAGGATTTTTACCCGCAGTTGGCAGAGCGACTGTTTGCAGCCACCGGAGTTGATCCAGAGGTTCACACCACGGGCCTGTACTGGCTGGACCTGGAAGATGAGGCCCAGGCGTTGGCCTGGGCTGCCCGTGAAGGCCGACCGTTGAGCAAGGTGGATGTGTCGGCCGCCCATGATGCGGTGCCGGTGCTGGGGGGTGGATATTCCCAGGCGATCTACATGGCGGACGTGGCCAATGTGCGCAACCCGCGCCTGGTCAAATCCCTCAAGGCCGCGCTGTTGGCGCTTCCCGGCGTGACCCTTCATGAGCAGTGCGAAGTCGATGGGTTTGTTATCGAAGATGGCAACGTCGTGGGTGTGAACACCGCAGCGGGGCCGGTCCTGGGCGACCAGGTGGTGCTGGCGGCGGGCGCCTGGAGCGGTGAGATACTCGGCAAACTGGGCCTGTCGCTGCCGGTAGAGCCGGTCAAAGGCCAAATGATTTTGTACAAATGTGCGTCGGACTTTTTGTCGAGCATGGTGCTGGCCAAGGGGCGTTATGCGATCCCACGGCGTGACGGGCACATTCTGATCGGCAGTACGCTGGAGCACGAAGGGTTCGACAAGACCCCGACCGACATGGCCCTGGAAAGCCTGAAGGCGTCGGCGGTGGAGTTGATTCCCGCGCTGGCAGATGCGCAAGTCGTAGGCCACTGGGCCGGTTTGCGCCCCGGTTCACCGGAAGGTATCCCTTACATCGGTGAAGTACCCGGTTTCAAAGGGCTTTGGCTCAACTGCGGGCATTACCGCAATGGGCTGGTGCTCGCGCCGGCCTCCTGCCAACTGTTTGCTGACTTGCTGCTGGGGCGCACACCGATCATCGACCCGGCGCCGTATGCGCCCGCCGGTCGGATCAACGCTGGATAGACTTCGGCCCTTGCTCCAGGTGCGCCTGGGTGCAGTACCACGCCTGGCGTGAACTGAGTGCGCGATCCTGCGGCAGGTGCACGCCGCAGTGGGCGCAGCGCACCATCAAGGCCGCGCCCGGCTCGGCGGAGCGTTGCTGCCTGGCCGCCGGGCTTTTGAATTTGCGCCAGAACCAAACCGCGGCAGCAATGACGGCAATCCAGAACAGTAGACGAAGCATGATGGGCAGTTTCTCGACAGGGAATGCGCCAGTTTAGCCAAGCGCGTGGCCAGCGCACAGTGCATTAATACGACGGCCACAAAAAAGGAGCCCCGAGAGGCTCCTTCTTGATCACGCGGTGTGCAATCAGTCGAACACGCCGAAGGTCATGTAGCTGAACCACGAACGGTCTTCATTGTTGCCCAGGGCCTGCGGTGCTTCTTCTTCGATCACGTCGCCATTGGCGTCATGCGGCTTGAGCTCCGAAGGAATGGCTTCCTTGGCGTCCTGGAACTGCTTCATCACGTCCTGGTTGGCGCGGGTTTCGCCCGGCGGCAACGGTGGGCGGGAACTGATCAGGCCCAGGGTGTATTTGCTCAGCCACGAACGGTTGTCCGCTTGCGCAACCCGCGGTACGAACTGGCCGTCATTCAGGCTTGGGGAGTCCGGGTAGTTGAGCTTCAAGGTTTCCAGGCTGGTGGCTGCCAATGCATCCAGGTGCAACGCCTGGTAAGCCTGGGTCATTACCGCCAGGCCATCACCCACGGAAGGGGTTTCCTGGAAGTTCTCTACCACGTAACGGCCACGGTTGGCGGCAGCTACATACGCCTGACGGGTCAGGTAGTAGTCGGCCACGTGGATCTCGTAGGACGCCAGCAGGTTGCGCAAGTAGATCATGCGCTGCTTGGCGTCCGGCGCGTAGCGGCTGTTGGGGTAGCGACTGGTGAGCTGGGCGAACTCGTTGTAGGAGTCGCGGGCAGCGCCAGGGTCACGCTTGGTCATGTCCAGCGGCAGGAAGCGCGCCAGCAGGCCAACGTCCTGGTCGAACGAGGTCAGGCCCTTCATGTAGTAGGCGTAGTCCACGTTCGGGTGCTGCGGATGCAGACGGATAAAACGCTCGGCGGCGGACTTGGCAGCTTCCGGCTCCGCGTTCTTGTAGTTGGCGTAGATCAGCTCGAGCTGTGCCTGGTCGGCGTAGCGCCCGAACGGATAGCGCGACTCCAGGGCCTTCAGCTTGGCTGTGGCACTGGTGTAGCTATTATTGTCCAAGTCTTTTTGAGCTAATTGATACAGCTCGACTTCGCTCAGGTTTTCGTCGACGACTTCCTTTGTTGACGAGCAAGCAGCAGTCATGGCGAGGATGGCGATCAGCAGCAGGTGTTTCACTTGCATGGCGGCTTGCGTCCCTATGACGGCCGCTGTCTTGGGCGGGGCCGTCCTGTTATGATGAGCGCCCCGTTGAAAGCCTCGGGGCAAAAGACGCCGTATTTAACCACAAGCGCGCAGCCGAAACCAAAGGCTGTGCCACGCCTAGTCTGAGCATGTCCGATAAAATTGAACTTCGCGCAGAGGTGCCGTCCGAATTGGGCGGCCAACGCCTCGATCAAGTCGCCGCACAATTATTCGCTGAGCACTCGCGCTCGCGCCTTTCCGCCTGGATCAAAGACGGCCGCCTGACTGTGGATGGAGCGGTTATCCGCCCGCGAGACATAGTCCATGGCGGTGCCATTCTTGAGCTGACTGCCGAGCAGGAAGCCCAGGGAGAATGGGTCGCCCAAGACATCGAGCTGGATATCGTCTATGAAGACGACGACATCCTGGTCATCAACAAACCCGCAGGCCTGGTGGTTCACCCGGCGGTCGGGCACGCTGATGGCACTTTGCTCAATGCCTTGTTGCACCACGTGCCGGACATCGTCAACGTGCCGCGCTGCGGCATCGTGCACCGCCTGGACAAGGACACCACCGGCTTGATGGTGGTGGCCAAGACCATTCAGGCGCAGACGCAGTTGGTCACACAATTGCAGGCCCGCAGTGTCAGCCGGATCTACGAATGCATCGTGATCGGCGTGGTGGTGGCGGGTGGCAAGATCAACGCCCCGATCGGCCGCCACGGCCAACAGCGCCAGCGTATGGCGGTGATGGAAGGCGGCAAGCCGGCCGTCAGCCACTACCGTGTGCTGGAGCGTTTCCGGTCCCACACGCATGTGCGGGTCAAGCTGGAAACCGGCCGTACGCACCAGATTCGCGTGCACATGGCGCATATCAACTTCCCGTTGGTCGGAGATCCGGCCTACGGCGGTCGCTTCCGCATTCCGCCAGCGGCCAGCCAGACCATGGTTGAATCGCTGAAAACTTTCCCGCGCCAGGCACTGCATGCACGCTTCCTGGAACTGGATCATCCGACGAGCGGTAAGCGGATGAGCTGGGAATCGCCTCTGCCAGACGATCTGGTCTGGTTGTTGTCGTTGCTCAAGCAGGATCGCGAGGCGTTTGTTGGATGAGTGACTGGCTGATTCCTGACTGGCCCGCGCCGTCGGGAGTCAAAGCCTGCGTTACCACCCGTGCGGGCGGTGTCAGTCTGGCGCCCTTCGACAGCCTTAACCTGGGTGATCATGTCGAGGACAGCCTTGAGGCTGTCCTTGAAAATCGCCGCCGTCTTACCGATGCTTTTACTATCCGGCCTGCCTGGTTACGCCAGGTTCACGGGATAACCGTGGTGGAGGCTGACCCTTCGCGTATCGCTGAAGCCGATGCCAGTTGGACCAGCACGCCCGGCATTGCCTGTACATCAATGACCGCAGACTGCCTGCCCGCGTTGTTCTGCAACCGTGCCGGTACCCGCGTAGCGGCTGCCCATGCCGGTTGGCGCGGGCTGGCGGCCGGTGTATTGGAAGCCGCCTTCGAAAGCTTGAATGCCGAACCCGATGACGTACTGGTCTGGCTTGGCCCGGCCATCGGCCCGCAAGCCTTTGAGGTCGGCCCCGAAGTGCGTGAAGCCTTCATGCAGCAACTGCCAGCCTCGGCCGAGGCCTTTGTACCCAGCCGTAATCCCGGCAAATACATGGCCGACATCTACCAACTGGCGCGCCTGCGCCTGGCCGCGCGCGGTGTCACTGCTGTATACGGTGGTGGTTTGTGCACCGTGACCGACCCACGCTTCTTTTCCTACCGTCGCAGCCCGCGCACCGGTCGGTTCGCCTCCCTTATCTGGCTTGAGCGCTAGACTCTCCTGACTTGGATCAATGCTGATCCACATCAACGATCAGCTGCTTGAATCTTCCAGAATCCACCCCATCTATAAGGGTATCTGGCAGGTTTCTTCATTCAGGATGTGTATTTCTAGCTCCGGCCTGCTCAAAAGGAAGGTGACTAATGCGTATTGATCGTTTAACCAGCAAGTTGCAGTTGGCACTCTCGGACTCCCAATCCCTGGCGGTCGGCCTCGACCATCCGGCGATTGAGCCTGCGCACTTGATGCAGGCGCTTCTCGAACAGCAAGGTGGTTCTATCAAGCCCTTGCTGATGCAGGTGGGCTTTGACGTCAACAGCCTGCGCAAGGAGTTGAGCAAAGAGCTCGACCAGCTGCCGAAAATCCAAAACCCTACCGGCGACGTGAACATGTCGCAGGACTTGGCGCGCCTGCTTAACCAGGCCGATCGCCTGGCCCAGCAGAAAGGTGACCAGTTCATCTCCAGCGAACTGGTGCTGCTCGCCGCGATGGACGACAACAGCAAGCTTGGCAAATTGTTGCTGGGCCAGGGCGTGAGCAAAAAAGCCCTGGAAAACGCCATCAACAACCTGCGTGGCGGCGAGGCGGTGAATGACCCCAATCATGAGGAGTCGCGACAGGCTCTGGACAAATACACCGTCGATCTGACCAAACGCGCCGAAGAAGGCAAGCTGGACCCGGTGATCGGTCGTGATGACGAAATTCGGCGCACCATCCAGGTGTTGCAACGCCGCACCAAGAACAACCCGGTGCTGATCGGTGAACCTGGCGTGGGTAAAACCGCGATTGCCGAAGGCTTGGCCCAGCGCATCATTAATGGTGAAGTGCCGGACGGCCTTAAAGGCAAGCGCCTGTTGTCCCTGGACATGGGGTCGCTGATCGCCGGTGCCAAGTTCCGTGGCGAGTTCGAAGAACGCCTCAAGTCGCTGCTTAATGAGCTGTCGAAGCAGGAAGGGCAGATCATTCTGTTTATCGATGAACTGCACACCATGGTTGGCGCCGGCAAAGGCGAAGGTTCGATGGATGCCGGCAATATGCTCAAGCCCGCCTTGGCGCGGGGTGAGTTGCATTGCGTTGGCGCGACCACGCTCAACGAGTATCGCCAGTACATTGAAAAGGACGCAGCCCTCGAGCGGCGCTTCCAGAAAGTATTGGTGGAAGAACCGAGCGAAGAAGACACCATCGCCATCCTGCGTGGCCTCAAGGAGCGTTATGAGGTGCACCACAAGGTGGCGATCACGGACGGCGCGATCATTGCGGCGGCCAAACTGAGCCATCGCTATATCACTGACCGTCAGTTGCCGGACAAGGCCATCGACCTGATCGACGAAGCGGCCAGCCGCATTCGCATGGAGATCGATTCCAAGCCGGAAGTGCTTGACCGTCTGGATCGGCGCCTGATTCAACTCAAAGTTGAATCTCAGGCCCTTAAGAAAGAAGAAGACGACGCAGCGAAGAAACGCCTGGAAAAACTTCAGGAAGAAATCCTGCGTCTGGAGCGCGAGTATTCGGACCTCGAAGAAATCTGGACCTCGGAAAAAGCTGAAGTGCAGGGTTCTGCGCAGATCCAGCAAAAGATCGAGCAGTCCCGCCAGGAGCTGGAAGCGGCACGCCGTAAAGGCGACCTGAACCGCATGGCCGAGTTGCAGTACGGGGTGATCCCGGACCTGGAGCGCAGCCTGCAAATGGTCGACCAGCACGGCAAGCCCGAGAACCAGCTGCTGCGCAGCAAGGTGACCGAGGAAGAAATTGCCGAAGTGGTCTCCAAGTGGACCGGCATTCCCGTGTCGAAAATGCTTGAAGGCGAGCGCGACAAGCTGCTGAAGATGGAAAGCCTGCTGCACCAGCGCGTCATTGGCCAGGAAGAGGCCGTGGTGGCAGTGTCCAACGCGGTACGGCGTTCGCGGGCCGGCTTGTCCGACCCGAACCGTCCGAGCGGCTCGTTCATGTTCCTCGGCCCAACCGGCGTGGGTAAAACCGAGCTGTGCAAGGCCTTGGCCGAGTTCCTCTTTGATACTGAAGAGGCCATGGTGCGGATCGATATGTCCGAATTCATGGAGAAACACTCGGTGGCGCGCTTGATCGGTGCTCCACCAGGCTATGTGGGCTATGAAGAAGGCGGTTACCTGACCGAAGCCGTGCGGCGCAAGCCTTACTCGGTGATCCTGCTGGATGAGGTCGAGAAGGCTCACCCGGATGTGTTCAACATCTTGCTGCAGGTGCTGGAAGATGGCCGCTTGACGGACAGCCACGGGCGTACGGTGGACTTCCGCAACACAGTAATCGTGATGACCTCCAACCTGGGCTCGGCGCAGATTCAGGAGCTGGTCGGTGATCGTGAGGCCCAGCGCGCGGCGGTGATGGATGCGCTGACCTCGCACTTCCGCCCGGAATTTATCAACCGGGTCGACGAAGTGGTGATCTTCGAGCCACTGGCGCGGGATCAGATCGCGGGTATTACCGAGATCCAGCTGGGCCGCCTGCGCAGCCGCCTGGCCGAGCGTGAGCTTGACCTGGAGCTGAGCAGCGAGGCGTTGGACAAGCTGATCGCGGTGGGTTACGACCCGGTGTATGGCGCACGGCCTTTGAAACGTGCGATTCAGCGCTGGATCGAAAACCCGTTGGCGCAGTTGATCCTGTCGGGCAGCTTCATGCCGGGGACCAGCGTGGCGGCCACGGTGGAGAACGACCAAATCGTCTTCCACTAAGCCCGGCCTGTAAGGCGATAAGAGGAGGCCCCGCATTGCGGGGCCTTTTTTTTCGATAGGGCGTTGAACTGTAAGGCAAAGGCTTGTAAAGTGCGCCCCGCAGCAACGTCAGCCCACGGGTTTCTTCTCCCCAAGAAGAAATCAGAAACAAGCGCAAATCATTGTCTTAAAAGCAATTTAAAGGGTTGACAGGGGTTTTTAAGATTGTAGAATAGCGCGCCTCAGAGACGTGAACGTAGCGATACGGACAAGCCGAAGAGAAGGTTGTAAAGCAGTAGAAGTTGTAAATTTGAAATATGTAGTTCCGTGATAGCTCAGTCGGTAGAGCAAATGACTGTTAATCATTGGGTCCCAGGTTCGAGTCCTGGTCACGGAGCCAATTTCAAAACCGGGGTATAGCGCAGTCCGGTAGCGCGCCTGCTTTGGGAGCAGGATGTCAGGAGTTCGAATCCCCTTACCCCGACCATTTTTGGGTCGTTAGCTCAGTTGGTAGAGCAGTTGGCTTTTAACCAATTGGTCGTAGGTTCGAATCCCACACGACCCACCATTTTTGAGACCAGTTAACACTGGAATCGAATCTTAAGATCAGAGGCCAAAAGCACTGATCGAAGAAGGCGACTGAAAGGTCGCCTTTTTTTTACCGGGGTATAGCGCAGTCCGGTAGCGCGCCTGCTTTGGGAGCAGGATGTCAGGAGTTCGAATCCCCTTACCCCGACCATATTAAAAATCCTCGTATCGAAAGATACGGGGATTTTTTTTGTGCGCGAAATTCCTGAATACTGCGCAAAAAAACGTGGGAGCTGGCTTGCCTGCGATAGCGGTGTGTCAGTCAATACATCTAATACTGAACCACCGCATTCGCGAGCAAGCCCGCTCCCACACTTAAAAGGTCCCATTCAGGGCCGAGTTGTTAATGCAATTTAAGGCGCGGCTCAGTCCCGCGCCCAATCTTGCTGCCCAGCATCAGCATTGCCGTGCGGAAGAACCCGTACAGCGCCATCTGGTGCATGCGGTAAAGCGACACATAGAACATTCGCGCCAGCCAGCCTTCGAGCATCACGCTGCCCGTCAGGTTGCCCATCAAGTTACCCACCGCCGAAAAACGCGACAGCGAGATCAATGAGCCGTAGTCGGTGTACTTGTAGGATGGCAGGTCCTTGCCTTCGATCCGCAGTTTCAGCGACTTGGCCAACAGTGAAGCCTGCTGGTGAGCGGCCTGGGCGCGTGGCGGCACATTGCGGTCGGTGCCCGGTTGCGGGCAGGCGGCGCAGTCGCCAAAGGCGAAGATGTTTTCGTCGCGGGTGGTTTGCAGCGTCGGCAGCACCTGCAATTGGTTGATGCGGTTGGTTTCCAGGCCGTCGATGTCCTTGAGGAAGCCCGGAGCACGAATGCCGGCAGCCCAGACCTTGAGGCTGGCAGGGATGACTTGGCCGCTGCTGGTGATCAGCGCGTCGGCTGTCACTTCGCTGACCGCCGAGTTGGTCAGCACGGTCACGCCGAGTTTCTCCAGGGTTTTATGCACAGGCCCGCCAATGCGCTCCGGCAACGCGGGCAATACCCTCGGGCCGGCTTCGATCAGGGTGATGTGCATGTTTTCCGGTTTGATGCGGTCCAGGCCATAGGCCGCCAGCTCATGGGCGGCGTTGTGCAACTCGGCGGCCAGCTCAACGCCCGTCGCACCGGCGCCGACGATGGCGACGCTGATGTTTTCTTCCACATCAGTCTGGCCCGCATGGGCACGCAGGTAGTGGTTGAGCAACTGTTGGTGGAAGCGCTCGGCCTGTTTACGGGTGTCGAGGAACAGGCAGTGCTGCGCCGCGCCTTCGGTGCCGAAATCGTTGGTGGTGCTGCCGACCGCAATCACCAGGCTGTCATAACCCAGCACGCGCGCGGGCACCAGCTCACGGCCTTCTTCATCGAGGGTCGCGGCCAGTTGGATTTTTTTCTGTTCACGGTCAAGCCCGCTCATGCGCCCCAGTTGGAACTCGAAGTGGTTCCATTTGGCCTGGGCGACATAATTGAGCTCGTCTTCCGAAGAATTCAGCGAACCGGCGGCCACTTCGTGCAGCAGCGGCTTCCAGATATGGGTGAGGTTGGCGTCCACCAGCGTGATGCTGGCGGTGCCGCGCTTGCCCAGAGTCTTACCCAGGCGGGTAGCCAACTCCAGGCCGCCGGCGCCGCCGCCGACGATAATAATACGATGGGTCATGGGGATATCTCGCAAGGCTAAAAGAAATCGGAGCAGTTACCCTCGCGAGCGCGATGCAGCTCATAGCGTCAGGTAACTCAAAAGGCGACTCAGCAGGCCGAGCCCGATCACCACCAACAGCACCACACCCAGGAGCAGCCACGGCCGGAAAGGCTTGCGCTCGACTCGGTTTTGGGAGAGTTGCAGGTACTCTTCGACATGCTGTTGGTCATCGGGGTTCAGGCGGCTGGTCATAAAGGCCTCGTCAGGTAGACGTTGCAAAAGGGCGCCACGTTACAGTCAGGAGGTTGGCGGGCTCGCCACAAGCGTAGCCGGTGCCCGCGTCACAGGCTGATGCCCACGTCGAATACTATGCTGCGCCCCAGGTTGTTGCGCAAGAAGTCCGGTGCGTCCGGGTGGGCAAAGAGCACGCGCGCAAAGGTCGGGCCTACCAGCGACAGCGAGCGCCAGCCCTGGCGCAGGTATTCGGTAGGCGGTGGGAAATGGCTGTTGAGGTCCAGCACTTCACGCTTGAGGCTGGTGAAGGCAATCAGGTCCAACTCGCCCAGGTCCATGCCGCGTTCTTTGTAGTTATGCGCCTTTTTGCGCAACGTCGGCGCCAGGCGCAGCAAGAACTCATGGGCTGGGATACGCCTTGGCTTGGCTTCGCGCCGCACCAACTGGCTCAAGGAAAACGCACTGCGCCGGCGCAGCAACTCATCGCGCCATTCGTCGTTCAGGCGCCGGCCTTCATCCAGCACGAAAAACACTTCGAAACTGGCGTCACGAAACAACACGTCCGGCGGCTCTTGCCCGGCGGGGTGAAACTCTTCGGCACGGTAGGGCACGTTCAAGCCTTGCAGCAGGCGCTGGCAGACCCAACGCTCACGCTCCCATTTGCGGGCATTGGACAGGAAAGCGTTGGCTTGTTCGGCTGCTACGGTGAGCAGGCGCAAATAATCTGAGTCATCCATAGGCGTAGCTTAGCGTTCAAATGATGACCGTAGGAAGTCCTGCTGTGGTTGCGCCGGGCGAAGGGCTTGCCCGGTAGTGATAACTTGATTAGTTGCATAAGCACCATTACGGAGCCTGAGTGCGCCTTAATGGTGCGGAAAGTTGGCCGATAAATATTAAAAGTTATTAGAACGTCTACGTTGGTTATAGGCATCCAGGGTGCGCCGGGTGTACACATAAGTGCGCAGGAACATGCCTAGGAAATATAAGTTGCATGGAGTAGAGTCCAAGCAGTGAATTTTTCTATGGATAGATAAAGAAGCGAGCCATGAAAACACCGCCCCTCAATGCTGTAAAAGCGTTCGAAGCCGTCTCCAGGCACCTGAGTGTAACTAAGGCCGCCGCCGAGTTATGCGTGACACAAGGGGCAACCAGCCAGCAAATCAAGAACCTGGAAAACTATGTGAACTGCCCGCTGTTCATCAGAGACGCCAAAGGGCTGACGCTGACCAAAGCCGGTCAGCGCCTGGCGGGCGTAGCCCAGAAAGCATTGGGCGAGCTGGCCGCTGTAGCAGAGGAAATCATCGGTACCCAAAGAACCACGCTGTCGATCTCTGCGCCGCCTTCGTTCGCAGTAAAGTGGCTTATTCCCAACCTGAATAAGTTTTATGAAACGCACACGGACCTCAATATCATTATTGATGCGTCCTGTGAGGTAAGAAGTTTTCGAAATGATGGCATTGATGCGTCAATCCGCTTCGGCAAAGGCGAGGATCTGTCGTTAAATAGTAAGGTGCTGGGCTGTTCAGATATCATCATAGTTGCCAGCCCCGCCTATATTCGAAATGCGCCTGCGATCAATGCGAGTGCCGACCTTTACGGGCATAAGTTGATCAGTTATGAGTCGAAAACCGAAAGTCACCGAAAACTGCATAAAAGCTGGCAGGGAGTATTCAGTGAACTGGGTTTGCTCCTCAGTCCGAGCAAGGCAAGTGTTGTTTTTACTGAAGGCCATATGGCGTTGACTGCCGCTATTCATGGTCAGGGCTTGGCGTTGATAGAGTCAATTTTGGTCGATCATGAGTTGCGCAGTGGCCAGTTGGAAAAGGTCTTGGATTCGAGTTTTTCAGGCGACAACTGCTACACGTTGTTCAAACCTGAGTACTCTCAGAAGACACAGGCTTTGCAGAAATTCGAAGACTGGTTAGTGGATTCGCTGGCCTGTTCGTTAAGCAGCGTATAACGTCAACTCAGGCGCGCCGACTCTTTTAACGCAGGCGCTTTCAGGCTGAGGGGTTTAGAAAAACTAATACCCGCTGAAGAAATACTCCATCGACTCTGTCCCAAGAGTCTCGTATTTTTAAGATCTGCCTGTGGAATACCAGGAAGATACGATAAGTCAACGACTTACCCTCCTCATCGTTTTCAAGTAATTGCGCGATGCCTGAGCTGGACTATTTTAGTTCCGGCGCGAGGCATTACGCTGTTTCTCTGGTACGCAGCGCAACTACCACGTAGCCCTTATAACCCGACTTCAATGACCCAGCGAAAGTAAAGGAGTGACACCGTGGCACAACGAGCAACCATTATCCTCTCTGAGGAAAATATCGGTGAAATTGCTGCAGCAGTCGGTCTCGACACTTTAATGGATGAAACGATCGTAAAGTTGCGTGATGCATTGGCTGTGTTCGGTAACGGTGAGGTTGAAATCCAGCCCCGCACCGGCTTTGTCTATGAAACGCCGGAAATGGGGTTAATTGAGTTCATGCCGGCTTACCGACGCGATAAGAACGTCGCACTCAAAGTCGTTGGCTACCATCCTGGCAATCCGTTTAATCGGGGTATGCCGACGGTCATGGCGACTAACTCCCTCTACGACGTCAGGGACGGCCACCTTATTGCTGTGGTCGATGGTGTATTTGCAACCGCCGTACGCACAGGCGCCTCTTCGGCGGTCGCGTCGAAATTGCTGGCTCATCCTGGCAGCAAAACCCTTGGGCTGATTGGCGCCGGTGCAATGGCCGTCACCCAGGCCCATGCCCTCAGTCGAATCTTTGACTTTGACACGGTGTTGGTCCACGACATCGATCCAGCGGTGGAAAGAACGTTCGCCAAGCGAGTCGCCGCCTTGGGCATTACGCCAACCATTGCTTCCAAGGAGAGGGTGCTGGCCGAGTCCGATATCATTTGCGTAGCAACCTCCATTGGTCTTGATGCAGGCCCGGTGCTTCACGCCGGTGGGATGAAACCCCACGTGCATATCAATGCGGTGGGCGCTGATACGCCACGTAAATATGAATTATCAACACAGTTACTCAAAAGTTCGTTCCTGGTTCCGGATTATCTGGAACAAGCGTTGAACGAGGGTGAATGCCAGCAATTGAGTGAAGACGAGCACGGTTGTATTGGCCCTGAGTTGCACAAAATCGTCAAAGCGCCGCAGGACTATATTGAATATCAGAGCAAGCTGACTATTTTCGACAGCACCGGTGTTTCACTGGCCGACCAGATCATGACCGAGGTCTTGATTGAGCAGGCGGAGAAACTGGGTCTGGGGCAGCGCATCCTGATTGAGGCGGGGTGTGATGACCCGATGAACCCTTATCTGTTCTCCAACTTCACGCATCGCCTTCATGTTGTTGAAAACACCGTTCAAGACCGCCCCATAAAGTCAGCATGAGTGAAAAGGACAGGCCATGACCAGCGTACCTTTAATCGACAGAAAAGCACTTTCCGTTGCCGTGTTCTTCGGGCTTCTCTCTGCGCTGATATGGGGCGCATGGCCTGTGCTTTCGCGTTTCGGCGTACAAAAAACCCTGTCGCCTTATGACATCGCAGCGCTGCGCTTCATGGTGGCCGGGTTGATCTTGCTTCCGTTCGTTTTAAAAAAAGGAACGGGAACGCTGGGCTTGCCAAAAACCCTGGTTCTGACACTGGGCCAGGGCATTCCCCACGTACTGTTGGGCATCATCGGATTGGCCTATGCCCCGGCGGGTCATGCCGGTGTGCTTATCCCCAGCGCGATGATTGCGGTTTCCACAGTTGGGGGATGGTTCTTGCTGCGTGACCGGCCGCAAAAGGCAGTGCTGATTGGCGTTGTGGTGGTGTTGGCAGGGGCCACTCTCTCGGGGTGGCGAAGCCTGACGGACAGTGGCGGGCAAGTCTGGCAGGGAGACCTGTTGTTCATTGGCGCTGGCGCATTGTGGGGTGTTTATACCCTGGCCTCGCGCGCATGGGATGTAGACGCCTTCCAGGCTACGGCGCTGGTATCCGTGGTTTCCATGCTGCTTTACCTGCCGCTGTATTTCGTTTGGGGAACCCCGGGTATTCTGGCCGCTCCTCTGTCCGAAATCGTATTTCAATCGCTGTTTCAGGGCGTGTTTGCCGCCATTCTGGGTTTGTTGTTCTACACGAAGGCGGTAACGATACTGGGCGCAACGCGTGGTTCGATCTTTGGTGGCCTGGTTCCTTGCATTGCCAGTGTGCTGGGTATCCTCGTCCTGTCGGAGGTCCCCAGCCCGATTGAGGTGGCTGGCGTGATACTGGCCAGCGGTGGAATGATTTATGTCTTCGGATTTCGGAAATGACGTGGGCAGGCATCACTCACTTTTTCGATTGAACGGCTTGAGCTCACCCGACATAACCTTTCGATAAAAGGTCCAGTAGTCCTTTTCGATGACTTCCATGTGCGAGCGGGAGCAATCATGCAAGACTTGGCAATGACCCATCGGCACACTGGCCAGGCTATGGTGGGCAGTGTGCAGGTTGTTTCCATTCGTATACCAGCGCGCAACCCATGAGGCTTCAATGCTTCTCGTGTTCCTGTTGAAATTCGGTTCGCTGTAGGCATCCAGGCCGAAATGTTCTGGCAGTTCTATCAGGTAGTGAGCCGGCTCAGCGATAAGCACCATCGGGATGAACCAGGCGACTATAAAGAACATTGAACCGGTCACTAGCGTAAAGGCGATGGCTGCTGAAAGAATAACAAAGTAAAGGCAATATTCCTGCCTGGCGTGTGTGCGCGCCTTGTTATCGTGTATGTCTTTCAGCGTAGTTCCCAGCAGACTCTTGATCATGAGGGCGCCCACGCGAATAAATCTGCCGGGATTGAGGGCGGCGCTTAATAGTTTAACTGGGCTGTTTATACCTTTTTCCGGGTAATTGAAAAACTCACTGTTAAGTGCCGTGCCAAGGTGTCGATGATGGCGGAGATGATGGTATTTATAGTGCGAAAAGGAATTGAGCATGAATAAGCCGCAAAAGAATCCCAGTATTCGATTAAGTCGTTGAGATTTAAAGGCGTGCCCATGCAAGAGTTCATGTTGAAGCTCTGTGAAGTGAGCATAGATTAATCCGAGCATGATGACGGTCAGGCCCTTTACGTACCACGACAAGTCAATAGTCCCGCTGTCGTCGAGTAGCAGCGCTGTCATCCCGAGTGAGATGATTAAAACGGCGTTGGCATAAATTATCGCTGTGCGTACGGGCGTCCTTTTCATCAGTTGTTTTTTGAGGTCAGTGTCCAGTTTTGGTGCGCCCCTATCAGCGGCAGAAACATTTTGCTTGGTCGTCAGCGAGTAAGAAGTTGTATTTGTCATCAATGCGCCCAGTACTAACAAGAAACTTGTTTTCCTGCTCCTTAGTTTGGTTTAAACAGCCCCAAGGTTTTATTTGAAGGCGGCAACGACTGCAATGCAGTAATGCTATAGCCAGTATTAGTTTCTCTATTGGCTGTTACCCTCGACGTGCTGTTCTCTATTCGCTTAGTCGGTTGGCAGCGGAGCCCTGCGCGGCGGAAGGTGTGGCGATGTAGACTGTCGCCTTATAGGGATTCCGGGAGTGAGGCTTGGTTATGCTCGATATCAATACCGTCGTGCCCATGAGCGGCACCAAAACTTTCAGGCTGCTGAAGCCGTGATCAGTGCCACAGTGCTAGCGCCGGAAACGCTCATCATCGGCTGGCTGTTGTACGCACCGTTGGTCATGTGGGCGATCCTGCGCGCGCCGTGGGTCGAGTTGTTTGCCGACCGGCGGCGCCAGCATTTGCTGTTCGGCACCGTGTTTGCGCTGTTTATGCTCTGGCTGGTACGGCGGGATTTCGACACGGGTGTGTCTTACCACTTTATCGGCATGACCGCCGTGACCCTGCTGCTGGATTGGCCCCTGGCTATCGTCGGTGGGTTAGCCGCGCAATTGGGCTTGGTGCTGCTGGGGCGCCAGGACCTGGCGGCGGTCGGGGTCAATGGTTTGCTGCTGATCGGCTTGCCAGTGCTGGTCACCGAGACCTGCGCGCTGCTGGTGGAGCGGGCGCAACCGCGGAACCCCTTTGTGTATATCTTCTGTTCCGGTTTTTTCGCCGCGGCGCTGTCGGCCCTGCTGTGCCTGCTGGCGGCGCTGGGCCTGCTGTGGTTTGACGGCCGTTTTGCCATGCCCGAGTGGCTGGAAGATTTCGTCGGTTACCTGTGGCTGATCATCTTCCCCGAGGCGTTTATCAACGGCATGGTCATTAGCGCGCTGGTGGTGTTCTGCCCGGAATGGCTGGAGACCTTCAACCGTACGCGCTACCTGTCGGCGCCGTGGAAGGATGACGATTCGCGGCGTTGATCCAGATCAAATCCCAGGCGGCCGCGCAGGCCCATGCTATGCGAAATTTTACTGAGCAGGGCGGGCACGGACTATGAGTGTGTACGAATGGGCGCGGCAAGAGTTGCGCAGAAGCCAGGACGCGGCACAGGAAATCGGCTTTGACCCAGGCCTTACCCTGCGCGCCATGCTCAGTGCGGTAGTGCAGCAGAGCAAGGGTGTGCGCAGTTTTGAAGACCTGGCCGACGAGCTGCAATACCTTGCAGAGAACCTCGACGACCAGCAGGAATACGCCTTTATGCGGCCTTAGTGGCGCGGCGGCAGGTCTTCAGAGAACAGCTCGTCCTCGGCATCGGGGCTCACCGGAATCTTGTGTTCTTCCGCGGCCCAGGCGCCGAGGTCGATGAGTTTGCAACGGTCCGAGCAGAACGGCCGGTTGAGGTTGTCTGTTTTCCATTCTACGGGTGCGCCGCAGGTTGGGCAGTCGACGGTCAAGGGTTGGCTCATGATCGGCCTCCACGCAAAGTAAGGTAAAAGTGGTGCAGTCGCTCGACCTCGCTGTGCAGCCAGGCGAGGTCCTTGTCGTTGACCAGCACGTCATCGGCATGGTTCAGGCGGTCTTCACGGCTGGACTGAGCCTTGAGGATCGCCTGCACCTGTTGTTCGCTGATGCCGTCGCGCTGCAGGGTACGCTGAATCTGCAGCGATTGCGGCACGTCGATCACCAGGATGCGCTGGGTCATGCTGTACTGGCCGGATTCGATCAGCAGCGGCGACACCAGGATCGCGTAAGGCGATTGGGCGCGCGCCAGATGGCTGCGAATTTCCTCGCCAATCAACGGGTGCAGCAAGGCTTCCAGCCAGCGACGTTCTTCGGGGACTTCAAAGATCAGCTTGCGCAGGGCCGCGCGGTCCAACTGGCCGTCCGCCTGTAACACGCCAGCACCAAAATGCTCGGCAATGCGTGCAAGTGCCGGCCGGCCGGGTTCGACCACCCAACGTGCGGCATGGTCGGCATCGACCAGGTCAATGCCCAGGTCGATAAAGTGCTGGGCGGCCGCGCTTTTGCCGCTGCCAATGCCGCCGGTGAGGCCTAGAATCCAGGGTGTTGCGACACAAGTGGTCATCTGAAACCGACAGACTGCAAATAGAAGTCGGTTATTTGACCACCCCAGAGCAATGCAATCCAGCCGGCAATTGCCAGGCACGGGCCAAATGGCATCGGCACCGATGCCTGGGACTTGCGCAAACGCATCAGGACAAGGCCCGCGAACACGCCCAGCAGCGACGCTATCAGCAGCGTCATCGGCAGGATCTGCCAACCGCCCCAGGCACCGAGCAGGGCCAGTAGCTTGAAGTCGCCATAACCCATGCCGTCCTTGCCGGTGATCACTTTGAACACCCAGAACACGCTCCACAGGCTGATATAGCCTATGACCGCCCCCCACAGCGCATCGGGCAGCGTCACCAACAAGTCGCCGCTATTGATGATCAGCCCCAGCCACAGCAGCGGCAACACCAGCACATCCGGCAGCAGTTGATGATCGACGTCGATCAGGCTCATCGCCAGCAGGCCCCAACTCAACAGCATCACTGCGCCAGCTTGCCAGCCGAAGCCGAAATGCCAGGCGACAGTGGCCGAGAGCAGCGCACAGGCCAGTTCGGTAAAGGGGTAGCGGGCGCTGATAGGCTCGCGGCAATGGGCGCAGCGCCCCTTGAGTGCCAGGTAGCTGAGTACCGGGATATTTTCCCAGGGGCGAATCGGCTGGCTGCAATGCGGACAGCACGAGTTGGGCTGCATCAGGTTGTAGGCCGGGCCGACAGGATCAGCTGGCAGACCGAGTATTTCCTGGGCCTGGGCGCGCCATTCGCGCATGAGCATCTTCGGCAGGCGCCATGCCAGCACGTTGAGAAAGCTGCCGACGATCAGGCCGAGCACCAATGCCATCCCGACAAAGACCCAGGGTTGTTCACTCAGCAGCAGGCTCAAAACGCCGACCCCAACTGGAACACCGGCAGGTACATCGCAATCACCAGTGCGCCGACAATGCCCCCCAACACCACCATGATCAGTGGCTCCATCAGGCTGGTGAGGTTATCGACCAGGTTCTCCACATCGGCTTCATAGTGGTTGGCGACTTTTTCCAGCATGCGGTCCAGGGTGCCCGACTCTTCACCGATGGCTGTCATCTGGATGGCCATGCCGGGGAACAACCCGCTGCGGGCCATGGACTGGTTCAACGGCGCACCTGTGGCTACATCGTGTCGCATATGTTCGATCGCCTTTCTGAACAATCCATTGCCTGCCGCGCCTGCCACGGAGTCCAGCGCCTGCACCAATGGCACGCCTGCGGCAAAGGTGGTCGAAAGTGTACGGGCGTAGCGGGCGATGGCTGAGCGCCTCAGCAGTGTGCCCGCCAGGGGCGCGCTCAACAAACCTGCATCCAGCCCGTCACGAAACCCCGGGTAAGACCGATAGGCATGGCGCAGCGCGGCTATTGCCATACCCAGCCCCAAGGCAAGCATCCACCAGGCGTGCTGCAGGAAGTTGGACAGCGCAATCACTAGCAAGGTAAAGCCTGGCAGTTGGCCGTTTACCCCGGCGAAGAGGTTCTGGAACTGCGGCACCACGTGGATAAGCAAAACCGCACTGACCCCGCAGGCGACCACGATCACGGCGATAGGGTAGGTCATGGCTTTTTTGATTCGCGCCTTGAGCTGCTGGCTTTTCTCCAGGTGAATCGCCACCCGCTCGAGCAATGTTTCCAGGGCGCCGGCCTGTTCGCCTGCGGCAATCAGGTTGCAATACAAGTCATCAAAGTGACGCGGTTGTTTGCGCAGCGCTGCTGCCAGGCTGTTTCCAGCGGCAATTTCCTGCTTCAGGCCTTTTATCAGTGCGCGCATCTGCCGGTTTTCGAAACCCTCGCAGATGATGTCGAACGCCTGTAGCAGCGCAATGCCTGCCTTTAACAGGGTGGCCAATTGGCGCGTAAACAGCGCGATGTCGGCGGGTTTTATCGGCGCGGCAAAATATGGCCGGTGCGAAGCCTTTTTGCGCACGCGACCGGGGCAAATCCCCTGCTGGCGCAGCTGTGCCTTGATCATTGCCAGGTTATGGCCGGTGGTTTGCCCGCACACCCGGCGGCCTTTGCGGTTGGTGCCTTCCCAGGCGTAGATCGTTGAAGCGTCATTCATGGCACAGGTCCGCACACAGGTCGTCGTAGATTTATAGCTTAGTCAGATGACGGATTCGGACCGCTCGTTGGCGCACGATAAAATGTCAGAATGTGCGTCTTACCCACAATTGGCCGCTCACGGATGAGTACACTGGCGCCGCTGCACACTGCGGGGCGCAGGACGCGCCTTGATAAGGTTTTTATTCTGGAGAGTGAATGTGATGCGTCAGAAAGGCTTTACCTTGATCGAGTTGTTGATCGTCGTGGCAATCATCGGCATTTTGGCCACCATCGGCCTGCCCATGTACACCAAGCACCAGGCCAAGGCCAAGTTCACAGCGGGGCTGGCTGAAATTGCAGCGTTGAAGGCTGGTTTTGAAGACACCCTTAACCAAGGCACCGTGCCGACCCTGGCGTTGATCGGTGGCACCAGCCCGACTGCCAACTGCGCGATTAGCTTAGCCGGCGATGTGGCCACGGGCGCCGGTTCCATCACCTGCGAAATCCTCGATGCGCCTGCGCCGGTACTGGGCAAGACCATCACCCTGACGCGCAGCGCCACAAAGGGTTGGGCGTGTGCCACCACCGCCGAGGCGCAGTACGTCGCCAAGGGTTGCGGCGCTGACGGGGCGTAATGCCTGCCGGGCGGTCAGCGAGTTTGTTGCTGCCTGCCCAATGCGGTGCTAGCTTTAGCCCACCGCCCGTGTAGCTCAGTTGGTAGAGCAGCGCACTCGTAACGCGAAGGTCGCAGGTTCGACTCCTGTCTCGGGCACAAGGCAACACTGTTTCAACGGCGACACTGTTTCAAAGGCAACGTTTTCAGATGATCCCAGAATGGTTCTGAAGGCCAGACGAGGCGGCATTCATGCCCACTCTTTTGTATCTGCGCAACCTTGATGACCCAGATGCATCCCCATTCCATGATCTAAGAGAACAACATGACCACACAAGAAATGACCCAGGAACAGCGGCACGAAGCAGCCCTCAAAAAATACGTCGCGGATTCGCCGGAATTGCTGGACGAGATCAAGGACCTGAGCGCCGATGATCAAAAGGACCAGATCCAGTGGGCATTCGAGGATGAGGCTGATGCCCAGGGCCTGCAGCCGTGGGAACTGAGCCTTAAGTACACCTCGACGCCGCAAGAGTTTGAAGCGGCGCGCCTGGCCTTGCACAAGGAGGCCGCCGAGGTGCTGGGCGTTGACTGGAACGAGTATTGCGGGATGAATAATCTCGCGATCTGAGCGCGAAATTGAAGGAGCGAGCAAGCTCGCTCCTTTTCCCAGGATGTTGCTTGCTCAGAGGCTCAGGCGCATCGACAAATCCACCGCCTTCACATCCTTGGTCATCGCACCGATGGAGATGTAATCCACCCCGGTCTGCGCGATAGGCAGCAGGGTGGTTTCATTGATCCCGCCGCTCGCTTCCAGCTTGGCCTTGCCGGCATTCAGGCGCACGGCCTCGCGCATGTCATCCAGGCTCAACTCGTCGAGCATGATGATATCGGCGCCCGCCGCCAGTGCTTCGCGCAGTTCTTCCAGGCTTTCCACTTCGATTTCCACCGGCTTGCCCGGTGCAATCTTGTGGGCGGCGGTAATCGCTTCGGCAATCCCGCCACAGGCGGCGATATGGTTTTCCTTGATCAGGAACGCGTCATACAAACCAATGCGATGGTTGTGACAACCGCCGCACGTCACTGCGTACTTCTGCGCCAGGCGCAGGCCCGGCAGGGTTTTGCGGGTGTCCAGCAGCTTGACCTGGGTGCTGGCGACAAAGTCCGCCAGGGACTGCGCGCGCGTGGCGACGCCCGACAACATCTGCAGAAAATTCAGCGCACAGCGTTCGCCGCTCAGCAGTGAGCGTGCCGGGCCTTCCAGGTGGAACAGCACTTGATTGGGGCTCACACGCTCACCGTCGGCCACCTGCCAATGCACCGCAACCCGTGGATCGAGCTGGCGGAACACCGCGTCCACCCAGGCGGTGCCAGCGATAACGGCGGCATCGCGGGTAATGATGGTGGCCTTGGCCAGCCGTTCGGCCGGGATCAGTTGCGCAGTGATGTCGCCACTGCCGATGTCTTCCAGCAGTGCGCGGCGCACGTTGGCTTCGATTTCGGCGGTGAGGTCGGCAAGACGGAGATTCGGCATAACAGGCTCCACAAACAAAGTGCCTCGATTATAGGGGCAGCGCGCCGCTGAACCCATACTCGCCACTCATTTACAGCGCATTGGCAGAGTTCGCTGGCGCAACAACCCCCATTTGCAAGATAATCTCGCGCCTTGCAATTGGCGTCATAGCTTTGACGTCCTGGAGATGACCGGTGTTTGCAGCCCGATAGGGCCTGTCGCCGATTTTTCGCCAATTCAACACCGCCGTTTCAGGAGGCCAGGATGCACATTGACGGAAAGGTGGTGCCCATCAATCGGGCACAGGCCACGCCATCGCCGCTCGCGCGCCTGCCGGTGGTGTTGCTGCAAGTTCGCGACAAGGCTGCGCAGCAGTTGCAACAAGGTTTGCAGGAGCTGTTCGATAACGCAGACGACACCCTGTTCGAAATGGCCGACAAGGCCCGCAGCAACGTTGATCATCATATTTTCTTTGAGGCCATGCGTGACCTGCGCCTCAAGCGCAAGAATTTCGAGCGCGTGTTCATGGAGCAATTGTTCGCCGCGTTTGTCGACCTGGGCCAGGCCGAACGCGGTGAATTGCAGCTGGTGCCGGTGGTGTCCTATGAGGCGGCGCCGGGCACGTCCAGAGATGCGCTGGAAAAAGCCGTCGCGCTGGAAGCCATGCTCGGCCGCGTTCGACATCGCGATGGCCTGGCGCTGGGGCAATTGACCGCGCGCCTGGGTGCGTTGCTCGGCAACCCCCTGGATGAGCGCGATAATCCACTGGGCCCGGCACTGCTGTGCGAATTCTTCCTGCGCGCGGGGCGCAGCCTGGGGGTGGAAATTCGCGTCAAGCTGATCATGCTCAAGCTGTTCGAGAAGTATGTGCTCAGTGACGCCGACCAACTGTACGCCGAGGCCAACCAACTGTTGGTCGCTACGGGCGTTTTGCCGCAGCTCAAGGCCGTGCCGTCACGCCGCCCAGGTGGACGTGAGGCTCGCGAGCAACAGCGCGAGGGCAGTGTGCAGGCCGTGGATCAGCCCTTGGATGAAAACGGCCAGCAAGCCTTCGCCGCGTTGCAGAAGTTGCTCGCTGCCGTGCGTGGCAGCGTCGCGCCCACGCTGGAGGCCTGCGCCGAACCCCTGCCCATCGCCACCCGCGATTTGCTGCGCCTGCTCTCCCACCTGCAGCAATACGTGCCGGAGCCCGAGGCCGAAGACGACTTCGACCTGCGTAACCAGCTTGAGCAATTGTTGACCCGCGTGAGCGTCAAGAGCGGCAAATCCCGTGTGGTGGAAGATGCCGATGAGGATGTGATCAACCTGGTCGCCCTGTTGTTCGAGTTCATTCTTACGGATCACAGCGTGCCTGACGTATTCAAGGCCTTGATCGCACGCTTGCAGATTCCGCTGTTGAAAGTGGCGGTGCTGGACAAGAGTTTTTTCAGCCGCGCCAGCCACCCGGCGCGACGTCTGCTCAATGAAATCGCCAGCGCCGCCCTGACATGGAGCCCGCGCGATGACTATCAGCGTGACAGCCTGTACCTGCGCACTGAGCAGGTGGTGCAACGGCTGTTGAATGAGTTCGTCGAAGACCTGGCGATTTTCCCCCAGGTGCTGGCGCAGTTCAGCGCCTTCACCGCCGACGAGCGCCAGCGCAGCGAATTGCTCGAACAACACACCTGCGAGGCCGAAGAAGGCCGGGTGCGCACAGACGCGGCGCGTCAGCGGGTGGCCGAGGTGCTCAATCGACGCCTGGTGGGCCGCGTGTTGCCGCAGACCGTGGTGCAGTTTGTTCAGCAGGCCTGGAGCCAGGTGCTGTTGCTGGCCAGCCTGAAGCAGGGTGAGCAGTCAGTGCAGTGGCAGGCGGCCGTGTGCACCCTGGACGAATTGATCTGGAGCGTCAGCCTGCAAAAAGACACCGAGGCCGGCCGGCACTTGCTCGAACAACTGCCCGGCCTGCTCAAAGCCTTGCGTGATGGGTTGACCAGCGCAGCGTTCGACCCTTTCAGCACCCGCGAGTTTTTTGTGCGTTTGCAGGCCATGCACCTGCAGTCGTTCGAAGGCGAGGGCCTGGACACGCTGATCGAGGTGCGTGAGCCGTTTTCACTCAGTAGCGACGTGCCTGACGCCATCCCGAGACTGCCCAGTGATGATCCGGAATTGCTCAAGGCCCAGCAGTTGCGTATTGGCAACTGGTTTGAGTTCCAGCAAGACGACGGCAGCCGGCTGCGTTGCAAGCTGAAGGCCATCATGGCGCCGGCCAACCGCTATATTTTTGTCAGCCGCACGGGGCTCAAAGCGCTGGAGAAAAGTGCCGGCCAATTGGCCTTGGCCCTCAAGCAGGGCGCGCTGCGCAGCCTCGATGAGGGGCTGCTGTTCGACCGCGCGCTGACGTCGGTGATTGGCACGCTGCGCCAACTCAATCGCGGCAAGTGATCGCAACCTCAGGGCTGAACGCGGCATACTGGTAACACCTCGTCTTATTCAAGGAACCCGTATGCAGTTGGACCCCACCAGCGGTTGGTGCCAGGGCATCCGTCATTGCCCGTCGCCCAACTTCAACGAGCGCCCCGCCGGCGAGATCTCACTGTTGGTGGTGCATAACATCAGCCTGCCACCTGGGCAGTTTGCCACTGGCAAGGTGCATGAGTTTTTCCAGAATCGGCTGGATGTCACGGAACATCCCTACTTTGAAAGCATTGCCAGCCTACGGGTGTCTGCGCATTTTCTGATTGAGCGCGACGGCTCGGTGACACAGTTTGTCTCCTGTCTGGACCGTGCCTGGCATGCCGGAGTGTCCAGCTTCGAGGGGCGCGAAGTGTGCAATGACTTTTCCCTTGGGATCGAGCTGGAAGGCACAGACGAGCTACCGTTTACCGATGCCCAATATGGGGCGCTGATCGACCTGACCCGGCAACTGTTGGCGGCCTACCCAGGTATTACCTCTCAGCGTATTTGCGGCCACAGTGATATCGCCCCGGCGCGCAAGACTGACCCGGGCCCGGCTTTTGATTGGACGCGCTTTCGCAGCGCCCTGCAGGATGGAGGACACGCACGATGAGTTTCCTGGTGTTGGTGCTGGCGGTGTGGATCGAGAAGTTTTCGGCCCTGCGTCGGCGGTTGCAACGTGATGGCGGATGGCTGCGCGAGCTGGCCAAGCTGGAGTCGAGCCCACGCCTGGGCAAGCAGCCTTGGCTGATCCTGGTACTGCTGGTGTTGTTGCCGGTGGCCTTGCTGGGGTTGTTGCTGTTGGTGCTGGAACCCGTGGCTTATGGCCTGTTGGCACTGCCGGTGCATTTGCTGGTGGTGATCTACAGCCTGGGGCGCGGCGACTTGCTGGGCGAGCTTGGGCCGTTTCGCGACGCCTGGCGGCGCGGTGACCTGCAAGCTGCCGAGCACGTGGCCGAGCGTGACCTGAAGGTGGCCGCCGACAGTGGCGAGCAACTGCTGGAGCGGGTTCAAGGCCATTTGCTGTGGCAGGCCTACCAAAGCTTTTTTGCGGTGATTTTCTGGTATTTCCTGCTGGGCCCGGTTGCGGCCCTGGCTTATCGCCTGTTGGCATTGGCCAGCGAGAACAGCCAGAACCCGCTGGTCGCCGAACGCGCCGGGCAATTGCGTCACGCCTTTGATTGGCTGCCGGTGCGCCTGCTGGCGGCCAGCTTTGCCCTGGTGGGTAACTTTGTCGCAGTCAGCCGTGTGATGCTGCATGAGCTGTTGAGCTGGGACATCAGCGCCGCCCAACTGATGGAAAAAGTCGGCCTGGTGGCGGCTGAGATTCCACCGCCGGTGGTGGGGGCCGATGGCATCAACAGTTTGGATCGGCTGTGGGAACTGCTGCTGCGAGCCGCGGTGCTGTGGTATGCCGGGTTCGCGATCTGGACGGTGTTGCCTTAGCCCGAACCGCCAACCTGTGGGAGCTGGCTTGTCGAATCGTCGCACTGCTGCGATGGCATCACCTCGGTATGACTGAGAACCGAGCTGCCTGCATCGCGGGCAAGCCCGGCTCCCACACAAACCAGCTCCCACATTGGGTCTGCGGTGAATTTCCCAGCTGTTAACCTTACGTTACAAAACTCCCTTTCAAATTGAGCTATACAGTCAGAGCGCCAAATAGTGGCTTTCTGCCGCCGCCCTGCGCCTCAATAAAAATAAGAAAGGGAGATCACCTGTGAAGCGCTTGCTCTATCCCGCTGTCGCCCTGATGAACCGCCTGAGTTTCGGCATGAAATTCAGCCTGATCAGCGTGCTGTTCCTGCTGCCGATGCTGGCGACCAACTACTTTCTGGTGCGCGATTCCTGGGCGCAATTCCAGGGTACCCGCATTGAACTGCAAAGCCTCGACTTGCTCGGCAGCAGCCTGGCGCTGCGGCGCGATCTGGAAACCCTGAACAATCAGGTGCAAATCAACGCGGTGCTGGGGCAATCAGGCAAGGCGGGGGATCTTGAAGGCAAGATCAGCGCTCTGGAGCAGAGTGTGTTGAGCCGCTTGCAAAGCCTCAACGCCATGACCGCCGACCCCGAGCAAGCCAGCGCCTTCGAGGGCAAGCGCGACGAGTTGATCAGCGCATTCAAGGCCCAGCAGCAGGAAACCTCGCTGCTGAGCAAAAGCGCACTGATCGGCAAACTCCTCAACAAGGCGCAAATGTTGAGCCAGATCATCGCCAGCCAGTCCGGCTTGAGCCGTGACCCTCAGACTGATTTGCGTCAGCTCAGTGAGCTGCTCACCAGCGTCACCGCGCAAGTCACTCAAACCCTGGGCGAGGGGCGGGCCATGGGCGCGTACTCCTTGGGCCAAGGCTTTCTCAACTCATCCTCCAGCACGCGCTTTGATGAGCTGTTGCAACAGTTGGAAAAACTCCAGGCTGAATACGCCTTGAAGTTGCAGGATGCACTGGGCGCCAGCACTGCCGCGCACACGGCGCTCGACAGCCAGGCCCAGGCCAGCGGCGCCAGCCTCAAGCAAGGTAGCGAGTTGTTTGAAGAGCAGGTCGTCATGGCGCAAACCCTCGACGCCCCATGGCAGGGGTTCTACGATGATGTCAGCCAGTTGATGGCCCAGACCTACCAGCTCAATGAAGCCACGCTGACCTTCCTTGAGCAGCAACTGCAGCAGCGCCTGGCGCAAAACCGCACGCATATGGTGGTACTGGTATGCGCCCTGGTGGCGGTGTTCCTGCTGATCTTCTATTTGTATGCCGGCTTCTATGCCTCCACCCGCACCACCTTGCGTCGCCTGGGGGCGATGATGGACAAGGTGGCGGCCGGCGACATGACCGTCACGTTTGTGGCCCAAAGTCGCGATGAACTGGGCGACCTGGGCCAAGTGTTCAATGGCACGGTGGCCAAGATCCACGACCTGATCGAGCGTGTTGGGCATACCGTCAGCCAGGTCGAGCTGCAAGCCGGCCAGGTGCAGGCCGTCTCTTCACAAAGCAATCAGGCGGTGTCCGGCCAGCGCAGCCAGATCGAACAGGTAGCCACGGCAATGAACCAGATGTCTTCCACGGCCCAGGAAGTGGCACGCAGCGCGGCAGCGGCGGTCAGCAGCGCCCATAGTGTCAACGACGAAACCGTTACCGGGCGTGGCCTGGTGCAATCCCAGCAGGGCAGCATTGCGCGCCTGGCGTCGGAGATTGATGAATCGGTACGGGTGATCAATCAACTGGCCACCGACAGCCAGTCCATCAGCAGCGTGCTGGAAGTGATCAAAAGCATCGCCGAACAAACCAACCTGCTGGCGCTCAATGCGGCAATCGAGGCGGCGCGTGCCGGTGAGCAAGGGCGTGGTTTTGCGGTGGTGGCCGATGAGGTGCGCACCCTGGCCCGACGTACCCAGCATTCCACCGAAGAAATCGAACAGATGATCAGCCGTTTGCACAGCGGAGTGGGCGCGGCGGTGAAGGCCATGGGCACCAGCCATACCATGGCCAATGGCACCGTGGCCCAGTCGGAAAAGGTCCAGCAGGCCCTGGAAAATATCCTCGGCGCCGTGGGCATGATCGTCGACCAGAACCAGCAGATCGCCGCCGCCGTAGAGCAGCAAACCGCCGTCGCTCACGATATCGACCAGAACATCGTCGAAATCAATCGAGCCGGCGAACATGCGGCCCAGGGTGCGCAGCAGACCGAAGCCGCCAGCCGGCAGTTGTCGTTGCAGGTCATTGAGCTGAAGCACTTGATTGGGGCGTTTCGCGTGTAAGACCTACGCGTAGGAATAGGCTTGATGGTTTGTGGTGCCGGTCCTGATTTTTTGCTGTGCCTGTTTTGAGGCTGTGGTTGGGTGAGAATTTGTTTCACCCACTCAGGGGTCTCGGGAGGCAACGCGATGACGGCGGTTATCGGCATCAAAGGGCACTGCGCCCATTGCGACATCACCTTCGAACTCAAGCCCTGGCAATTGAACGCCATTGCTATCCATGAGCCGTTTGATTGCCCGTATTGTCAGTGGGTCCTGGAATTGAACTGCCCCAGACAACTGCGCCAGTTCAAATCCCTGGATCACTGGGCCATGGTGCACCCAAGCTTGATGGTATTGACCAGCGTGGTGCTGATCGTGGCGATGGTGGCCGAGTGGCTGGGCCTGATCAGCATGATCGGGCAACTCAACGTCTCATTGCTGGTGGTGCTGATCCACTTTCTGATGCTGCGTTTTGTGCGCCACCGGCAGCGGCTGACCTTGGAACTGCAAGCAGTCAACGTGCTACCAGTTGAAGAGCTCGCACGCATTGCGTGTGCTCGTTTCGGCCAGCACTGAAGGGCTGATGCCCATGCGTTCGGCCAGGGCGTTACAGATGTCCGGAAGGTGTTGCGGGCTGTTGCGCTGGCCGGGGTACATGGCGGGCGCCATGTCTGGCGAATCGGTTTCCAGCACCAGCGCCTCAAGCGGCAGTTGGGTCAGCACCCTGTGCATGCGCAGCGCCTGGGGCCAGGTGGCCGCGCCGCCCAGGCCCAGTTTGAAACCGAGCTTGATGTATTCGCGGGCTTCCTCAACGCTGCCGGCAAACGCATGAATGATGCCGCCGCGCGGCAGGCGGATACGCTTGAGCGTGGCGATCACTGCCGCGTGGCTGCGGCGCACGTGCAGCAGGGCTGGGAGCTGGAACTCCACCGCCAGTTTCAGCTGCGCTTCAAACAGGCTTTGCTGACGTTCGCGGTCCAGCTGTTCGAGGAAGTAATCCAGGCCGATCTCACCGACGGCGCACAATTGCCGATGGCCCTGTAGACGGGTCAGCCAATCGCCCAACTCGATCAGATCGGCGGGGCGATGGTCCTCCAGATACACCGGGTGCAGGCCGAAGGCGGCGAATAAACCGTCATCTTCCTGTACCAGATCCCACAGCCGTTGCCAGTTCTGCTGATACACACCCAGCACTACCATGCGCTGCACGCCGAGTTGGCGGCTGTGGGCGAGGACTTCCCGGCGATCCATGTCGAAATCCGGGAAGTCCAGGTGGGTGTGGGTGTCGATCAGCTCCACGCTCAAGCCTCGTGAATGCGCTGCTTGAAGGTCCGGCCGATGGCATGCACGCCGGGCTCATACTGTTCTTGTTCGATGGCGGCCAGGGCCAGGCGCAGGGCGGTGTCGGCGATCAATTGATGTTGCTGGGCCATGGCGTTGACCGGCAAGGGCAGGAAGTCGAGCAGTTGGGTGTCGCCGAACGTGCCCAAGCGCAATGGCCGGGATTTGAGCGGGAAGTCGTGCAACGCATCGAACACACCTTGCAGCAGCACGTAGGAAGTAGTCACCAGCGCGTCAGGCAAATGCCCCAGGCGTTGCAGGAGTTCTTCCATCAACTGGCGGCCACAGTCACGGCTGAAGGCTTCACCCTGTTCGATCAGCACCTCGCCCTTGAAGTCGCGCAAGGCTTCACGGAAACCGGCGGCGCGTTCCTGGCTGATGCTCAGTTCCGGGTGCGCACCGATCAGCGCGATCTGCTTGGGCTGCGGCTGCAGCAGGCTGCTGGTGAGTTGCTGGCAGGCCTGGCGGTCGTCGCTGACCACCGAGCAGAACTGACCGGGTTCCATCACCCGGTCGATGGCGATCACCGGCAGGCCCTTGGCTTGCAGCTCCCGGTAACTGTCATCGCTGGCCGGCAAGCAACTGGCCACGAACAGCGCATCGCAGCGCCGCGCGCGGAACAGTTGCAACAGTTGGCGTTCGCTGTCGGCTTCGTCATCGGAGCTGGCGATCAGCAGTTGGTAGCCGCGCGCCCGCGCACCTTGTTCCAACAATTTGGCAATGCGCGCGTAACTGGGGTTTTCCAGGTCGGGCAAGATAAAGCCCAAGGTGCGCGTGTGCCGACTGCGCAGCCCGGCGGCCTGAGGGTTGGGCGTAAAGCCATGGGCTTCGACCACAGCACGCACCCGCTCGACGGTGGCGTTGCTGATGCGTTGCTGTTCGGCCTTGCCGTTGATGACATAGCTGGCGGTGGTGACGGACACACCGGCCAGACGGGCGATATCACTGAGTTTCAAACCGGGATTTCCTTGTTTTTTAGAGCTTGCCCCGACATTTTGTCCAATCGTAACCGATTCCTGCACACGACTATTGTCTGAGCTCAAGCGCCGAGTGGTCCTTCAAGCTTGCATAATTAGCGCTTAATCTGCCATAAATTCTAGATTAAACGTTTCAGCAAGCGTATTTTTACGATGTTCGCCACTGAGTGACTACTGCCAATTGACCACTCAGTCAGCTATTTTTGAACGCGCCTGCGCTGATTTATTCAAAACAATACCTAGTGCCCACAGTGCACTAACTAGGAGAACGGCATGCTTGAGCTCACTGTAGAGCAGATTTCCATGGGCCAGGTGGCCGTGGATAAATCTGCTGCCTTGCACCTGCTCGCGGACAAACTGGTGGCCGATGGCCTGGTCGCCGAGGGTTATCTGAGCGGCTTGCAAGCCCGTGAAGCCCAAGGCTCGACCTTTCTCGGCCAAGGTATTGCCATCCCTCATGGCACCCCGGAAACCCGCGACCAAGTGTTTTCCACGGGTGTGCGCCTGCTGCAGTTCCCCGAAGGGGTGGACTGGGGCGACGGCCAGATCGTCTACCTGGCGATTGGTATCGCGGCCAAATCCGATGAACACCTGCGCCTGCTGCAACTGCTCACCCGCGCCCTCGGTGAAACCGACCTGGGCCAGGCGCTGCGGCGTGCCGGCTCCGCCGAAGCCTTGCTGAAACTGCTGCAAGGCGCACCACAGGAACTGGCACTGGATGCGCAGATGATCAGCCTGGGCGTGTCGGCCGACGATTTCGAAGAGTTGGTCTGGCGCGGCGCACGCCTGTTGCGTCAGGCCGATTGCGTGAGTAATGGTTTCGCCGCCGTGTTGCAGCAAGTCGACGCGCTGCCGTTGGGCGATGGCCTGTGGTGGCTGCACAGCGAGCAGACGGTGAAGCGCCCTGGCCTTGCGTTTGTGACGCCGGACAAACCGATGCGCTATCTCGGCCAGCCCCTCAATGGCCTGTTTTGCCTGGCCAGCCTTGGGGAAGCTCATCAGACCTTGCTCGAACGCCTGTGCGCGTTGTTGATTGAAGGGCGCGGCCAGGAATTGGGCCGTGCTACCAGCAGCCGTGCAGTGCTTGAAGTACTCGGCGGTGAACTGCCGCCGGACTGGCCGAGTGCGCGCATTACCCTGGCCAATGCCCATGGTTTGCATGCAAGGCCGGCGAAGATCCTCGCGCAGTTGGCGAAAAGTTTTGACGGCGATATCCGCGTGCGCATCGTGGATGGCCCGGTAGGCGCGGTGTCGGTAAAAAGTCTGAGTAAGTTGCTGAGCCTCGGCGCCCGTCGCGGCCAGGTGCTGGAATTTGTCGCAGAACCTGCGATTGCCGATGATGCATTGCCAGCGCTGTTGGCGGCGGTGGAGCAAGGCCTTGGCGAAGAAGTCGAGCCGCTGCCGACCGCCAGTGCCCAGCCCGCCATCCTTGAAATTGAACCTGCGATCAGCGCGCCCGTGTCCGGCAGTCAGGTCCAGGCCATCGCCGCCGCGCCTGGCATTGCCATCGGCCCGGCGCATATCCAGACCCAACAGGTTTTCGATTACCCGCTGCGCGGCGAGTCTGCGGCCATTGAGCGCCAGCGCCTGCACGCCGCGCTCACCGAGGTGCGCGCGGATATCCAGGGCTTGATCGAGCGCAGCCAATCCAAGGCGATCCGCGAGATTTTCATCACTCACCAGGAAATGCTCGACGACCCGGAGCTGACCGACGAAGTCGACACGCGCCTCAAGCAAGGCGAGAGCGCGCAAGCGGCGTGGATGAGCGTGATCGAAGCCGCCGCCAAGCAGCAAGAGTCGCTGCAGGATGCCTTGCTCGCCGAGCGCGCCGCCGACCTGCGTGATATTGGCCGCCGGGTGCTGGCGCAATTGTGCGGCCTTGAAACCGCTCAGGAGCCGAGCGAGCCTTACATTCTGGTGATGGATGAAGTCGGCCCCTCTGACGTTGCACGCCTGGACCCCACCCGCGTCGCCGGCATCCTCACCGCCCGTGGCGGCGCCACGGCCCACAGTGCCATCGTTGCGCGTGCCTTGGGCATTCCGGCGTTGGTCGGCGCCGGCGCGGCGGTGTTGCTGCTGGCTGCGGGCACGCAGCTATTGCTCGACGGCCAGCGCGGTCGCCTGCATGTCGACCCCGACGCGACCACGCTGCAACGCGCCACGGTCGAGCGCGACACCCGCGAACAGCGCCTGCAAGCGGCCTCGGCCCAGCGCCATGAACCGGCCCTGACGCGCGATGGGCATGCCGTGGAAGTGTTCGCCAATATCGGCGAAAGCGCCGGCGTTGCGGCGGCGGTGGAGCAGGGCGCCGAAGGCATCGGACTGCTGCGCACCGAACTGATTTTCATGGCTCACCCGCAAGCACCGGATGAAGCCACCCAGGAAGCCGAATACCGCCGCGTGCTCGACGGCCTCGGCGGTCGCCCGCTGGTGGTGCGCACCCTGGATGTGGGCGGCGACAAACCGCTGCCGTATTGGCCGATTGCCGAGGAAGAAAACCCGTTCCTCGGTGTGCGCGGTATTCGCCTGACCTTGCAGCGCCCGCAGATCATGGAGGCGCAACTGCGTGCGTTGTTGCGCTCGGCGGACAACCGCCCGCTGCGCATCATGTTTCCCATGGTCGGCAGTGTCGATGAATGGCGTGCCGCCCGCGATATGACCGAGCGCCTGCGCCTGGAAATCCCGGTGGCCGACTTGCAGCTGGGCATCATGATCGAAGTACCGTCCGCCGCCTTGCTCGCGCCGGTACTCGCCAAAGAAGTCGACTTTTTCAGCGTCGGCACCAACGACCTCACCCAGTACACCCTGGCCATCGACCGTGGCCACCCAACCCTGTCGGCCCAGGCCGATGGCTTGCACCCGGCCGTGCTGCAATTGATCGACATCACCGTGCGCGCCGCCCATGCCCATGGCAAATGGGTCGGTGTGTGTGGCGAACTGGCGGCAGACCCGTTAGCGGTGCCGGTGCTGGTCGGCCTGGGTGTGGATGAGTTGAGTGTGTCGGCCCGCAGCATTCCGGAAGTGAAGGCGCGGGTGCGTGAATTCAGTCTGAGCGAGGCCCAGGGCCTGGCGCAAAAAGCGCTCGTGGTGGGCTCGCCCGCCGAAGTGCGAGCCCTAGTGGAGGCCGTGTAAATGGCGAAGATTCTAACCCTGACGCTGAACCCGGCGTTGGATCTTACGGTACGTCTGGCACACCTGGAACCGGGTGCTGTCAACCGCAGCGAAACCCTGCTGACCCATGCTGCCGGCAAGGGCGTGAATGTCGCCCAGGTGCTGGCGGACCTCGGGCATGACGTGAGCGTGGGCGGCTTTCTCGGCGCGTCAAACCCTGAGGCTTTCGAGGCACTGATCGCCAGCCGCGGGTTTGGCGACGCGTTCATCCGCGTGCCGGGTGAAACCCGTAGCAACATCAAGATTGCCGAGCAGGATGGTCGGGTCACCGACATCAATGCGCCGGGGCCGTTAGTGAGTGAGCAGGCGCAAAAACAACTGCTCAAAATGGTCGCGATCATCGGCCCTGAATTCGATGCGGTGGTGGTCGCCGGCAGTTTGCCGCGTGGCGTCAGCGCGCAGTGGTTTCAGGAACTGATATACGAGTTGAAAGGCCTCGGTTTGAAAGTCGCCCTCGACACCAGCGGCGAAGCCTTGCGCGCCGGCATCAAGGCCGGCCCGTGGTTGATCAAACCCAACACCGAAGAACTCGCCGAAGCCCTCGATTGCGCCACCGACTCCATCGCACAACAGGCCCAGGCCGCCGAGCGTTTGCATGCTCAAGGCGTGGAGCATGTGGTGGTTTCCCACGGCGCCGACGGTGTGAACTGGTTCAGCCCGGGCACCGCGCTGCAGGCCACGCCGCCCAAGGTCAGCGTCGCCAGCACAGTGGGTGCGGGTGACTCGCTGCTGGCCGGGATGCTGCACGGCTTGCTCAGTTTTGATCTACCGGAAACCACCTTGCGCCGGGCCACGGCGATTGCCGCCATGGCGGTCACGCAGATCGGTTTTGGCATCAGCGATGACGCGCAGTTGGCGCGCCTCGAAAGCGGCGTCCATGTGCGCACGCTGACAGAACAATAAGAGGGTTTGTAATGAAGTTAGCCATTGTTACCGCCTGCCCGAACGGCATGGTCACCAGTGTGCTGTGCGCCCGCTTGTTGGACGCCGCCGCGCAGCGCCAAGGCTGGAGCACCAGCACCGAAGTCGTGGATGTGCAGCGCCCGGAGCGGGCGTTGTCCCAAGCGACTATCGATGCGGCCGAGTGGGTGTTGCTGGTCAGCAGCACGCCGGTAGATATGCAGCGGTTTGTCGGCAAGCGTGTCTTCCAGAGCACGCCGGCCCAGGCGCTGGCGGATGTCGACGCGGTGCTGCGCCGTGGCGCCGAAGAGGCCCAGGAATACGTCGCCAGCCAAGCGCCGGTGGCGGCGAAGAATGCCCCGCGCATCGTCGCCATCACGGCCTGCCCGACCGGCGTGGCCCACACCTTCATGGCCGCAGAAGCCTTGCAGCAAACCGCCAAGCGCCTGGGTTATGACTTGCAGGTCGAAACCCAGGGTTCGGTGGGCGCACGCACGCCGTTGAGCGCGCAGGCCATCGCCGATGCCGATGTGGTGTTGCTGGCGGCGGATATCGAAGTCGCCACCGAGCGTTTCGCCGGCAAGAAGATTTACCGCTGTGGCACCGGCATCGCCCTCAAGCAGTCCGAGGCCACGCTCAACAAGGCACTGGCCGAAGGCGCGGTAGAAAACGCCGCCAGCGGTGCGGTCGGCAAAAAAGAAAAAACCGGCGTGTACAAACACTTGCTCACGGGTGTGTCGTTCATGTTGCCGATGGTGGTGGCGGGCGGGCTGCTGATCGCCTTGTCGTTTGTGTTCGGCATCCATGCTTTTGAAGAAAAAGGCACCTTGGCCGCCGCACTCAAAACCGTCGGTGATCAAGCCTTTATGCTGATGGTGCCGTTGCTGGCGGGCTATATCGCTTACTCGATTGCCGACCGTCCGGGCCTAGCGCCGGGCATGATCGGCGGCTTGCTGGCGGGCACCTTGGGCGCCGGGTTTATCGGCGGCATCCTCGCCGGTTTTCTGGCCGGTTACTGCGTCAAGCTGATCACCCGCGCGGTGCAATTGCCGCAAAGCCTGGAGGCGCTCAAGCCGATCC
The DNA here is from genome assembly GCF_005938045.2 of Pseudomonas sp. KBS0710. Taxonomy (GTDB): domain Bacteria; phylum Pseudomonadota; class Gammaproteobacteria; order Pseudomonadales; family Pseudomonadaceae; genus Aquipseudomonas. The sequence continues at coordinate 4,907,698 of NZ_VCCF02000001.1, read as the reverse complement.
TGATCATCCCGCTGCTGGCGAGCTTGTTCACCGGCCTGGCGATGATCTATCTGGTCGGCCCGCCCGTGGCGCGGTTGCTCACGGGGCTGACGGATTTTCTCAGCACCATGGGCACCACCAATGCGGTGCTGCTGGGCATTTTGTTGGGCGGTATGATGTGTGTGGATTTGGGCGGGCCGATCAACAAGGCAGCGTATGCGTTTTCGGTCGGCCTGCTGGCCGCGTCCAGCGGCGCACCGATGGCGGCGACCATGGCCGCCGGCATGGTGCCGCCGATTGGCATGGGCATCGCCACCTTGCTGGCGCGGCGAAAGTTCGCCCAGACCGAGCGCGAGGCGGGCAAGGCTGCGATGATCCTGGGCCTGTGCTTTATCTCTGAAGGCGCGATTCCGTTTGCGGCCAAAGACCCGCTGCGGGTGATCCCGTCCAGCATCGCCGGTGGCGCGTTGACTGGCGCGTTGTCGATGTATTTCGGTTGCAAACTCGCCGCGCCCCATGGTGGTTTGTTTGTGCTGGTGATTCCAAATGCGATGAACCATGCGCTCCTGTATTTGCTGGCGATTGTGGCGGGCAGCTTGGTGACCGGGTTGGTGTATGCGCTGATCAAGCGCCCGGAGGCAGTGGAGCTGTCGGTCACTTCAGCCAAGGCCTGACACTGTTCAAAATGTGGGAGCGGGCTTGCTCGCGAATACGGTGTGTCAGCCACTACATCTGTAACTGACACACCGCTTTCGCGAGCAAGCCCGCTCCCACATTTGATCTTCATTGCCTGTGGGCGGTGTCACACGGGCTTCATGCTCCCGTGTTTAAGTTGCCCTTTTGATACTCAAGAGGGCACCTGCATGAGCCACTTCGATCTCGGCCGTCGCCGCGTGATGCAAGCCGTTGGCGCCGGGTTGTTGCTGCCGGGCCTGGCGCCGGCAGTGATCGCCTCGGTCAAAGACCGCCCGCAACTCACCGACGGCGTGCAGTCCGGCGACCTGCTGGGCGACCGCGCGATGATCTGGAGCCGCAGCGACCGCCCGGCGAAGATGGTGGTGGAGTGGGACACCCGCAGCGTGTTCAGCAACCCGCGAAAATTCATCTCGCCGTTGGCCGACAGCCGCACCGACTTTACCGCTCGCGTCGAACTCACCGGGCTGCCGGTCGATCAGGCGATTTTCTACCGTGTGCACTTTGAAGACGCCCAGACCGGCGTCGCCAGCGAGCCGTGGTTCGGCCACTTGCGCAGCGTGCCGCAGCAGCGTCGTGACATCCGTTTTGTGTGGAGCGGCGACACTGTCGGCCAGGGCTTCGGCATCAACCCGGACATCGGCGGCATGCGCATTTACGAAGCCATGCGCCTGCGCTTGCCGGACTTTTTTATCCACAGCGGCGACACCATCTACGCCGACGGCCCGGTGCCGGCGCAACTGACCGTTGAAGACGGGCGCATCTGGCGCAACATCACCACCGAAGCCAAAAGCAAAGTCGCCGAAACCCTCGACGAATATCGCGGCAATTACCGCTACAACCTGCTGGATGAAAACGTGCGCCGCTTCAATGCCGAAGTACCGCAGATCTGGCAATGGGACGACCATGAGGTGATCAACAACTGGTCGCCGAGCAAGGTGCTCGATGAGCGTTACCAGACCAAGGACATCAACACCTTGGTTGGCCGCGCACGCCAGGCCTGGCTGGAATATTCACCGATGCGCCGCCAGAGCGCCGATGGCGGTGGGCGCATCTATCGCAAGCTCAGCTACGGGCCATTGCTGGATGTGTTCGTGCTGGACATGCGCAGCTATCGCGGGCCTAACGACGACAACCTGGGCGGCGAAAAACCTTTTATGGGCCGTGAGCAACTGGACTGGCTCAAGCGCGAACTCAAGGCCTCCCAGGCGCAGTGGAAAGTCGTCGCCGCCGACATGCCTATCGGCCTCGGCGTGCCTGACGGCGAAGTCAGCCCCGGCGTGCCGCGTTGGGAAGCCATCGCCAACGGCGACCCAGGCCCGGCCCAGGGGCGTGAGTTGGAAATTGCCGAGCTGTTGGGCTTTTTGCGTGCGCAGCAGGTGCGCAACCATGTGTGGCTGACGGCGGATGTGCATTACTGCGCGGCGCATCATTACCACCCGGACCGCGCGGCGTTCCAGGATTTCGAGCCGTTCTGGGAGTTTGTGGCGGGGCCGCTGAATGCGGGGAGCTTTGGGCCTAATCAGTTGGACAAGACCTTTGGGCCGGAGGTGGTGTTCCAGAAGGCTCCGCCTGCGCAGAACACCTCGCCGTTTGCCGGTTTTCAGTTTTTTGGTGAGGTGCAGATTGATGGGCAGACGGCGGAGTTGACCGTGATCCTGCGCGACCTGGATGGGGTCTCGGTGTTCGAGCAAAAGCTGCAGCCCGCCTGACCTGCAATGCAATCAAATGTGGGAGCGGGCTTGCTCGCGAAAGCGCAGTGTCAGTCACCGAATGCATTGACTGACACACTGCTTTCGCGAGCAAGCCCGCTCCCACATTGGTTTTCAGTGTCTAAAAAATCTTAGTACACATCCCGACGATAGCGGCCCTGCTCGATCAAGCGCTCCACCGCTTCGCTGCCCAGCACCTCATGCAGCACCTGATCCACACCCGTGGCCATGCCCTGCAAGCTGCCGCACACATAAATCGCGGCGCCTTCGGCGAGCCATCGACGCAGTACATCCGCTGACTCACGCAGGCGGTCCTGTACATAGATTTTCTCTGCCTGGTCGCGGGAAAACGCCAGGTCCAGCAGGGCCAGGTCTCCGCTGGCCAGCCAGCCTTGCAGCTCGTCCTGGCACAGGTAGTCGTGGGCGATATTGCGTTCGCCGAACAGCAGCCAATTGCGCTGTTGGCCATCGGCAATGCGCGCTTTAAGCAGGCTGCGCAGGCCGGCCAGGCCGGTGCCGTTGCCCAGCAGGATCAGCGGCACCGGCGCTTCGGGCAAGTGGAAGCCACTGTTGCGGCGCAGGCGCAGGCTGATGCCGGAGCCGATGGCGGCATGTTCGGTCAGCCAGCCGGAGCCCAGGCCCAGGCTGCCGTCGGGGTGTCGCTCCTGGCGCACGATCAGCTCCAGCACGCCGTCGCTGGCGATCGAGGCAATGGAGTATTCGCGCATGCCCAAGGGCACCAGCGCGTTGACCAGCGCTTGTGCGTGCAAGCCCACCAAGTGTGCGCGGTTGTCCGGCAGTTGGCGGCTGGCCAGTGCCTGGTTAAGGGTTTGCGCCAGGCCGTCGATCAGTACGCCATCGCTGCCGGCCAGGCCGAGGCCGGCGAGGAAATGCTCGATGGCCCATGGGCAATTGCGCGGCAGTACTTCCACCAGGTCGCCGGCCAGCCAGCTTTGCGGCGCAGGCGGTGTGAGGCCCAGCAGGTAGACGTCCGAGCCGGCGCTGTCGCGGTTGAGCAGGGTGCGATGGCTGAGGGTCCAGTTTTCAAACTGAGGCGCTTGCCAGGTCGCTGCCGGTGCATGGCCGGTGAGTTGGCCCAGTTGCTGTTGCCAGACCAGCAGCGCTTCGCTGTCGCCGCTGTCGACTTCCACCGGCGCGAACAACGGCGTGCCGCCCTGGTGGGTCAGCCAGAAATGCAGGCGCCGGGCAAAGCCGCAGAAGTGTTCATATTGGCGATCACCCAGGGCCAGCACCGAGTAGTTCAAGCCTTTGAGTGACAGGTCCTGGCCGAGCACGCTGCGCTCAAAACCGCGGGCGCTGTCCGGGGCTTCGCCGTCGCCGAAGGTGCTGACCACGAACAGCGCATGCTGCGATTGGCTCAAGTCGTCCTGGCTGACGCTGCCCAGCGGCTGCACCTTCACCGGCAAGCCGGCGGCCTGCAATTGCCCGGCGGTTTGCCACGCCAGCTGCTCGGCAAAACCGCTCTGGCTGGCAAAGCCGATCAGCCAGGCCGGTGCATCGCTGTGGTTGGTGCCGAGGCCTTTGCGGGCGTCGCGCACCTGGCGTTTTTTGCGGCGACGGTCCAGGTACAGCAGCCAGCCGGTGATAAAGAATAGCGGCATCATCAGCGAGCTGAGGGTGAGGATGATTCGCCCGGTCCAACCAAAGTAGCTGCCGGTGTGCAGTGCATAAATGCTGGTGAGCAATTGGGACTTGAGCGTCTTGCTGGCGTACTGGTCGTGGGCTTTGACCTCGCCGGTAGCCGGGTCCAGGTTGATCTGGTTCAGCGCGCGGTCGTGGGGCGATGAGTTGAGCAGGTAATACACGATGGCCGGCTGCCCGGCGACGGCCGGCATGCGGATGTTGTAGGCACTCAAGCCGGGGCCGGCGTTGGCGTAGATACTGCTCCAGATCGCATCATAGTTGGCCACCGGCGCCGGGCCTTCGGGCGGCGGGCCACGTTTGCGCAGGCGCTCGTTTTGCGGCGCGTCGGACATCAGTTTGTTCAAGCCCTGGCTGTACCAGTCGTAGGACCAATACAGGCCAGTGAGCGCCGAGAACAGATAAAACAGCAGGCACCAGGTGCCGAACACCGAGTGCAGGTCCCAGTTGAAACTGCGGCCTTTCTTGCGCCAGTCCAGTGTCAGCCAGGCGCGCCAGCTTGCCACTTGGCGCGGCCAGCGCAGGTACAGGCCCGAGAGGCAGAAGAACACCAGGATGAGGGTGCAGGCGCCGGTGATGTTGCGGCCGGTTTCGCCCATGGCGAGGAAGCGGTGCAGTTGCAATATAAAGCCGAACACATCCTGGCCGACGGCGTCACCCATGTAGTCGCCGGTGTAGGGATCGAAGTAGCGCATCTGGCCGCGACGTTCGCCCGGCGGGGCGGTGAAGAACACGCGCGCGGCGTTGCCGCTGTCGCTTTCCACCCACAGCATCGATACGGTCTTGCCTTCGGTGGCTTCAAGCTTGCGCACCAGTTCGGCGGGCGGCAGCACACCGGCTTCGCGTTTTTCGACCTTCAAGACTGTGGGGTTCAGCGCCCGCAGAATTTCATCCTGAAATGAGACCGTAGCCCCGGTCATCCCCATCAACGCCAGCACTAGCCCGGCAGTGATGCCGAAGAACCAGTGCAACTGGAACAGGGTTTTCTTCAACACGTCGGACCGCCTCGCTCATCTGGATGGTGTTGTCACGGCGCGCATTATGCCGTGGGTTAACGAGAAATATTCTGTTTTGCACGCAAAAGCCCCACGCATCCGATGCATGGGGCTTCTGGCTGAACGTTGACCGCGTTTAGAAGTGGAAACTGGTGGTCAACAGCGCCGTACGACCGGCGGCCTGGTTGGCGAAGTGCGCCGCATAGGCCTTGTCGTAGTAGGTCTTGTCGGTCAGGTTCTGCACGTTCAATTGCAGGTCGACGTTCTTGGTCAGCTTGTAGCTGGCCATGGCGTCGTAGCGGGTGTAGGCCGGTACGTACACGGTGTTGGCCGGGTCGCCGTACACCTGATCGACGTAGAACGCGCCGCCGCCGATGGTCAGTTTTGGCGTGATGTCGTAAGTGGTCCACAGGCTGAAGGTGTTCTTCGGCGTGTTAGGCATTTGGTTGCCTTTGTTGGAGCCTGCCGACACCACGTTTTGACGGTTGCCGATCTTGCCCGGGTCGACCAGTTCACTTTTCAGGTAGCTGTAGCCGGCAAACACTTGCCATTGATCGGTGAGCTTGCCACTGGCCGACAGTTCCAGGCCATCGACACGGGATTCGCCGCCGTTTTCGAAAGTATTGGAGTCCACCAGGATTCGCGTGTTTTTCTTCTCGGTACGGAACACTGCTGCCGTCAACGACAGGCGGTTGTGGAACAGGTCCCACTTGGTGCCCAGTTCGTAGTTGACGGTCTCTTCGGGTTTCAGGTCGCTGGTGTTGATGCCGGTGACGAAGCCATTGGTTTCTTGCCCTTCACCCACCAGGCCGCCAACCGGCTGCGCCGACGTGGCATAGGAGGTGTAGATGCTGCCGTTTTCCAGTGGCTTCCAGACCAGGCCCGCCTGCCAGTTGAAGAACTGGCTGTCGTCCTTGAGCTTGCTGCGCCCGGCTGCGGCGTTGGTGTTGGCTTGTGTATCAAAGGTGTCGTAACGCAAACCGACGTTCAGCAGCCATTTCGGGTCCAGCTCGATGGTGTCGAACACATAGGCGGCGCGGCTGGTGGCCTTGGTGTTGGTGCCCAGGTAGTTGCGTGCCACGCTGCCGGTCCAGGCGTCATCCGGTGTCGGGTTGCTCAGCGAGGTGCACTGGCCGCCGAGGCTGCCTTTGGCCACGGTGCAGGTCGGGTTGCTGTTCGGGCTGACGGTGTAGCCGCTGACGCGAGTTTCTTCACCGGTGAATTCCAGGCCGGTGGAGTACGAGTGCTTCATGCCCGCCAGTTGGAAGTTGCCGAACAGATCGGTCTGGTTGGTGGTGGTGTCGGTGGTCGACACGCGGGTGTTGGCGCGGCGCCACACGGTGCCGAAACGGCTGACGTTGCGCTGGCTGTCATCCGGCTGCGTGAGTACGTAATCCTGGCCGGTGCTGCCATGGCGCAGGGTGTTTTTCAGGGTCATGTTGTCGTTCAGGTCGTGCTCGATGGAGAACGTGCTGATGTCGGCGCGGGTCTTGCGGAAGTCGCGGTCTTTCAAACCGTAGAAGTTGTTGCTGTCGCCGCCGTCGGTGGGTTTGTCATGCCCGTGAGCAGTGGCGGTCGGCGAGCTGTAGCCATACGGAATGCCCGAGTCCGGCAGGTCGTTGCTTTCCAGGTGGTAGTAGCTGAAGTTGACGCGGGTGGGTGTGCCCAGGCCGAAGGTCAGCGACGGCGCCACGCCCCAACGGTCGTAGTTGACCACATCGCGGCCGGCGACATTCTGCTCGTGGCTCATCAGGTTCAAACGGAACGCGGCGTTGTCGAGGAACTGACGGTTCACGTCGAGCGCGTAGCGGCGGGTCTGGTCGGAGCCGTAGGTGAAGCCGCCGTTGGTGAAGTCGCGCGCCTGTGGCGTCTTGCTCACCAAATTGATGCTGCCGCCGGCCGAGCCACGACCGCCGAACGAGGAGTTGGGGCCTTTGCTGACTTCGATCGATTCGATGTCGAAGGTCTCACGGCTCTGGCCGCCAGTGTCGCGCACGCCATCCAGGTAGGTGTCGCCTTGGGCGTCGAAACCACGGATAAACGGGCGATCACCCTGTGGGTTGCCGCCTTCACCGGCGCCAAAGGTGATGCCCGGTACGGTGCGCAAGGCATCCTGCAGCGAGGTGGCTGCGGTGTCTTTCAACACTTGCTGCGGCACCACGGTGACCGAGCGCGGGGTGTCCACCAGCGGCGCGGTGTACTTTTGCGATGAGGCTTTTTCGACCTGGTAGGAGGTGTTGTCCTGTTCCTGGCCGGTAATGCTGGTGGCGCCCAGGGAGATGCTGTTGCGCTCGCCTTTTTGTTCGGTGCTTTCGGCCGCTTGCGCCAGTTGGGCGGCAGAGCTGGCACTGAGTGCAACGCCGATGGCCGAAGCCAGCATGCGTGGTGAACTGGCAGGTTTTTTTAGAAGAGTGCGCGACATAACGAGTCCTTTCCCCAAGGAGGTGAGGCCGCGGAATATAGGGTCAACAAGACTTTCTATCAATTGCGATACATTACTATTCGCACTGAATTTACATTCTTTACACTTTTGCCTTACGGTTTTTACAAACTCATTCGTCTGCCGTGTTTTACAGGGCGGATAAGAATCAATACCATTGGCCCTCTCTGTTTTCAGGTATTGCCTCATGTTGCTGCATATTCCCGGCCTGTTCTCTCGCGAGGAGGTGCTGCGCATTCGCCAAGCCCTGGAAAACACCGAGTGGGCCGACGGTAAAATCACCGCCGGGCACCAATCCGCCAAGGCCAAACACAACCTGCAATTGCCCGAAGGCCACCCGCTGGCCAAGGAAATCGGCGCGGCGATGCTCGAGCGTTTATGGAACAACCCGCTGTTTATGTCAGCGGCGTTACCGCACAAAGTCTTCCCGCCGTTGCTCAACTGCTACACGGCCGGTGGCAGTTTCGACTTCCATATCGACAACGCCGTGCGCCAGGCGCGCGGCAGCCACGAGCGGGTGCGCACGGATTTGTCGTCCACGCTGTTCTTCAGCGACCCGGAGGAATACGACGGCGGCGAACTGGAGATTCAGGACACTTTCGGCCTGCAACGGGTAAAACTGCCGGCGGGCGATATGGTGCTGTACCCCGGCTCCAGCCTGCATAAAGTCAACGCCGTGACCCGTGGCACGCGCTACGCCTCATTCTTCTGGACCCAAAGCCTGGTGCGCGAAGACAGCCAGCGCACCTTGCTGTTCGAGATGGACGGCGCCATCCAGCAACTGACCCGTGACGTACCCGACCACCCGGCGCTGATCCAGCTCACCGGCACCTACCACAACCTGCTGCGCCGCTGGGTTGAGGTGTAAGTAAGCATGGGTTTTTTATTGCGCCGTGAAGAAGTGCTCAACGTCGAGCAACTGCAAAGCATGCTCGACGACTCCCCGGTGCGTGCCGCCCAGGCGATTTTGATGGCAGCCAGGGAAGGCGTGGTCGACGCTCAAGCGTTGCTCGGGCAAATCCTGCTGGAAGGGCGCGGCATTGCACGCGATGAAGCGCTGGCGCTGCGCTGGTTCCAGATCGCGGCCCATGCCGGGCATTCGATGGCGCGCAATATGGCCGGTCGCTGCCTGGAGCATGGCTGGGGCTGCGCCGTCGATGAAGCCGCGGCGGCGCAGAATTATCGCCTGGCGGCAGAAGCTGGGCTGGATTGGGGCCAGTACAACTACGCGAATCTGCTGGCCACCGGCCGAGGTATCGCTGAAGACCGGCCGCAAGCGCTGGCGTTTTATCGGCTGGCGGCAGAGCAGGGCCACGCCAAGTCGATGAACCTGCTGGGGCGGTATCTGGAAGACGGGCAGTATTGCCCTCAGGATCTGGAGGCGGCCGTGGCGTGGTATCGACGCTCAGCTGAAGGCGGAGATTTTCGTGGGCAGTTCAGCTATGCGGCGGTGCTGGCTGACAGAGGCCAGATCGAGGAGGCGCTGGGTTGGTTGCACAAGGCGCTGGCCGGCGGAAATCTCAAGTTTTTGCGGGTAGCAGACAAGGCGCTGGTACAGGCTGCACACCCACGCATTCGAGCACTGGCGGATGACTACCGTCTGCGCGCCCTCGAGTTGTCGTGCGAGTAAGCGCCATGGTTACTTTTTCCTACCTTAATGAGTGCGCGCGAGCTACAGCTAAAGTTCGTTTTGCACTTCTTCCTAAGGACAAGGCTGACAACTCTCTGAGTTAACTCATGGCAAATTTATGCCTCGTGTTTACCTTCCGTTGGAGGATGCTGTGAGGCAGCTCCAGCGATAAATCTCTAGAGTGTTTTTTATTATGCGAGTCAATCAGCGCCCCGTCCCTACAGGATATGAGATCGTTCAAGAAGTCCTCGAAAAAAGTAAACGTGGAGGAGAGACGAATAAGCGGATACTAGGGCTACCCTTTCCTTCGCTGACCAGTGCACAGGTTGCGGCTCATCTTAACCGAGATGGCAGTCGCTGGAATGACAGTAACCATAATGGCAAGGTTGAGCTTACTTATGAATTTACCGATGACGAACCATCTAATTTTGAAGAGCTTAAGCGTGAAGACAGTGGCTACAATGTCGACCTCATACCCCTGACCCTGTCACAACAGGAGTTTATCAGGAAGGCGCATCAGGAATATGCAGATGTTGCCAATGTAACGTTCACCGAGAAAGGCCGTGGCACGGGTGAGGGACATCTGACCTACAGAGTGTTCGTTCCTCGTGATAAAAACTACCCAGATTTAGGTTTTGCCATTAAGCCAGATCTAGACCATCCCGAGCAGCAGGGAGGCATCTGGCTGCAACATCAGGGTCAGAGGGCCAAGTTGGGTAACCGGTCCGACTCTGATGTGGACGCCACCAGTGATGAGCTTTGGCGTGGAGTCTTGTTGCATGAATTAGGGCATGCGGTTGGCTTAAGTCATACGCATTTTGAAAAAGATGAAGTAGATGAATTCTTCCATTACATGGAGAATTTTAGGAACTACACGGTCATGAGCTACAACGCGCCTACAATAGGTGCCACTGGAGATGGCCCGCAGGCAGTCAGCCTGATGATCGACGATATGCAGGCAGTCCAATCAATCTACGGTGCCAACCATTCCACCCGCAAAGGCAATACAACGTACGGCTTCAACTCCAACACCGATCGCGAGCACTACAGCTTGAAAACTTCCCAAGATCAACCGCTGTTCGCGGTGTGGGATGGTGGCGGTTGGGACACCCTCGATTTTTCTGAATTCACTCAAGATCAGACGATAAACCTCAATGAGGGGGCTCTTTCTTCAGTCGGCGGGTTGCAGCGTAATGTTGGCATCGCTCAGGGCGTCACGATTGAGGAAGCCAGGGGCGGTAAAGGCAAGAATACGCTGATCGGCAATGCCGCCTTCAATATTCTGCGCGGCGGCAAGGACCGTGACGTTTTGTATGGCGGCAGTGGGGGGGCAAAAATGTGGGGCGGGGAAGGTGCGGACACCTTCGTCTTTGACGCCACCTCCAGCGGTAAGCCGAATGTGGTGATGGATTTTGTCAGCGGCACGGACAAGATCGACCTTTCCGGTATGCGCCGACAATCAGGCGTGCTGAACCTCGTTTCCAGGCTGCGGCTTCAACACAAAAAACCGCAAAACCCAAATAACCCGACGTTTTTCACCCAGCCCGGTGATGTGCTTGTGAATTACAACCGCACCGCGCAGCAGACGCTGTTGAGGATGGACACTACGGGAGATGGCAAAATGGATATGCACATTAATGTCCGCGGAATAGTGCGGCATGAAGACATTGTTGTCTGATGCCATCAGGCAGCGCCTTGCTGTGTGCTCTTGAACTGTCTGTAAGTCAGCAAAGCGATGAGCGGCACGTGCGCGAAGATCGTTGAAATGTAGAAGCTCATAAAAAAACCCATGACATGTCATGGGTTTTTTGTGTGCAGCGTTCTTACACGTAGTAAGACTTCAGCGGTGGAAAGCCGTTGAACTCAACCGCGCTGTAGCTGGTGGTGTACGCACCGGTCGACAACCAGTACAAACGATCACCAATCGCCAGGTTCAGCGGCAGGCCGTACTTGTAGTTTTCGTACATGATGTCGGCGCTGTCGCAGGTTGGGCCGGCGATGACCACTTCTTCCATCTCGCCTTTCTTCTCGGTCCAGATCGGGAACTTGATGGCTTCGTCCATGGTTTCGATCAGGCCGGAGAATTTGCCCACATCCGTGTATACCCAACGCTCGACAGCGGTGCGCGACTTACGCGCAACCAGCACCACTTCGCTGACCAGGATACCGGCGTTGGCGATCAATGAACGGCCCGGCTCCAGGATGATTTCCGGCAGGTCGTCGCCGAAATCTTCCTTGAGGAAGCGAATGATTTCTTCGGCGTAGGTTTCCAGGCTGTTGGTGCGGGTGATGTAGTTGGCCGGGAAGCCGCCGCCCATGTTGATCAGCTTGAGGTGGATGCCGTCTTCTTCCTTCAGGCGTTCGAAAATCACTTTGACCTTGGCGATCGCCGCGTCCCACACGCTGATGTCGCGCTGTTGCGAGCCGACGTGGAAGGAGATGCCGTAAGGCACCAGGCCCAGGTCACGGGCGAGGATCAGCAGGTCCATGGCCATGTCGGTCTGGCAGCCGAATTTGCGCGACAAAGGCCAGTCAGCGGTGGTCGAGCCTTCGGTGAGGATACGCACATACACTTTCGAACCCGGCGCGGCCTTGGCGATGTTGCGCAGGTCGGCTTCGGAGTCGGTGGAGAACAGGCGCACGCCTTTCTCGTAGAAGTAGCGGATGTCCTTGGATTTCTTGATGGTGTTGCCGTAGCTGATACGGTCAGCGCTCACGCCACGGTCCATCACTTTATCCAGCTCGTAGATCGAGGCGATGTCGAAGCTCGAGCCCTTGTCTTTCAACAGGTCGATGATCTCGACGGCCGGGTTGGCCTTGACCGCGTAATAAACTTTGGCGAATTCGAAACCGGCGCGCAGGTCATCGTAGGCCTGGCTGATCATCGCGGTGTCGATCACCACGAACGGGGTTTCTTGCTTGTCGGCGAACGCCTTCATTTTGTCAAAAGTGGCGCGCGCGAAATAATCTTCGACGTTGATCGACATGCTGGGGAACTCCTAAGGGCAAACTTTAATAAACAATGGGTGCAAATGAACGTCCTCCGTATCCCCACTTTGGTTCGCCTACTTCCCAAGGCATGTCGCCGAAAGCAAAAAGGCCATGGGAATTACCGCTTCCCTTGGCCTTGCTGTCTCGTCGTCAGTACTTGAGCCGGATGGATCGTTTCCAGCATGGACGTTCGGCGCGAACTTTAGGACGTGAGGGGCCATAGATCAACTAAAAATGTCGCGTTTTTGCACGCGTTCGTCGCGAGGTCACGTGCAGCTACTTATGTAACCGACAGGTGTGACGGATTGATGTTCCCCGGATGGGGCAATTTGAGGTGTTTCAGGCACAGTGAAGACCCAATGTGGGAGCGGGCTTGCTCGCGAATGCGGTGTATCAGCCAATGCATCCGGTGACTGACACTCCGCCTTCGCGAGCAAGCCCGCTCCCACGTTTTGACCGCAGCGTTTCAGGTCATGCGAGTGCTGTCTCGGCCGGCGACACAATGCTGGTCTTGCCCCCACGCGACTTACCGGAACTCAGGTACTCGGCAATCGACTCCTGGGTCACTTCACCGAGGAACACCCGCTCCGCGTCCATCACCGGCAACCACGAACGGTTGAACTCATACATGCGCGACAGCAGGATGCGCAAATGCTCGTCATACGCCGCCGTGGCGTTGAACTCGCGCAGGTACTGGCCGCATGTACCGGTCTGACGGTGCAGATCGCGACGTCGTACATAACCCAGTGCCTTGTTCTCGGCGCAGGTGACCACCACATAACGGCGGTCCGTCTCGTCCATCAACTCCAGGGCTTCGGCCACCGGGGTTTCCGGGCTCACCGACGGGGCGTTGTCCGCGGCATCTTCGGCTTTCACCAGGAGCAGGCGCTTGAGGGTGCTGTCCTGACCAACAAAGTTACTCACAAACTCGTCAGCCGGGTGCGCCAGCAGCGTGTCCGGGTGGTCGATCTGCAGCAGCTTGCCGGCGCGGAAGATCGCAATCTTGTCGCCCAGCTTGATGGCTTCGTCGATGTCGTGGCTGACCATGATCACGGTCTTGTTCAGCGCCCGTTGCATCTCGAAAAACTCGTTCTGGATCATCTCGCGGTTGATCGGGTCGACCGCGCCGAACGGCTCGTCCATCAGCAGCAGCGGCGCATCGGCCGCCAGCGCGCGGATCACGCCGATACGCTGTTGTTGGCCGCCCGAGAGTTCACGCGGGTAGCGATGCAGGTACTGTTTGGGTTCCAGCTTGATCATGCTCATCAACTCGCGGGCGCGGTCGTGGCACTTTTGCTTGTCCCAACCGAGCAGCTTGGGTACCACCACGATGTTTTCTTCGATGGTCATGTTCGGAAACAGGCCGATCTGCTGGATCACATAGCCGATGTTGCGGCGCAGGGTCACTTCGTCGAGGTCGGTGGTGTCTTCGCCGTTGATCAGGATCTTGCCCGAGGTGGGCTTGATCAGGCGGTTGATCATTTTCAGCGTGGTGCTCTTGCCGCAGCCCGACGGGCCGAGGAATACGCAAATCTCGCCTTCGTTGACGGTCAGGCTTACGTCGTTCACGGCGGAGACAGTCTTGCCGTTGCTTTGAAAAGTCTTGGTCAGGTTTTGAAGTTCGATCATTTGAGCAGTCCTTTTGGAGTCAGCGAGCGTTGCAGCCATTGCAGAAGCAGGTCGGCGAAGATGGCCAGGAGGCTGACCAGCACGGCGCCAACGATCAGCATCGACATATCGCTGCGGCTGATGGAAGCCAGAATAAGTACACCCAGGCCACCGGCGCCGATGGTGGCGGCGATGGTCATCACACCAATGTTCATCACCACGGCGGTGCGCACACCGGCGAGGATCACCGGCACGGCAATCGGCAGTTCGACCATGCGCAGGCGCTGGCCGAAGGTCATGCCGATGCCTTTGGCGGCTTCGCGAATCCCCGGCTCGACGCCGGTCAGCGCCAGGTAGGTGTTACGCATGATCGGCAGCAGTGAGTAGAGGAACACGGCGGTGATCGCCGGCATTGGCCCCAGGCCCTGGCCGAACTTGGAGTAGAACGGCAGTAGCAGGCCGAACAGCGCGATGGACGGCACGGTCAGCAACACCGTGGCGCTGGCTTGCAGTGGGCCGGCCAGGGTCGGGAAGCGGGTCATCAGCACGCCGAGGGGCACGCCCACGACGATTGCCAGGATGACCGCGATGCCGACCAGGGTGATGTGCTGCCAGGTCAGGTGCAGGACCTGGGCCCAGTCAAGATGGGAAAAGGCGTTTAAAAATTCCATGTCTTCTCCTCTTATTGATTGATCGGGTGTTGGCGCAGGAAATCGGCGGCAACAGCGGACGGGCTTTCATGGTCGACGTCGACCCGCGCGTTCAGCTGGCGCATGGTTTCGTCGTCGAACAGGTCGGCCAGCGGCTTGAGGTCGGCGGCCAGTTGCGGGTGAGCGTCGAGGTAAACCTGACGCACCACGGGCGCGGCGGTGTAGTCCGGAAAGTAGTGCTTGTCGTCTTCCAGCAGCTTCAGTTTGAAAGCATTCAGACGACCGTCGGTGGTGTAGACCAAGCCAGCAAACACCTGGCCATTACGCAGCGCGGTATAGACCAGGCCGGCGTCCATCTGCCGGGTGTTTTTGCGCGTGAGGTTCATGTCGTACAGCTTGACCATGCCCGCCAGGCCGTCGGAGCGGTTGGCGAACTCGGTGTCCAGTGCGACCAGGCGGTTTTCTTTGGATTTTTCCGCGAGGGCTTGAGTCAGATCGCTGATGCTGTTGATCTGCGGGAACTCTTTGGCCACGTTCTCGGGCAGCGCCAAAGCGTAGGTATTGCTGAAGTGCGAGGGCGAGAGCCAGACCAGGCCTTTTTTCGCGTCGAGTTCTTTCACTCGAGCGTAGGACTGTTCGCTGTCGAGCTTCTCATCGACGTGGTTGTAAGCCACCAGCGACACGCCGGTGTATTCCCAGATCAAATCCAGCTGCCCGCTTTCCTGGGCACTGCGCGCCAGGTTACTGCCCAGGCCGCCGGTCACACGGGTGTCGTAGCCCTTGGTGCGCAGGTATTGGGAGGTGATTTCGGCGAGCAGGGTCTGTTCGGTGAACACCCGGGCGCCGATACGAATTACCGGTTTTTCGGCGGCTTGCGCAAAGCCTGCAAACAGCAGGACGCAGCTCAATATCAAGGTCAGTTTTTTCATGTGATTTCCTTTGCCAAGCCTTAAGACGGACGCAACCCGCGTTCCAGCCAGAGGCGGCTGGCCATGGTCACCAGACCGTCGAGCAGCAATGCCAGCAGCGCGGTACACGCGGCGCCGAGCAGCAGTTGCGGCTGATTGTTCAGGGCGATGCCGGGGAAAATCAGGCTGCCCAGGCTGTTGGCGCCAATCAGGAACGCCAGCGGTGCGGTGCCGACGTTAATCGCCAGGGCCACACGCACGCCGCCGATGATGATCGGCACGGCGTTAGGCAGTTCCACCCGAAACAGCACCTGGCGCGGCGTCATGCCGATGCCGGTGGCAGCTTCTTTGAGTGAGCCTTGAACGTTTTTGAGGCCTTCGTAGGTGTTGCGCACGATGGGCAGCAACGAGGCGAGGAACAACGCGAAGATGGCCGGGCCACTGCCGATGCCGAGGACGCCGAGGGCGATGGCCAGTACGGCCAGGGGAGGGACGGTGTTGCCGATGTTGAAGATCTGCATGAAGCGTTCTGCGCGCCCGACCATGTTCGGTCGGCTGAGCAGGATACCGGCGGGGATGCCCACAACAAGGGCGGCCAGCATGGAGACTAGAACGAGGATCAGGTGTGCTTGCAGGTAAAACAACAAATCGTCGCGGTACAGTTCGATCGTGTTGATGCCGATCCAGTGGACCAGCAGGGCCAGGAGCGCGACGACAACCGCACCTCCTATCAGCCCTTTGCCATAGCGAATAGCCACAGGCGGACTCCTTTTTTTCTTTTGTCGGCGAACACATTCTCCGGCGGCAATGCCATTCCTGGCTGTCGGCGAATAGGTTCGCGAAAAGCAGCTCGCCGATACCGGCAACGCGGTATGCGATCGAGCCATGAGCGCAGCCTCGTCAGGCTAACTTGCTGATTTTTCAGCCCCTGTTCCGAGTGCGGTAGCAGGGGAGTGGACGTCTCTACCTTTTAAAAGGTTCCATACTTGGCAGCATTTAGCCACCCCCAATCGGGTGAACGGTGGTCCGGCTCCCTGGGTTTGCGCTATACTCGCCGCCCTTTTTTGACTCACCTGCCAGGCGATTTCCCATGACCCACCAGGCCGCCGAAGTCGCGAAACGCCGCACTTTCGCCATTATTTCCCACCCCGATGCCGGTAAAACCACCATCACCGAGAAGCTGTTGCTGATGGGCAAGGCAATCGCTGTGGCCGGCACGGTGAAATCCCGCAAATCCGACCGCCATGCGACATCCGACTGGATGGAGATGGAAAAGCAACGGGGTATTTCCATTACCACGTCGGTCATGCAGTTCCCGTATCGCGACCACATGGTCAACCTGCTCGACACCCCGGGCCACGAAGACTTCTCCGAAGACACCTACCGCACCCTGACCGCGGTGGACTCGGCCTTGATGGTCCTCGACGGCGGTAAAGGCGTTGAGCCACGTACCATCGCACTGATGGACGTGTGCCGCCTGCGTGACACGCCCATCGTCAGCTTCATCAACAAACTCGACCGCGACATTCGCGACCCGATCGAGCTGTTGGATGAAATCGAAGCGGTCCTGAAGATCAAGGCCGCGCCGATCACCTGGCCGATCGGCTGCTACCGCGACTTCAAGGGCGTGTACCACCTGGCCGACGACTACATCATTGTCTACACCGCCGGCCACGGTCACGAACGCACCGAAACCAAGATCATCGAGAAGCTCGACTCGGACGAAGCCCGCGCTCACCTGGGTGACGAGTACGACCGTTTTGTCGACCAGCTGGAATTGGTGCAGGGCGCTTGCCACGAGTTCAACCAGCAGGAATTCCTCGACGGCCAACTGACGCCGGTGTTCTTCGGTACGGCTCTGGGCAACTTCGGTGTCGACCACGTGCTCGACGCCGTGGTGGATTGGGCGCCCAAGCCCCTGGCCCGGGTTGCCAACGAGCGCACCGTGGAACCGGTCGAAGAGAAATTCACCGGCTTCGTGTTCAAGATCCAGGCGAACATGGACCCCAAACACCGCGACCGGATCGCCTTCATGCGCATCTGCTCCGGCCGATACGAAAAAGGCATGAAGATGCGCCACGTGCGCACCGGCAAGGATGTACGCATCGGCGACGCCCTGACGTTTTTCTCCTCTGAGCGTGAACAGCTCGAAGAAGCCTACGCCGGCGACATCATCGGCCTGCACAACCACGGCACCATCCAGATCGGCGACACCTTCACCGAAGGCGAAGCCCTGGGCTTTACCGGTATCCCGCACTTCGCCCCGGAACTGTTCCGCCGCGTACGCCTGCGCGATCCGCTCAAGTCCAAGCAACTGCGTCAAGGCTTGCAGCAATTGGCCGAAGAGGGCGCCACCCAGGTGTTCTTCCCCGAGCGCAGCAACGACATCATCCTCGGCGCCGTCGGTGTGCTGCAGTTCGATGTGGTCGCCAGCCGTTTGAAGGAGGAATACAAGGTCGAATGCTCCTACGAGCCGATCACCGTGTATTCCGCGCGCTGGATCGATTGCAGCGATAAGAAGAAGCTGGAAGAGTTCTCCAACAAAGCCGTGGAAAACCTGGCGATCGACGGCGGTGGTCACCTGACCTACCTGGCGCCGACCCGGGTCAACCTGGCGTTGATGGAAGAGCGTTGGCCGGATGTGAAATTCCGCGCGACGCGCGAACACCACTAAGGTCTGCGCGGTACATCAAAGGGCGAAGCTGTCATGGCTTCGCCCTTTTTTGTGGGCGCTGAAAACCAAATGTGGGAGCGGGCTTGCTCGCGAAGGCGGCTGATCAGTCTATACATTTGGTGACTGACACACCGTATTCGCGAGCAAGCCCGCTCCCACATTTTGATCTTCATCTGTCCGGGCCATTGGCGAGAACCCCTCATCCGGACTAGCGTATTCAAATACTTCACCCATTCACCGACGGATCCGGAGGCGACCTTGCGTATAACTCAACGTGCCGTCCAGCTGATGCTGCTGGCGGCTTTGAGCCTGGCCGGTACAGCGGCGCTGGCGGATACCGGCACGCCACAGTGGAAAGACACTGGCCCGGTCACCAAGAAAAAGCAGAAGGAAGTTAACTCCGGCAGCTGGCAGCCCCAGGCTCAACCGGCCCCCAAGGAAGATCAAGAAAACCCCTATAACGAAGGTGAGGACAGCGAAACCTACGATGACGGCGATACGTGAGGCCTGATTGGCATAAACCCGAGAACGGAACTAGCTTCATTTACAGCGCCGGTCGAACGCCGGCGCACGTGTTTCACTGACTGGACGGAAATCGACCATGACTATCTTTCAACGTTTGGTGCTGTTGCTGAAAGTGTTGGTGATGTTATCGCTGGGCGCTTCATCGGCCTGGGCGAGTACGGCCGTGCAGAGCCAGGCCCCAGGCTATGTAGCGGCGAAGACGGCGCAGGTGGGTGGTTTGCAGTTGGCCAAGAGCGAGGCAGAGCCTGGTGATGAAGACCAGGGCGGTTCCAAGGATGATGATGACCAGCAAGCCCCGCCAGATGACGATGACACCGAAGGTGACAGCGATACCTGAGTCGAGATGAAAAAAAGCCCCGCCTGCCGGACTGATGCGCAATCCGACGGGTGGGGCGGTAGAACTCCTCTAAGTCGATCGTTCCCACGCAGAGCGTGGGAACGATCGACGATCCAGCGACCTCGTCAGGCCACAAACTGCTCCGCATAGTGGCAAGCCACCTGACGGTTATCCAACGCGCGCAACTGCGGCTCCTCACTGCTGCAGCGCGCCGTTGCATACGGGCAACGCTTGTGGAACGCGCAGCCAGGCGGTGGGTTCAGCGGGTTGGGCAGTTCGCCGACGATCTTGATCTTCGGCTTGTTCGGGTCCGGGTGGATGGTCGGGGTGGCCGACAGCAGCGCCTGGGTGTAGGGGTGCAGCGGGCGCGCGTAGATGTCTTCCTTGGGGCCGACTTCTACCGGGC
Organism: Pseudomonas sp. KBS0710; assembly: GCF_005938045.2. GTDB lineage: Bacteria > Pseudomonadota > Gammaproteobacteria > Pseudomonadales > Pseudomonadaceae > Aquipseudomonas. The sequence continues at coordinate 4,888,488 of NZ_VCCF02000001.1, read as the reverse complement.
GGCCGAGGTACATCACCATCACATCGTCGGCCACGTGCTGTACCACGGCCAGGTTGTGAGAGATGAACACGTAGGCGGTGTTGAATTCCTGCTGCAAATCCATGAACAGGTTGAGCACCTGGGCCTGGATCGACACGTCGAGCGCCGAGGTCGGTTCATCCGCTACCAGCACTTTAGGCTGCAACATCATGGCGCGGGCCAGGGCGATGCGCTGGCGCTGGCCGCCGGAGAACATGTGCGGGTAGCGCTGATAGTGCTCAGGGCGCAGGCCCACTTGCTTCATCATTGCCTGCACCTTTTCGCGGCGTTCGGCGGCGGACAGGTTGGTGTTGATCAGCAGCGGCTCGCCGAGCTGGTCACCGACCTTCTGGCGTGGGTTCAGCGAGGCGTACGGGCTCTGGAACACCATCTGCACGTCTTTGCGCAGTTGCTTGCGCTGGGCCTTGTCGGCGCCGGCAACTTCCTGGCCGGCAATTTTCAAGGAGCCGGACGACGGTTCTTCGATCAGCGTCAATGCGCGGGCCAAGGTGGACTTGCCGCAACCCGATTCGCCTACCACGGCGAGGGTCTTGCCGGCTTCCAGTTCAAACGACACACCATTAAGCGCACGTACCAGTGCATGGCCCTTGAACAGGCCACGGGACACTTCGTAGTGACGGGTGAGGTCGCGGGCGGTAAGAACGACGGCCATTACGCCACCTCCTGGTTCAAGGGGTAGAAGCAGCGCGCGAGGCTGTTGCTTTTCGGATCAAGGCCGGGGCGCTGGGCGCGGCAGGATTCCTGCACATACGGGCAGCGTGGCGACAGCAGGCAACCCTGCGGGCGGTCATAACGACCGGGTACGATACCCGGCAGCGTGGCCAGGCGGGTGGCGCCCAGGCTGTGCTCGGGAATGGCCTTGAGCAGTGCTTCGCTGTACGGATGCGCCGGAATGTCGAACAGTTGCGGCACCTGGCCGACTTCCACGGCTTGGCCTGCGTACATCACGCACACGCGCTGGGCGGTTTCAGCCACCACCGCGAGGTCGTGAGTGATCAGCACCAAACCCATGTTCTGCTCTTTTTGCAGGGCCAGCAGCAGTTCCATGATCTGCGCCTGGATGGTTACGTCCAGTGCAGTGGTCGGCTCATCGGCGATCAGCAGTTTCGGTTCACCGGCAATTGCCATGGCGATGGCCACACGCTGGCTCATACCGCCGGACAGTTGGTGCGGGTAGGCATCCATACGGCTGGCAGCGCCCGGGATTTCTACCTTTTCGAGCAGTTCGATAGCGCGCTTGCGTGCTTGCTTGCCGGACATTTTCAGGTGCAGGCGCAGCACTTCTTCGATCTGGAAACCCACGGTGTAGCTGGGGTTCAGCGCGGTCATCGGGTCCTGGAACACCATCGCCAGGTCTTTGCCGACGATTTGGCGGCGCTGACGGTTGCTCAGCTTGAGCATGTCCTTTCCGTCAAAGTTCAGGGCGTCGGCGGTGACGATGCCGGGGTGCTCGATCAGGCCCATCAGCGCCATCATGGTCACGGATTTACCCGAGCCCGACTCGCCAACGATCGCCAGTACTTCGCCTTTGTCGACGGAAATGTCGAGGCCATCGACCACCGGCACGGCGGTCTTGTCGCCGAAGCGGACGTTGAGATTCTTGATTTCTAACAGTGACATGGGAATCTCCTCAGGCGGCGTTCTTGAGTTTCGGGTCCAGCGCATCGCGCAGGCCGTCACCCATCAAGTTGATTGCCAGCACGCTGAGCAAAATGGTCAAACCAGGCAAGCTCACCACCCACCAGGCGCGTTCGATGTAGTCGCGGGCCGAAGCCAGCATGGTGCCCCACTCAGGGGTTGGCGGTTGTACGCCAAGGCCCAGGAAGCCCAGGGCTGCGGCATCGAGGATCGCCGAGGAGAAGCTCAAGGTAGCCTGTACGATCAGCGGCGCCATGCAGTTAGGCAGCACGGTGATGAACATCAGGCGGGGCAGGCCGGCGCCGGCGAGGCGGGCGGCGGTCACGTAGTCGCGGTTCAGTTCGCCCATCACCGCAGCGCGGGTCAAGCGCACATACGACGGCAGCGACACGATAGCGATGGCGATGACGGTGTTGATCAGGCCAGGGCCGAGGATCGCGACAATGGCAACGGCCAGCAGCAGCGATGGCAGGGCCAGCATGATGTCCATCAAGCGCATGATGGTTGGGCCAAGCATGCGCGGGAAGAACCCGGCGAACAGACCCAGCAGGATGCCCGGGATCAGCGACATCACCACCGACGACAAACCGATCAGCAACGACAGGCGCGAGCCCTGGATCAGGCGCGAGAGCAGGTCACGACCAAGCTCGTCGGTGCCGAGCAGGAACTGCATCTGCCCACCTTCCAGCCAGGCTGGCGGGGTGAGCAGGAAGTCACGGTATTGCTCGCTCGGGTTATGCGGCGCCACCCACGGGGCGAACAGCGCGCAAAACACCACCAGCAACATGAACAGCAGGCCGGCAACCGCGCCTTTGTTCTTGGAGAAGGCTTGCCAGAATTCTTTGTACGGGGACGGGTACAGCAGGCTTTGATCGACTGCTGACACTTGAGTAGGTGTGGTCATGGTCATGATCTCAGCGCTGGTGACGGATGCGTGGGTTGGCGAAGCCGTAGAGGATATCCACCACGAAGTTCACCAGGATCACCAGGCAGGCGATCAACAAAATGCCGTTTTGCACCACCGGGTAGTCCCGCGCGCCAATAGCTTCGATCAGCCATTTGCCGATGCCGGGCCACGAGAAGATGGTTTCGGTCAGGACCGCACCGGCCAGCAGGGTGCCGACTTGCAGGCCGACTACGGTCAGTACCGGGATCAGCGCGTTACGCAGGCCGTGCACGAATACCACGCGCGCCGGCGACAGGCCTTTGGCCTTGGCGGTGCGGATGTAGTCTTCGCGCAGTACTTCGAGCATCGACGAACGGGTCATCCGCGCAATCACCGCCAGCGGGATGGTGCCGAGCACGATGGCCGGCAGGATCAGGTGGTGCAACGCATCCCAGAACGCGTCCGGCTCGTCAGCCAGCAGGGTGTCGATCAGCATGAAACCGGTGCGCGGCTCAATGTCGTAGAGCAGGTCGATACGCCCGGAAACCGGGGTCCAGCCCAGGCTTACCGAGAAGAACATGATCAGGATCAGGCCCCACCAGAAGATCGGCATCGAATATCCCGCGAGGGAGATGCCCATCACCCCATGGTCGAACAGGGATCCTCGTTTAAGCGCCGCGATCACCCCGGCCAACAGGCCCAGGATACCGGCGAACAACAGGGCGGCCATGGACAGTTCCAGGGTCGCAGGGAAGAGGGCGGTGAATTCGGTCCACACGCTGGTGCGTGTGCGCAGGGATTCGCCGAGGTCGCCATGGGCGAGCTTGCCTACATAGTCAAAGTATTGCGCATAGAGCGGCTTGTTCAGGCCAAGGCGTTCCATTGCCTGTGCGTGCATCTCGGGGTCGACACGGCGTTCGCCCATCATGACTTCTACGGGGTCGCCGGGAATCATGCGAATCAACGCAAACGTCAGCAACGTGATGCCGAAAAACGTGGGGATCAATAACCCCAGTCGGCGGGCAATAAAACTAAACATCTTGTTGTGTACCTCAATCAGCCGGTTAGGCAGGTTCGGCACCGTCAATGTCGACGGTGCCGAGCGTCTTCTCTTATTACTTCACCTGGGTGGTGGCGAAGTTATTGGTGGTCAGAGGGCTTTGGGTAAAGCCTTCGACGTTTTTACGCATGGCGGTGAACATTTTCGGGTAAGCCATGGGAATCCACGGTTGGTCTTTTTCGAAGACATCCATGGCTTGTTCGTAGAGTGCGGCCCGTTTCGAGGGTTCCTCGATGGCGCGCGCTTTGTCGATCAAGTCTTGAAACTCTTTGTTACACCAGCGGGCGTAGTTTTCGCCGTTTTTCGCAGCATCGCAACTCAGGTTTGGCGTGAGGAAGTTATCCGGGTCCCCGTTATCCCCTGCCCAACCGGCGGAAACCATGTCGTGCTCGCCGTTTTTGGCACGCTTGAGCATCTCGCCCCATTCCATGACCTTGATGTTCACCTTCAGGCCGATCTGCGCCAGATCCGCCTGCATGCGCTGGGCGCCGAGCATCGGGTTCGGGTTGGTCGGGCCGCCGCCGTTACGGGTGAACAGGGTGAACTCGGTGCCTTCCGGTACGCCGGCTTCCTTGAGCAGGGCGCGGGCCTTGTCGAGGTCACGTGGCGGGTTTTTCAGCTTGTCGCTGAAACCCAGCAGCGTTGGCGGGTACGGGCCGGTGGCATCAATGGCATTGCCTTTGCCGTACAGGGATTCGTTGTAGCCTTTTTTGTCGAACGCGATGTTGATCGCGTGGCGCACGCGGGCGTCGCTCATGTATTTGTGAGTGGTGTTCAGCGCAGTGTAGGCGGTGGTCATCGCCGCCAGCTCCGCAACCTTCAGGTTCGGGTCAGCCTTCATGCTCGGCACGTCATCCGGTTTCGGATACAGCGCGATCTGGCACTCGTTGGCCTTGAGCTTCTGCAGGCGCACATTGTTGTCGGTGGTGATCGCCAGGATCAGCGGGTCAGCTGGCGGCTTGCCACGGAAGTAATCCGGGTTGGCTTTGAAACGCACCTGGGCGTCTTTGGCGTAACGGGTGAAGATGAACGGGCCGGTGCCGATAGGCTTGGCGTTCAGGTCATCGGTCTTGCCGGACTTGAGCAATTGGTCGGCGTATTCGGCGGAGTGAATCGAGGAAAACGCCATGGCCAGGTCGGCCAGAAACGGTGCTTCAGGACGGGTCAGGGTAAAGACGACAGTGTGATCGTCGGTCTTCTCTACGCTTTTGAGCAGTTCCTTGAAGCCCATGCTTTCAAAGTATGGGTAGCCCACGACGGACTTGTTGTGCCAAGGGTGATTCGGGTCCAGCTGGCGCTGAAAGCTCCAAAGCACGTCGTCGGCGTTCATGTTGCGCGTGGGTTTGAAGTAGTCGGTGGTGTGGAACTTTACATCGTCACGCAGGTGGAAGGTGTAGGTCAGGCCGTCGGCGCTGATTTCCGGCAGGGCCTTGGCCAGCGCGGGGATCACTTCGGTGGTACCGGGCTTGAAGTCCACCAGGCGGTTGAACATGGTTTCTGCGGCGGCGTCAGCGGTTACGGCAGTGGTGTACAGGACCGGGTCAAAACCTTCCGGGCTGGCTTCGGTGCAGACCACCAGCGGTTTGGCCGAAACGCCAATCGCAACGCTCAACAGCGCAGCGGCAATGGCAGCTTGTAGCGGGAGCATTTTCATTCAGAGCCCTCTGCAATCGATTAAACCAGACAAGCGTAGACGGCGGGCTCGTGATGAGCCCGCCGTCTACCTGGCGCTAATTAAAGAATGTTGAACGGGATGGTGGTCACCAGGCGGAACTCACGGATGTTGCCGTCAGCCTGGTTGGCGCTGGCACGGTGAGTCACGTAGGTACCACGGATGGTGGTGGCCTTGAGTGCGCCGCTCTGAATGGCGTACGAAGTGCCTACACCGTATTCCTGGTGTTTCTCGCCATCCTGGGTCTGGATGCCGTTGTAAGCGAAGCCGGCACGGCCGCCGTCGCCGGTGTAGTGAGTGCCGTCGATGCCCCAGCCGCGAGCCGAGTAGATGTTGAACTTCAGGCCCGGCACGCCGTATTCGGCCATGTTGATACCGTAAGCGATCTGGAACGATTTCTCGTTCGGACCGTTAAAGTCGGACGTCAGGGAGTTGGCCAGGTAGATGCCGTTGGTTTCGTGCAGGTAGTCGAAGTACTCGTTACCGTTAACTTCCTGGTACGAGAAGGTCAGGCTGTGAGCCTGGTGAGTCAGGCCCAGCGACAGCGAGTAAGTGTCGTTGTCGATCTTGCCCATCAACTTTTTGCCTTCGTCCACGGTCTTGTAGTAGTTCAGGCCGGTGGTCAGGCTCAGTTGCTGGCTGTCACCCAGTTCATGGGTAGCGCCGAAGTAGTACTGGTTCCAGAAGTCTTTGACCTGAGCGCCGAAGAAGCTGGTTTTCAGGCTCTTGAACGGCTGGTAGTTCACACCGGCGGTGTAGACGTGATCCGCTTCCTGGCCATTGCCGTATTCAGTACGGAATTTCGACAGGCTCTGTTCGGTACGTGGCGACACGCGGTCGAAGTAAGCGCCCTGGAACGACAGGTTGCTGAATTCTTCGCTGTTCAGTGCGAAACCTTCGAAGCTCGATGGCAGCGCACGGTTGCCGATGGTGTCGACGATGCCGCTGCTGAAGTTCTGACGACCGGCGGTCAAGGTGGTGTTCGAAACACGGAACTTCACGTTGGCCAGGCCCAGTTTGCTCCACTGATCGACTGCATCACCGTCGGAGTCGGCCAGGGTACGGTTGGAGCCACCCTTGATGTCGCGCTTGCTGCGGTCCAGCACGATAGCGTTGTAGGCCGCGACTTCGGTAGCGACGCCCACGGTGCCTTGGGTAAAGCCCGAGCTCAGGTTGAGGATGGTGCCCTGTACCCAGTTGGTACGGTAAGCGTCAGTGCGCGCTTCGCCGTGCTTCTGGTAGGTGAACTTGCCGCCACGGAACTTCTGTTCGTTGGAGAACCAGTTACGGGTGGTACCGCCCAGGCTTGCGCCGTCGACAAAGCCCTTGGCCTCGCTTTGGGCGCTGGTGCCGGCCAGTGTGGTTGGAACGAAGTCCTGGCTCTGGGTTTCCGCAAATGCGGTCGCCGTGATGCTGCTGATGGCCAGGGCCAGAAGCGCTTTGCTGCTCAGTTTCATGGGTGGAGCTCCTTTGGTTCTCTTTTTAATGCCGGTCTTTTTAGGTGAACCGGCTATTGGGTGTGTAACTCGTTCAAGCTAGTGCAAACGTTTGCAGTAGGAAAATTCCCAACAAAAGGCTGCACGTTTGCGAGAGAGCCAGTTTGGCTCCCCACCATCCGGTTATTTTCTTATGGGTTGATACTGACGCCCGAGAACACGTTGCGGCCGAAGGGGCTGACTTTGAAACCTTCGACTTTGGCGCTTAACGGCTGGTTGACCGTCGAGTGGGCGACTGGCGTGATCGGCACTTGCTGTTTAAGCAATTGCTGCGCCTGTTTGTACAGAACAGTCCTTTGTTCGCGGTCGGTCACGACCTTGGCTTGCTTGATCAGCTTGTCGTACGCCGGGTCACACCACATGGAGTAGTTGTTCCCGCCGATGGCGTCGCAGCTGTAAAGAGTGCCCAGCCAGTTGTCCGGGTCACCGTTATCGCCGGTCCAGCCGATCAGGCTGATATCGTGCTCACCGTTCTTGGTGCGCTTGATGTATTCGCCCCATTCGTAGCTGACGATCTTGACCTTGAGGCCGATCTTGGCCCAATCGCTTTGCAGCATTTCGGCCATCAGCTTGGCGTTGGGGTTGTACGGGCGCTGCACCGGCATGGCCCACAGGGTGATCTCGGTGCCTTCTTTAACGCCGGCGGCCTTGAGCAGTTGCTTGGCTTTTTCCGGGTTGTAGGCGGCGTCCTTGATGCTGTCGTCGTAAGACCACTGGGTCGGCGGCATGGCGTTGACCGCCAGTTGGCCAGCGCCCTGGTACACGGCATTGAGGATGCTCTGCTTATTCACCGCCATGTCCAGCGCCTGGCGCACTTCGAGTTGGTCGAACGGTTTGTGGCGCACGTTGTAGGCGATATAGCCGAGGTTGAACCCCGGCTTGGTCAGCAGTTGCAGGTTCGGGTCGGCCTTGAGCGCGTCAACATCAGCCGGGCGTGGATGCAGGGTTACCTGGCACTCGCCGGCCTTGAGCTTTTGCACCCGCACCGATGCGTCGGTATTGATCGCAAAAATCAGTTGGTCCAGCTTCACGCGGCTCGGATCCCAATACTGTTTGTTGCCCACATAACGGATCTGCGAGTCTTTCTGGTAGCGCTGGAATACAAACGGGCCGGTGCCGATCGGCTTCTGGTTGATGTCGCTGGGCTTGCCTTCTTTGAGCAACTGTTCGGCGTATTCGGCCGACAGGATCGAGGCAAAGCTCATGGCGATGTTCTGTACAAACGCGGCGTCAACCGTGTTCAGGGTCATCACCACGGTGTAGGGGCCGGTCTTTTCGACCTTGGCGATGTTCTTGTTCAGGCTCATCCCGTTGAAGTACGGAAACTCGGTAGGGTAGGCCTTGCGAAACGGGTGTTCCGGGTCAAGCATGCGGTTGAAGGTGAACAGCACGTCGTCGGCGTTGAAGTCGCGCGTCGGCTTGAATTCCTTGTTGCTGTGGAACTTCACCCCTTCACGCAGGTGAAAGGTGTAAGTCAGGCCGTCTTCGGAAATATCCCACTTGGATGCCAGCCCAGGCACCACGTTAGTCGCACCTTTTTCGAATTCAACCAGGCGGTTGTACAAAGGCTCCGCCGCGTCGTTGTCGGTGGCGGTGGTGTACTGCGCAGTGTCGAACCCGGCCGGGCTGCCTTCAGAGCAGAACACCAGGCTCTTTTTTTCGGCGGCTTGGCCCATCGTGGCCACAGCCAGCAGGCTGGTGCCAAAAATTGCGGATAGAACAGTGGTATGGCGCATGACGATCCCGATCCTTGTTTGTTGTTGTCATCAGCAAGCAATCACCCAGGCGTCAGGCCTGGGGGACATCACTGATCCCACATACAGCAAGTGCCTTTCCTGGATTGGAGCTTCTGCTGTCCTACGACGGTATGGGTCGCGGAGCTTGCAGTAAATGCGCCAAAACGGATTGACCTTGTAGGCAACGGATGCACAAGTCGCAGTTCATTGCTGTAGGACGGCAATGTTACGGGTGTGGTCCGTTTCCTATGGTCCAGGCGGATGCAATAACGGCGACGTTGTGAAACGTCGCCGCTACTGAGCCTTACTTGCCGCTTACGCTCACGCCGTAGAAGGAGTTCAAGCCAAACGGGCTGATCTTGAAGTCCTGCACGGTGTTGCGCATGGGTTGATACACCGTCGAGTGCGCGATAGGTGTCATCGGGACTGCATCTTTGAGGATATGTTGCGCCTGCTTGTACAGCTCGGTGCGTTTGGCGACATCCGATGTGGCCTTGGCTTCTTTGACGATGCCGTCGAATTTCTTGTCGCACCATTTGGAGAAGTTGTTACCGGCCAGCGAGTCGCAGCCGAACAGCACGTTCAGCCAGTTGTCCGGGTCACCATTGTCACCGCTCCAGCCAATGATCATGGCCTGGTTCTCGCCGCCTTTGGAGCGCTTGATGTACTCGCCCCACTCGTAGCTGACAATGTTGACCTTCAGGCCGATCTGTTTCCAGTCGTTCTGCAGCATCTCGGCCATCAGCTTGGCGTTCGGGTTGTACGGACGTTGAACCGGCATAGCCCACAGGGTGATCTCGGTGCCTTCTTTAACGCCGGCTTCCTTGAGCAGTTCCTTGGCTTTGGCCGGGTCGAACTTCGCATCCTTGATGGTGGTGTCGTAGGACCATTGGGTCGGCGGCATGGCGTTAACGGCCAGTTGGCCTGCGCCCTGGTACACGGAGTCGATGATCTGCTGCTTGTTCACCGACATGTCCAGCGCTTCACGAACGCGCAGGTCAGACAGTGGGTTGGCGGCGGTCTGGCCCTTGAGTACCGGCATAACGTTGTAAGCGATGTAGCCCAGGTTGAAACCGGCCTGGTGCGGCAGTTTCAGGTCCTTGTCTTCGCCCAGTGCCTTAAGGTCGGCCGGACGTGGAAACAGGGTGATCTGGCATTCGTTTTTCTTGAGCTTCTGGATACGCACCGACGGGTCAGTGGTGATGGCGAAGATCAGGTTGTCGATCTTCACGTCATCCGGCTTCCAGTAATCCTTGTTGCCGGTGTAACGAATGTTCGAATCTTTCTGGTAGCTCTTGAATACGAACGGACCAGTGCCGATTGGCTTCTGGTTGATGTCCGCAGGTTTGCCTTCCTTCAACAGCTGGGCGGCGTATTCGGCCGACTGGACGGAAGCGAAGCTCATCGCCAGGTTCTGGATGAAAGCGGCGTCCACGGTGCCAAGGGTGAACTTGACGGTGTGGTCATCGACTTTCTCGATGTTCTTGATGTTGGTGTCCATCCCCATGTCCGTGAAGTACGGGAACTCGGTGGGGTAGGCTTTGCGGAACGGGTCGTCCTTGTTGATCATGCGGTTGAACGTGAACAGCACGTCATCGGCATTGAAGGTACGGGTCGGCTTGAAGTACGAGGTGGTGTGGAACTTCACGCCATCACGCAGGTGGAAGGTGTACGTCAGGCCATCCGGGGAAACGTCCCAGCTGGTGGCCAGCCCAGGAATCACAGCAGTGCCGCCGCGTTCGAACTGGGTCAGACGGTTGAACATGGTTTCGGCCGAGGCATCGAAGTCTGTTCCGGTGGTGTACTGGCCTGGGTCGAAACCGGCCGGGCTCCCTTCAGAGCAGAACACCAGGTTAGTCGCCGCTTGGGCGAAAGGAGCTGCGGCCATAAGGCCAGCGCTAACAAGTAACGGAAGGACTGCGTGTTTAAGCATGTTGGCCTCATGATTTGTTGTCATTTTTGGTGGTGAGGGCGACCTCGTGAGTCGGCCTGCGGATACTTATGCAGGGGCCATACCCATTGCAAGATGCTGAACCGTTGCAAGAGGAAAACTGTGGTACGAACGTACAGGAATGTCGCATTTATGAAAGTTTGTACATAAATGCATATATATAGAGGGTTTTTTCGGTGCATTGCGCGCACCAAAAAAGCCCAGCCGAGGCGTCTGGCGCACTCGGTTGGGGCGCCCTTGTTACTTATCTAGACTGACACCGTAGAACGGCGTCAGCCCAAACGGGCTGATCTTGAAGTCTTGCACTTCTTTACGCAGTGGCTGGAAAACCGTCGAGTTCGCAATAGGCGTTATAGGTACCTGTTCCTTAAGGATTTTTTGCGCCTGTTGATACCACTTGATGCGTTGCTCGCGGTCGTTGCTGACCTTGGCCTGCTGCACCAGTTTGTCGTACGCGGGGTTACACCATTTGGCGTAGTTGCTGCCTTTGACGGCGGCACAACTGTAGAGCACGCCGAGCCAGTTATCGGGGTCGCCGTTGTCACCAGTCCAACCGTAAATCATCGCGTCATGCTCGCCATTTTTGGCGCGTTTGATGTATTCGCCCCATTCGTAGCTGATTATGTTGGCTTTAATACCGACCTTCGCCCAATCCTGTTGGATCATTTGTGCCGATATGCGCGCGTTGGGGTTGGAAGCGCGCTGTACGGTCATGGCCCACAAATTGATGGTGGTACCTGGTGCAACCCCTGCTTCTTTTAGTAGCGCCCGGGCCTTGGTCGGATCGTAGGGCGCATCCTTGATAGAGGGGTCATAAGACCACTGCGCGGGTGGCAGCGCGTTCTGCGCCAATTGCCCGGCGCTTTGGTAAACAGCCTTGATAATTGCCGGCTTATCGATGGCCATGTCCAGCGCCTGGCGCACCTTGAGCTGGTCCAGCGGCGGATGGGTCACGTTGTAGGCCAGGAAGCCCAAATTGAAACCGGCCTGTTGCAGCACGCGCAGGTTGGGGTCTTGTTTCATTATTTCGATGTCGGACGGGCGCGGGTAACCGCTGACCTGGCATTCCCCGGCCTTGAGTTTTTGCAGGCGCGCGGCCGCGTCCGGAGTGATGGCGAATACCAGGTTGTCGAGCTTCACATCCTCGGGCTTCCAATACTGTTTATTGGCCACGTAGCGAATCTGCGAGTCTTTCTGGTAGCGCTTGAACACAAACGGCCCGGTGCCTACCGGCTTCTGATTGATTTGCTCGGCTTTGCCTTCTTTTAACAGCTGGGCGGCGTATTCGGCTGATTGCACCGAGGCGAAGCTCATGGCCAGGTTCTGTACGAACGAAGCGTCGACGTTGTTCAGGTTGAACTGCACGGTGTGCTCGTCGAGTTTTTCGACACTTTTGATCGTGGTGTTCAAGCCCATGTCGGTGAAATACGGCGACTCGGACGGGTAAGCCTTGCGAAACGGGCTGTCGGCATCCAGCAGGCGATTAAAGGTAAACAGCACATCATCCGCGTTGAAGTCGCGGGTGGGCGTGAAGTAATCGGTGGTGTGGAATTTGACCCCGTCGCGCAGGTGGAAAGTGTAGGTCAGACCGTCCTTGGAGACATCCCAGCTGGTTGCAAGGCCAGGTTCTACCTCGGTGCCGCCGCGCTTGAACTGGGTCAGGCGGTTAAAGACGGTTTCAGCGGAGGCATCAAAGTCGGTGCCGCTGGTGTACTGGCTGGGGTCGAAGCCGGCGGGGCTGGCTTCGGAGCAGTAGACCAGGGTGCTGGCGGCGTGAGCCATGGGCATACAGGCCAGGAGGCTGGCGGCGAGTAGCAGTGGTTTAAACGCGATTCTTTCCATGGAGTCCCCTGAAGTGGCTGGCAGCTAAAAATTGCCCAAACGAAAACGGCGGTCACCGAGGTTACCGCCGTTCCGGCTGATCAGGTAGAGAAGGGTCGCTTTAGTTGCGGTGTCGGCCCTCACGCAAGACCAACGTAAAACCCTTTACACTGCTGCTGGCGTAGAGAGCTCTATTTTGGTCGGTGCGGATTTATCAATAACATAACCGTCTCCGCTCACATCATTGCTTGCGCGTATGGTGAATATCCGAGTACTGGTGATATCCAAATCCCGGTTGGTGATGCCCCCGTCCTCGGTCTGTAGTTTGAGACTCCATTTGGTAGTGGCTTTGACGGTGTGGGTATCAGTGGCTGGGTTATATTCAATATTGAAGTATTTCTCGCCTGCTGAAACGCTGTAACCGTCTTTCAATACCGGTGGCATGAGCTCTACAAACGCTGGAAACGATGCACCTTGGTGGGCAATCTCTGAAATGCGGGCTCTTAGATTAGGGTCGGGAATGGTGGCTTCAAGTTTGGCAAGTCTTGTTTTAATCGTTTCCTCATCCGACGTGGATCTGAAATCCAGCTTGGTACGCACCTCGTTACCATTTTCCTTGGTAATGATCGTGTAATCACCGCGGTTCAGGTCAACCGGGAAGCTTGTCGAATACTCGCCATCATAATCGGCCAAGAACCGGGCTCGCTCACCCTCAGTCACTTCGAAATTGCCATCATCAATTTTCCAGGAGACGGTAAGCTTCCTTTTAACGTTTGAACCGTCGCTGTAGAGATTGTTGGTGAGCGTATATTCCTTGTTGTCGTCAATATTCAAGTAGTCGTCAAACTTTTCGGCACCGAGAATTTTCGAACCATCCGACTCAAAAAATCGCTCGGAAAACTTTGGAGTCGACAAAGACTCATCACTTACGGTTGAAGTAATGGGGCGCTCCCAGAACCATCTTCCGCCACCCGTCGACCCGGCTCTCTTCCACACTCCTGTCTCATCAGGGGTGGCAATAATGCCACTGCTCACCAATTGTGTTGGGTCGCTCCGATCTTTTACGCGCAACAAGAAAGCCGTGCCGTCCCACGCATCAGGTGTATCCGCGACGAAATACGTTTCGCCCCTGAACTCTATTTCCTGCATCCCTGGAAAGGATGAGGCGGCCTTTGTCGGAGGGATTACAGCTGTGCTCGCAGGGTTGGTGGCGTTTGTGTCAGCCTTGTTCGAAGTTTCTGGCGCCCGCACGAACTCAAAATCGCTCGTCTGCTCATTGTATTTCCAACTGTACTGCTGCGGCGTCGAGGCGCGAGTAGCGACTGCAGGCTCACCCAGCCCTGCCTCTGCCAGAGAGGGGGCAAGTTCGTGCGCCAGTTGCAGGCCCGATATGACTGCGGCGGCGGTGCCGCCCACGCGATCGTCGGCGGTCATGCCATAAATGGAGTCATGGACACCGAAGTAAATATTGCCCGCGTTGCCAAGGATGGGCACGTAGCCGAACGTGCGCCCCCACAATTCTTTGGCTTCCTTCCACGTTTGCTGCGAGCTGCCAAATACCTCGGTCTGATCGGCCCACTTTGCGTTGTTGGTGTTGAGCACTCGATAACTTTCTGCAATGCCGGATTTCAGGTTTCCGAACTTCAAGTGGTAACTTTGTTTTCGTGATTGGGTGTAGTTGAATGTCTCTCTTACCGGGACTTGTTTGTCGCTGAGGAGGTTGTTGCGCCCCGGGTAGTGTGCATGATTACCCGCAATAAAGTTATCGAGTACATTGCCCGCGGGTGGCCAGTGAGCATCTTTTCCGCCTTGTTTGTCCTGAGCGTTAAAGCTGGCCCGCAGCGCGTCACGATTATCACCGGCCCAACGGGCAAACTCATCATCCCCGTGTATTTCACTGACCGTGCCGTTCTTCAAATCAATCATCAGGCCTTGGTTGGGCCGGGTGTCATAATTGCCGTGATAATTAACGTAAGGGATAAACGCGTAATTGGCCAGTGGATAGCCGTAAATATTGGGGATAAGCACATTCCCGTTTTTGTCCAGCGTGCGGTCAACGGCTATTTGACCTTCGGGCGTCAGCGTTTTATAAATTTCCTTGTCGTTACGCAGACCTTGCAAGATGCCTTTCACAACATAGGCATCGGCTTTCCCCGAGCGCTTTGCCAATGCGCCTGACTCGTCGCTCATGGGCTTGGCTATTTCATCTTTCCAGTGATCTTGAAGCTTCGCACCCAGCGCTTCCAGATCGTTGATCTTGCTGCGGTCCTGTGGCTGGATTTCCATGGTTTGGAAGTTAAACAGGCCGCCTCCCGCTGGTCTATCGTGCTTCAGGGCACCCGCGGCAATTTCCCAGGCAAAATAGGTGCGTGTCTCGGTCGCGGTGTCGTCCTTGACTTCTGGTTTCCACTTCCCCACGTAAGCGTTGAATGTCACTGTGATCTTTTCATGTGGGTCTAACCCAGCGGCCAATATCCCACCGCTGAAGTAGCCGGCAGGCTCCAGAAACTGGCGAGTCTTCTGGAACCTGATATTGCTTTCGCCTTCCTCGCCGCTTTCTATGTGCTGGATTTGCGTTACGACCCGACCGGCATAAGCGTCGATCCGCTTTAGGCGCTCCTCTTGCGTGTAACTCGCTGTGGGCGGGGAAACGCCGAGTGCCCCATAAATGACGCCCTTGGCAAAATCCATCTCATGGGTGGGGGTTGGAGCGGAGTTCGGTTTTTGTCCCGGGCCTGCGGCTCTATCTTCTGAACCGGTCGGCATGCCCGACGTTGTATTTTCTACTGTTGGCTCAGTGTCGATGGCTCGAGTTGGGCGACTGTGTTGAGCATGCGCTGTCATCGGGGGCGGAAGCAGAGGCGAGAGTGTATTCATTATCGGGTCGCTTTATTTATCAGTGATTAACGATGTTTTCTGGGCGCGAAACAGTACGGCTGGCAGTGCGTGCACCGCGCCAGTACGCCATGTCATGATTTTTACAAGGGGCTGATCAGTGTTCTTTTGCCACTAATTAAGTCACGTTTTCGAGTGTGTGATTTATATAAGCCAAAGGGTAAAACTGATCTTGCGGTTATATATTTTTAACAGGGATTACTTGCTATGCTTTTGAAATGTTCGCATAGCGTTACTTATCACTGCGTGGCTAAAAGCGTGCGCAAGGTTCCCCCGTTATGCGTGTGCTCTGTACGAAAAAAGCGCTCATAAGGAGCGGCCTACAGCAACCGGGAAAAAACTTACCGGCTCGTGGTACTAGAAACCAAGGTATAAAAAAAACGGCGCAAGCCCTCAAGGCTGCGCCGTTTGTTTGGAATCGAGACGCTTACTGCAGGACTTCAATCACACCATCAGCACTCATGTTCACCTGGCTGGTGCCGGCTTCTACTTCCGGCGTTGGCGCCGAATCCGCCATGGCCGCTTTCATCATCATCCCGCCATTTCGGGCGTAAGGCATTGGATAGCCGTTGGTGTTGAAGTTCAGGTTGACGATCTTGTAGCCCTTGCCACCCAACGCATCAGTGGCCAATTGGGCGCGGGCCTTGAACGCAGCGACCGCATCCTTGAGCAGCGCATCTTCGCTGGATTTGCGGGTGGCGTCGGCAATGGCGAAGTCCATATTCTCCATTTTCAAGGTATTGAGCAGCTCGCCGGTGAGCTTGGACAATGCCGGGAAGTCGGCGCTTTCCAGGCGCAGTTCAGCGCGCTCGCGCCAGCCGGTGATCTTCTGGTTCTTGTTGTCGTAGATCGGGTAGCTGTTACGGCTGCCTTGGCGCAGGGTGACGCCTTTGACTTCGCGCGCTTCGCCCAGCGCCTTGTTCATGGTGTTGGTGATTTCGGCAGCGAGTTTAGCCGGGTCGGCATTTTGCGACTCGGTATAAAGAGTCACGATCATCTTGTCGCGGGCAACCTCCTGGCTGACCTCGGCGCGCAGGGAGATCTGGTTGTAGTTCAGCCCTTCGGCTGCCAGCGCAGGCAGGCTGGCAAGGGTGGCGACGCCGAGGGTGATAACGGCGGCAGTGCTGATCAAACGTGACATATAAACTCCAGAGGTTGTGCGTAATCGGTATGACTGTAGACGGAGCATTTGGGTTCGTCGGGTTTATGAATACGTAAAAAAAACGCTAACCAACAGCTGTAGGTTGAATCTGAAAAGACTCCGCCAGTCATTTATGTTCCGTCCCGGCGAACCCATCACCCGAACACCTGCGCGTCTCCATGAACAGTTGCGTTAATCCATGCCGGGTCCAAAGGGTCTCGCCATACCGATTGAGGCGGTGTGCCTCCATCGCTGATCAGGATTTGCTTGCCGCTGCGGCTCCAATCCTGCATCCGTCGCTCGAACTGGGCAGGGTAGTCACTGGCAGGGCAGGAGATTCCCGCCCATGGATCCACAACCCAGGCATCAGCCCATTCCGGGCCTTTGAAACCTGAGATGATCTGCCCTCCCTTGGGGCCGCCTACCACGGCAAATGTATGCCCTTTGACTTGCGCAATTCTCGCATCACCGCCGCTGATATTAATGGTGTCAACAGCCACATGGGCCATTTGGTCACAGTTGCCTGCGCCGACTTTCATAATGGCTTCTGAGTAATTGGGGGCAGCAGTCCGTGTATATAGCCAGGTCACGATTTCATCGGCGCTGTATGCACGGGCACCGTCAGCCAAGTCGTTAGGGATACGTTGATTGGCCGATCTTATTCCCGTCGCGTCAAATTGTCGGTCTATCGCCTCGCGTGACGCCTCAGCGAAGAACTTATTTTTATTAGCCGGGGAAAATGAGTTGAACGTCACCGGCATATTCATCGGTTCAAGCGCGATGGGCTTCAGTGCCGTGGGTACATTAAGTTTTTTACCCCAGGCGCGAATGTTCAGCAGTAATTCGCGTTGTTTTTCGTCGCTCAAGCCACTCAGCACGTTTTTGAGCTGCTGGGTTTCGGCGGGCGACAAGTTATTATCGATAACGATATTTTTCAGCAGGTCATCCATGTCAGGCAGTACGACAATGTCTTGATTGGGAGTGCCATTGGCGGCGTAACCATGAATATCTTTGTATTGATCGTGCAGCTCAATCATTCGACTGCTGACGGGGTTGTTATTGGCGGTAATTCGTTGAAAGTCCAGTTGACCCGAGGCGTTAAGTTCCGCGAAGTAAAATACTCCGGTGTCGCCTTCGGCGACGACATAGTTTTTCCCGTTGTACGAAGTCTTATAAGCCCTGAGCGTGCGTTGATCGTCACTGAGGTCACTGATGGGGCCCAGTTTTACAACCACGGTGTCATTGTTGATAGAGCGAGATTGTCCAAGGTTGTCAAAACCGAAGTCCGGCTCATTGACAATACTGCCGGTTACTTGGTTTCGATAAGTGATGGGGGACTGTCTAGGCACCTCAATCAGTTGGTCTCCATTGTTGGGGCTCACTTGGTAAAGTCGATGATCATGGATAACGGTTCTTGGTTGTCCAGTGACTTCCGGGCTTGGCACCAGTCTTCTGTGTTCCAGCGCTTGGGCTTCTTGGTACACCGGTGTTCCGCCCGATTCAATCCACTTGGTGTAGCACAGTCCGTTTAAATCCCGGCGCATCCGAGCATCGGGCGCGCCGCACATCATTTCAAAACCTGCCAGAGGCTCGAAATCACCGGCTGCCCCGACTTCAGTCAATACATCGGGCTTGCTGGGGTCGAAGCGATAGACTTTGTCGCCGACGACCACATCGGTATATTTTTCTCTTCTCAGAATTTGCGGCTTTTCGGCCCAGATGCCATCAGGCACGAGCACACTTTTACCGTCAGGCCCCACTTCGTGTTTGAGTGCAATTGTGCCCGTACCATTTGCGGTTGGCGTTTGATTGTCGACTCGATTGGCTCCTTGACCTGGCAGGGCTCGCCCAGGTACTGACTCAACAGGCGTCTGTTCAACCCCAAGCGATGGTTCAAAGGGCTCTGAAGGCCTTTCGGGAGTGATACGTGGGCCTTCTCCTCCGATGCCTCTCGCCACTACGGGTAACGTGGCATTGAGCACGCCAAATACTAATTTATTGACGCCTCCGGGTTTGCCATGTGCGATGTCGTCGGCACCGATACCGGCCTCAGTCGCTCCTGAAGCAATAGCGAGTACGTCCAATAAAATCGCCGCTTCAGGCATTAACAAAGCGAAGGGGGTGAAGAGCAGAGCAACCATCGCCGCTTTATTGAGGAATTTCTCAATCTCTATTTTTTTAACATCATTGTTACTGGTGATGAGGAGATCTGCGTCGGCGTATGAGCGGCTGCGCTGGCGTTCGCTTACTTCGTCGAAAGGGGAGGCGTGGGGTTCTATCTTGATTTCTTTATCAGGGTTCCACTTGTAGCGATGACCGGGCTTAGGCCAGGCGCCGAGCCCTTCCAGTGTTTCGATAATACCGGCATGCCATTCACTGCCGCTTCTTTCCTTCAATTTGAAGTGCTGTGCAAGCGCTTCGCGCTTCACAGGGTCTGCCGCCCATTTTGCAAGAGTTGCTTTCATCTCCTCCGGTGAGTCGAAAGTGTGTATAGGTGAAGAGTTGCCCGGTATGCAGAGCAAGGTTCGGTGACGTGTCTTACCGTTTTTGACGTCCCCTTTTTTGTCGGTAATAACCATGATGTCGGTTGATGGGTAACGGCCAATTGTGAGTAAGCTGGTCTCTACATTCGGATCCCGAGAAGGCGGTTTAAGTAAACTCTCCATTGAGGTGTCAGCCCATGCAGGCTGATCCGGATCAAGCCCGATGCCGCGCATCAATAGCTGTTTGTCTTTCTCGGCGAGCGTACCTTCCTGTGTTTGGGCGTGCGCAGCCTTTACCAGCGAGGCCTTTATGAGGGTCGGATATTTCTCGCTGTTTTTGTCCCAGAAGTCATTCAGGAACTCAGTGTGAGACCTTTGAAAGTCAGATTTTTTAATCGCGCTCTTGAGCTCGTCGACCGAAAAGGGGAGCTGGGTTGACGGTCCATAGATGGCAGGTTCGGAGGGGGCAGAGACGTAGACTCCCTGGTAGGTATGAGTGACATGCGCGGATTCCCTGCCTGGGTTGGCGCGGCCTCTAACATCAGAGATGGTCGTTACGACTCTCTCCAATTTGTCGACTAATTTGATATCCGGGCCACCCCTGTAGTAAGGGACGTGAGTGCGTTCGGTTTCTGGGATATTTTGTGAGTTCTGAATAAAGGCCTGGGTCAGACTGATTTTGCTGATGATTTGTGCTGGGTAGGGTTTGCCTGCAGTTGTGTTGTATCTGTAAGTCACAATAAACGTGGTGTCGGGGTCGATATTTGCCCCCCATTTTTCTTTGACGAGCTTTTTGACGGTCGTTGCAGCGTCCCGATTGACGTCCTTGAACGACCGCGCAACGTGTTGAACATATTCGTCAACGTCAATGTTTGCTCCAAGGTCGATAGGCGCGGGATCTTTTGAACGGGGCGATACTTCTTTACCTTCAGGCCTGCGA
This sequence comes from Pseudomonas sp. KBS0710, assembly GCF_005938045.2. Classification (GTDB taxonomy): domain Bacteria; phylum Pseudomonadota; class Gammaproteobacteria; order Pseudomonadales; family Pseudomonadaceae; genus Aquipseudomonas. Next base: position 4,868,730 of record NZ_VCCF02000001.1, on the reverse strand, counting down.
GAGACAAGCATGTAGACCTTTTCCCCAGGCGGTGGCTCGGGGTCAGGTACGACGTCTTGGACCAATTCGTTTTCTGTGGCGTCATCGCGGACTTTCCATTGTTGCGCCGAACTAAAGGAGAGTTTGTGAGGTTGCGAATGCATGGCTGAAGAGCTTGTTTTTCCAGAATCACCGAGGCCTTCTGCGCCTCCCCTCCAGCTCGAGTGTTTCGACTGGGCATCATCAATATTTGGCGCCGATTTATTTTTCTGCTCCAAAACGGGATGAGGCATGGGGATGATTTTCTGGGTAGGAATCGTGCTCAACTTTTCGACTCTTGTGCAGTTAAGGGCCACGATGGGTGGCTGAGCGAGCACGAAGAGTTCCCTGCCGAGCCTGGAAAGCAGCTATGCGCATGTATGATTTGTTACCTACTTGCCCAATATCAATCGTGATGGTTGACGGTGGGAGGCTCCAGGGCTGTGGCCGTTTGCCGCAGTTTCGCTGTCCGTCGCTTTGCTTCGTTTATACTCGTGCCGATCCGCCTGCAGCGCTCACCGGGAGAGCTCATGCTCGCCGCCGTAAAACTGACTTCCGCCACACGCCAGAACCTTTGGCGCCTGACGTTCATCCGCACCCTGGTACTGGCCGCACAGGCCGGTTCCGTCGGGCTTGCCTATTGGTTCGACCTGCTGCCGCTGCCCTGGCTGCAACTGGGTGTGACCCTGGCGTTTTCCACGGTGCTTTGCGCGTTCACTGCCATCCGCTTGCGCACCACGTGGCCGGTGACCGAACTCGAGTATGCGCTGCAGTTGGCCTGCGACTTGTTTATCCACAGCGTGTTGCTTTATTTCTCCGGTGGTTCCACCAACCCGTTTGTTTCGTATTACCTGGTGCCATTGACCATCGCTGCGGTGACTTTGCCATGGCGTTACTCGGTGGTGCTGTCGGGTATTGCGCTGACGCTCTATACCTTGCTGCTGGCGCAGTTCTACCCGCTGCAAACCTTTCCCATTGCCCGCGAAAACCTGCAGATCTACGGGATGTGGCTGAGCTTTGCGCTGTCTGCTGCAGTGATCACCTTCTTCGCTGCACGCATGGCCGAAGAGCTGCGCCGCCAGGAAGAACTGCGCGCCATTCGCCGCGAAGAAGGCCTGCGCGACCAGCAATTGCTGGCTGTCGCCACCCAGGCCGCCGGTGCCGCCCACGAATTGGGCACGCCGCTGGCAACCATGAGCGTGCTGCTTAACGAAATGACCCAGGACCATCACGACCCGGTGTTGCAAGAAGACCTCGGCGTGTTGCGCGAACAGGTCAAGCAATGCAAGCAGACCTTGCAGCAACTGGTGCGCGCCGCCGAAGCCAATCGCCGCCTGGCGGTAGAGATGCAGGACGTGACCCAGTGGCTCGACGAAGCCCTGAACCGCTGGCACCTGATGCGTCCCGAAGCCAGCTACCGTTTTCATTTATTAGGGCAGGGCAGTGTGCCGCGCATGGCGCCGCCGCCGGACCTGACCCAGGCCTTGCTCAACCTGCTGAACAACGCCGCCGACGCCTGCCCCGAAGGCCTGGGCGTACAGCTGGACTGGGACGCCGAAAACGTCACCATCAGTATTCGTGACCACGGCGCGGGCGTGCCGCTGGCCATTGCCGAGCAGATCGGCAAACCCTTCTTTACCACCAAGGGCAAAGGCTTCGGCCTCGGCCTGTTTTTGAGCAAGGCCAGCGTGACCCGCGCGGGCGGCTCAGTGAAGCTCTATAGTCATGAGGAAGGTGGCACGCTCACCGAGCTGCGCCTGCCCCGTGTCGCACGAGGAGATATCGATGAGTGACGAGATCCAAGTCGAAGGCGAAGAACTGCCGCACCTGTTGCTGGTAGATGACGACGCCACCTTTACCCGCGTGATGGCGCGCGCCATGAGCCGTCGCGGCTTTCGCGTGAGCACCGCAGGTTCTGCCGAAGAAGGCCTGGCCATCGCCCTGGCCGACCTGCCGGACTACGCCGCGCTCGACCTGAAAATGGACGGCGACTCCGGCCTGGTGCTGCTGCCCAAGCTGCTGGAGCTTGACCCGGAAATGCGCGTGGTGATCCTCACCGGTTACTCCAGCATCGCCACTGCCGTCGAGGCCATCAAGCGCGGTGCCTGCAACTACCTGTGCAAGCCGGCGGACGCCGATGACGTGCTGGCTGCCTTGCTCTCCGAGCACGCCGACCTCGACACCCTGGTGCCGGAAAACCCGATGTCGGTGGACCGCCTGCAGTGGGAACACATCCAGCGCGTGCTCACCGAACACGAAGGCAATATCTCCGCAACCGCCCGCGCGCTGGGCATGCACCGGCGTACGCTGCAACGAAAGCTGCAAAAACGCCCGGTACGGCGCTGAACAAAGTCTGAACAATCCGCTTCAGGCTGCACGGAGCCCTGAACCGATCGTCTATGATCGGTTCAAACGCCTGTCACATTTTCTTACAGAGCCTGAACGATGAATCAGAACGCTGAGTATTCCGCGGTCAACGACGCGGTGCGTGGGCATTTTTTTCGCCGAACCTGGGCGTTGATAGCGCCTTACTGGCGCAGCGAAGAGAAGGGCAAGGCCTGGGTGTTGCTGGCAGCAGTGATTGCTCTGTCGCTGTTCAGTGTGGCCTTTTCCGTTTGGATCAACCATTGGTACAAGGACTTCTACAACGCCTTGGAGAAGAAGGACACGGCCGCCTTCTGGCAACTGATCGGCTATTTCTGCATGCTCGCCGCCGTGGCGATTGTCGCTGCGGTCTACCGCCTGTACCTGACTCAGATGCTGACGATTCGCTGGCGTGCCTGGCTCACCGAAAAGTATTTCGCACGCTGGCTTAGCCACAAGAACTACTACCAGTTGGAGCAGGGCGGCTATACCGATAACCCGGACCAACGTATTTCCGAAGACCTCAATAACTTCACGTCGACGACGTTGAGCTTGAGTCTGGGGCTGCTGCGCAACGTCGTCAGCCTGGTGTCGTTCTCGATCATCCTGTGGGGTGTGTCGGGCAGCATCGAAGTCTTCGGTATCACCATCCCCGGCTACATGTTCTGGTGCGCGCTGCTGTATGCCGCCGTCGGCAGTTGGCTGACGCACCTGATCGGCCGTCGTTTGATCGGCCTTAGCAACCAGCAGCAACGTTTCGAAGCAGACTTGCGTTTCTCCATGGTGCGCGTGCGGGAAAATGCCGAAAGCATTGCTTTGTACAATGGCGAGCCAAACGAAAATCAGCGTTTGAGTGCGCGGTTCGGCAAGGTCTGGCACAACTATTGGGACATCATGAAAGTGTCCAAGCGCCTGACATTTTTCACCGCCGGTTATGAGCAGATCGCCATCGTCTTTGCGTTTATCGTGGCGGCACCGCGCTATTTCTCCGGCAAGATCGAACTGGGCGAGCTGATGCAAATCAACTCGGCGTTCGGCAATGTGCAGGGCAACTTCAGCTGGTTTATCACCGCTTACTCCGACCTCGCCAGCTGGCGCGCGACCAGTGACCGTTTGCTGAGCTTCCACCAGGCCATGAGCGAAAACGAGCAACGTGCTCCGGCCATTGATGTTCACCCGCAAGGTGAGCAACTGGTGGTGAAAGACCTGGGCATGGACCTGGCCGACGGCCGCCACCTGCTCACCGACGCCGACATGACCGTAGAGCCTGGCCAGCGCGTGATGCTCAGTGGCCGTTCCGGTAGCGGCAAAAGTACGTTGCTGCGTGCCATGGGCAACTTGTGGCCAGCGGGCCACGGCAGCATTCGCCTGCCGGCGGCGCGTTATCTGTTCCTGCCGCAAAAGCCTTACTTGCCGATTGGCAGCCTGAAGGCGGTGTTGAGTTATCCACAAGATGACAGCGCCTACTCGGCCGAACGTTATGCACAGGTCCTGGAAACCTGCCGCTTGCCGCATCTGGTCAGCCGTCTGGATGAGGCCAACCATTGGCAGCGCATGCTCTCGCCCGGTGAGCAACAACGCCTGGCCTTTGCCCGCGCCTTGTTGTTCGCGCCGCAGTGGATGTACATGGACGAAGCGACCTCGGCCATGGATGAAGAGGATGAAGCAACCTTGTATCAGGCGTTGATCGATGAACTGCCGGGGCTGAGCATCGTCAGCGTCGGCCATCGCAGCAGCCTCAAGCGTTTTCATGGGAGGCATGTGCGGATTGAGGGTGGGTTGTTGCAGGAGCAACCCGTGTCCTGAGGTCACACTCGATCAAAATGTGGGAGCGGGCTTGCTCGCGAATGCGGTCTGTCAGTTGCAGTTGTTTTGACTGATCCATCGCTTTCGCGAGCAAGCCCGCTCCCACAGTGGATCTCCACTGTTCTGGAGAATGAGCACCCACAAAAAAGCCCGGCTGATCATCGATCAACCGGGCTTTTTAGTGTTTGAAAAAAACTTACTTCTTCAAACCGTAATGCTCATCCAGCATGCCTGGGGCGTTCGGCGTTTTTGGCGCGTAGTCCCGTGGTGGCTCCTGGTTTTCCCGCGGTGGCGTCAGGCGCTCCCGTGGGGCTTGCGGTGCATCGGAATGCAGCGCGGCCAGCAGACGCTGGCGGGTGATGTCGTCGAGGGCGAGGCGGTTGGCGCCATCGGCGAGATGATCCTGTACTTCCTGGTAGCTCTGGGTGAGCTTCTTGACCAGGGTCGCGGTGCTGTTGAAGTGGGTAACAACCTCGTTCTGATAACTGTCAAAACGTTCCTGAATGTCATCCAGCTGACGTTGCGTGCGGTTAGGCGCGGCATTCGGCAGCAAGCGGGCAACCAGGAATCCAATGGCGACACCGGCAACCAGGGCAAGAGTCGGCAACAACCAAACTAAGAGCGAGTGTTCCACGAGTCCTTCCTCTATAAACGGCTTTGCTTTACGTTAACGGCTCGGACCTGCGCTGTATACCGCGATTAAGCTCGCAATGATGCCATGCACAGACTTTTAGCTAGACGAGTCGACCCTTTGAGAGGTCACGGAGTTCATTCCTTGCTCATGCGTGAAACCCCCGTTTTGATCGCTGGCCCGGTGGGCCAATTGGAAGCCTTGTACCTGGATCACCCCGAGCCACGTGGCCTGGCGCTGATCTGCCACCCTAACCCGGTGCAAGGCGGGACCATGCTCAATAAAGTCGTTTCGACCCTGCAGCGCACTGCCCGCGATGCTGGTTTGATTACTTTACGTTTCAATTACCGTGGCGTCGGCGCGAGTGCCGGTACTCACGACATGGCCACCGGTGAAGTGGATGATGCCGAAGCGGCTGCCACCTGGCTGCGGGAAAAACACCCCGACCTGCCGATCACCTTGCTCGGTTTTTCCTTCGGCGGTTATGTCGCGGCCAGCCTCGGCGGCCGACTGGAAGCCAAGGGCGAAAAGCTGTCGCACTTGTTCATGGTCGCCGCTGCGGTGATGCGCCTGCGTGATAGCGACGTGCTGCCCCAAGGTTGCCCACTGACCCTGATCCAGCCGGAAACCGACGAAGTGGTCGACCCGCAACTGGTCTACGACTGGTCCGCCGCCCTCAAACGCCCCCATGAGCTGCTGAAAGTGGCAGAATGCGGACACTTTTTTCATGGCAAGCTCACCGATCTCAAGGATCTGGTGCTGCCGCGCCTCTCGAATTGATAGCAGTCTGATAAGCGATTACCCATGACGACTCGTACCCGTATCCTCACCGGCATCACCACCACCGGCACGCCGCACCTGGGCAACTACGCCGGTGCGATCCGCCCGGCGATCCTCGCCAGCCAGGACGCGAATGCCGATTCCTTCTACTTCCTGGCCGACTACCACGCCCTGATCAAGTGCGATGACCCGCAGCGCATCCAGCGCTCGCGCATGGAAATCGCCGCGACCTGGCTGGCCGGTGGCCTGGATGTGAACCGGGTGACCTTCTATCGCCAGTCCGACATCCCGGAAATCCCTGAACTGACCTGGCTGCTGACCTGTGTTGCCGCCAAGGGCCTGCTCAACCGCGCCCACGCCTACAAGGCCTCGGTGGACAAGAACGTCGAAGCCGGCGAAGACCCGGATGCGGGCATCAGCATGGGCCTGTACAGCTACCCGGTGCTGATGGCGGCGGACATCTTGATGTTCAATGCGCACAAGGTGCCGGTCGGCCGTGACCAGATCCAACACGTGGAAATGGCCCGCGACATTGGCCAGCGCTTCAACCACCTGTTCGGCAACGGTAAAGAATTCTTCACCATGCCCGAGGCGTTGATCGAAGAAAGCGTCGCCACCTTGCCGGGCCTGGATGGCCGCAAGATGTCCAAGAGCTACGACAACACCATCCCGTTGTTCACCAGCGCCAAGGACATGAAGGACGCGATCTCGCGGATCGTCACCGATTCGCGTGCGCCTGGCGAAGCCAAAGACCCGGATAACTCGCATCTGTTTACCTTGTTCCAGGCATTTGCCAGCAAGGCTCAGGAACAAGAGTTCCGCGCCGAACTGCTGCAAGGCCTGGGCTGGGGCGAAGCGAAGAACCGCCTGTTCCAACTGCTCGACGGCCAGCTTGGCGAGCCGCGCGAGCGTTACCACCAGTTGATGTCGCGCCCCTCGGACATGGAAGACCTGCTGCTGATCGGTGCCAAAAAAGCCCGCGCCGTGGCCGCGCCGTTCCTTGCCGAGCTGCGCGAAGCCGTGGGCCTGCGCTCGTTCGTCAACCAGGCCGCCGCGCCGGTTGCGGCCAAGAAAAAAGCCGCGAAAGCTGCGCGCTTCGTGAGCTTCCGTGAAGACGACGGCAGCTTCCGCTTCCGCCTGCTGTCGGCCGATGGCGAGCAATTGCTGTTGTCGCGCAACTTTACCGACGGCAAAACAGCGGGCGCCGTGACCAAGCAACTGCAAAGCGGCGACGCGCTGGATGTACGCACTGAGGCCGTACGCTTCAGCGTATGGCTGGACGGTGCGGCCGTGGCCGACAGCGCCGAATTTGCCGACGAAACGTCGCGCGATGCAGCCATCGCCGCCTTGCGCGTTGCGTTGACCCCCATCGAGGATTAACCCGACCAAGGGTTGATTGCCATTATCCAGGGCCGTCGTTACAGTGACGGCCCGTTTTTGTTGCCTTGCTAACGAAATTATGACGCCCCTAGAACGATATCAAGCTGATCTGAAACGCCCTGAGTTCTTCCATGACGCGGCCCAGGAAAATGCGGTGCGTCATTTGCAGCGCCTGTACGACGACCTGGTCGCGGCCTCGCACAACAAGCCAGGGATGTTCAGCAAGCTGTTTGGCAAGAAAGACCACGCGCCGGTCAAAGGCCTGTACTTCTGGGGTGGCGTGGGCCGCGGCAAGACCTACCTGGTCGACACCTTCTTCGAAGCGCTGCCCTTTAAGGAAAAGGTGCGTACGCACTTCCACCGCTTCATGAAGCGTGTGCACGAAGAGATGAAGACGCTGCCGGGCGAGAAGAACCCGCTGACCATCATTGCCAAGCGCTTCTCCGACGAAGCGCGGGTCATCTGTTTCGATGAGTTTTTCGTCTCCGACATCACCGACGCCATGATCCTCGGCACCCTGATGGAAGAGCTGTTCAAGAACGGTGTGACTCTGGTCGCAACCTCGAACATCGTGCCTGACGGCCTGTACAAGGACGGCCTGCAACGTGCGCGCTTCCTGCCGGCCATCGCGCTGATCAAGCAGAACACCGAGATCGTCAACGTCGACAGCGGCGTCGATTACCGTCTGCGTCACCTTGAGCAGGCCGAGTTGTTCCATTTCCCGCTGAACGAAGCGGCGCACGAAAGCCTGAAAAAGAGCTTCCGCGCGCTGACGCCGGAATGCACCCAGGCGGTGGAAAACGACAAGCTGATGATCGAGAACCGCGAAATCATCGCCTTGCGTACCTGCGATGACGTGGCCTGGTTCGAGTTCCGCCAGCTGTGCGACGGCCCGCGTAGCCAGAACGACTACATCGAGCTGGGCAAGATCTTCCACGCGGTGATCTTGAGCGGCGTGGAGCAGATGAGCGTCACCACCGATGACATCGCGCGACGTTTCATCAACATGGTCGATGAGTTCTACGACCGTAACGTCAAGCTGATCATCTCGGCGGAAGTCGAGCTCAAGGACCTCTACACCGGCGGTCGTTTGAACTTCGAATTCCAGCGCACCCTGAGCCGCTTGCTGGAAATGCAGTCCCACGAGTTCCTGTCGCGCGGGCACAAGCCTTAAAAGCAACCCAGATCAAATGTGGGAGCGGGCTTGCTCGCGAATGCGGTGAATCAGTTAAAGATGCATTGACTGACACACTGCATTCGCGAGCAAGCCCGCTCCCACATTTTTTACCGTGTTGAGTCTGGCTTACGCGGCTTGCTGGAACTGTTGCCGATACTGGTTCGGCGACAGCTCGGTGTGCTGCCGGAACAGCCGCGCAAAGAAGCTCGCATCGTCGTAACCCACCTCATAGCTGATGGTCTTGATGCTTTTGCGGCTGCCCGAGAGCAAACCTTTGGCCGTCTCGATGCGCAGCCTTTGCAGGTAATGCAGCGGCTTGTCGCCGGTGGCTGTCTGGAAGCGGCGCATGAAGTTGCGGATACTCATGCCATGTTCCCGGGCGACGTCTTCGAAGCGGAACTTGTCGGCGAAGTGTTCCTCGAGCCAGTGCTGGATCTGCAGGATGATCACGTCCTGGTGCAGCTTCTGCCCGCCAAAACCGATGCGCCCTGGCGCGTAGTTGCGCTGCACTTCGTAAAGGATGTCACGGGAAACAGCCTGCGCGATGTTGGCGCCGCAGAAACGCTCGATCAGGTAGATGTAAAGGTCGCAGGCTGAGGTAGTGCCGCCGGCGCAGTAGAGGTTGTCGGCGTCGGTGAGGTGCTTGTCCTGGTTGAGCTGCACCTTGGGGAAACGCTCGCTGAAGGCGTTGAAGAAGCGCCAGTAGGTGGTTGCCTCCTTGCCATCGAGCAGCCCGGCTTCGGCCAGCCAGAACACCCCGGTGGCTTCACCACACAGCACCGCGCCACGTGCATGTTGCTCGCGCAACCAGGGCAGCACTTGCGGGTAGCGGGTGCACAGCGCCTCGAAGTCATCCCAGAAGGCCGGCAACACGATGATGTCGGCGTTTTCCAGGCCGCCGTCCACCGGCATGATCACATCGCTGAAGCTGCGCACTGACTGCCCGTCGGGGCTGACCAGGCGCGTTTCGAATGCCGGGGTCAGGCCCAGGCCTTGCTGCTTGCCGTAACGCAGGCTGGCGAGGTGGAAGAAATCCTTGGCTTGCATGAGGGTGGAAGCGAATACCCGATCAATGGCCAAAATGCTGACGCGCCGCAAGGGCGTGGAGATTTGGTTAGACATAATTTCATTTATTCTTATAGGGGAAAGTGGTCACCAGACGGCTGGATCGTCTTATTTTTTGTCGCATGTGTCCAGTGTCCTGTGACGCCTTCGCGGCATAGGCTCTGTGGTCTGGTCTTTGTCCGACAATCTACGCAGGTGACCCATGATCCCCAGAACCTTGTTCAGCTCGGAGCACGAACTCTTCCGCGAGAGCGTGCGCACCTTCCTTGAAAAGCACGCCGCGCCGTTCCATGGGCAGTGGGAAAAGCAGGGTTATATCGACCGCAACCTGTGGAGCAAGGCGGGGGAGGCGGGGATGCTGTGCTCCCATCTGCCGGAAGAATACGGCGGGCTGGGCGCAGATTTTTTGTACAGCGCAGTAGTGATCGAAGAGATCAGCCGCTTGGGCCTTACCGGCATTGGTTTTTCCCTGCACTCGGACATCGTCGCGCCTTACATCCTGCATTACGGCAGTGAGGCGCTGAAGCACAAGTACCTGCCCAAATTGATCTCCGGCGAGATGGTCACGGCCATCGCCATGACCGAGCCGGGTGCCGGTTCTGACCTGCAAGGTGTGAAGACCACCGCCGTGCTGGATGGTGATGAGTATGTGATCAATGGCTCCAAAACCTTTATCACCAACGGCTACCTTGCCGAGTTGGTGATCGTGGTGGCCAAGACCGACCCCAAGGCCGGCGCCAAGGGCACCAGCCTGTTTCTGGTTGAAGCCGATACGCCAGGCTTCGACAAGGGCAAGCGCCTGGAGAAGGTGGGCATGAAGGCCCAGGACACCTCGGAGCTGTTCTTTCAGGATGTACGCGTGCCCAAGGAAAACCTGCTGGGCCAGGCGGGCATGGGCTTCGCGTATTTGATGCAGGAGCTGCCTCAGGAGCGCCTGACCGTGGCGATTGGCGCGCTGTCATCCGCCGAAGCCGCGCTGGCGTGGACCCTGGAATACACCCGCGAGCGCAAGGCGTTCGGCAAGGCGATTGCGGATTTCCAGAACACTCGGTTCAAACTGGCGGAGATGGCCAGCGAGATTCAGATCGGCCGCGTGTTTGTCGACAAATGCATGGCGCTGCACCTGGAAGGCAAGCTCGACGTGCCCACCGCCGCGATGGCCAAGTACTGGGCCTCAGACCTGCAATGCAAGGTGCTCGACGAGTGCGTGCAGTTGCACGGCGGCTACGGGTTTATGTGGGAGTACCCGATTGCGCGGGCTTGGGCGGATGCGCGGGTGCAGCGGATTTATGCGGGGACCAATGAGATCATGAAGGAGATTATTGCGCGGGCGCTTTGATGGTCTTGTGGTGCTGCTCAGGGGCCCATCGCAGGCAAGCCAGCTCCCACACTTTGAACTGTGAACACCGTCAAATGTGGGAGCTGGCTTGCCTGCGAAGGCGGCCTAAAGATCAATCAAGGCGCAGGGTTCGGATGATCTTTCTGAATCGCCTCGATCCCGTCCAGCACTTCCTTGGACAGTTTCAGGTCAGCACTGGCAATGTTGCTGTCCAGCTGTTCCAGGCTCGTGGCGCCGATAATGTTGCTGGTCACAAACGGCTGTTGCGTCACAAACGCCAGCGCCATCTGCGCCGGGTCCAGGCCATGCTCGCGCGCCAGGGCCACATAACGGCTGCACGCGGCTTCCGACTGCGGGTTGAAGTAGCGGCTGAAACGGCTGTACTCGGTCAGGCGTGCCTTGGCCGGGCGTGCGCCGTTTTCGTATTTGCCGCTGAGCATGCCGAAGGCCAGTGGTGAATAGGCCAGCAAGCCGCATTGCTCACGAATCGCCACTTCCGCCAGACCCACCTCAAAGCTGCGGTTGAGCAGGTTGTAGGGGTTCTGTATCGACACGGCGCGGGTCCAGCCACGGGCGTCGGCCAGGGCCAGGAACTTCATGGTGCCCCACGGGGTTTCGTTGGACAGGCCGATGTGGCGGATCTTGCCGGCCTTGACCTGTTCGTCCAGCGCTTCGAGGGTTTCTTCCAGCGGAGTCAGGTTGTCTTCGTCCTTGTGCTTGTAGCTCAGTTGGCCAAAGAAGTTGGTGCTGCGCTCCGGCCAGTGCAGCTGGTAGAGGTCGATCCAGTCGGTTTGCAGGCGCTTGAGGCTCGCATCCAGGGCTTCGACGATGTGCTTGCGGTTGTGGCGCAGGTGGCCGTCGCGGATGTAATCGATGGTGTTGCCGGGGCCGGCGATCTTGCTGGCGAGGATCCAGTCGGCGCGGTCGCCACGGCTCTTGAAGTAATTACCGATGTAGCGCTCGGTAGTGGCATAGGTGTCGGCCTTGGGCGGCACCGGGTACATTTCGGCGGTGTCGAGGAAGTTGATCCCTGCGGCCTTGGCCCGTTCGATCTGTGCGAAGGCCTCTGCCTCGCTGTTCTGCTCACCCCAGGTCATGGTGCCCAAGGCGATCGCGCTTACGTTCAGATCGGTGCGGCCCAGCTGTCGATAATCCATCGGGTACTCCTTCGGGGAAAACAATCATAAAAGCAGGTTGAATTTTTTTTCGCAATCTGCATAATTGACCACCTCTTTCTGCAGTGGAAGTGATGCGCCGCCTGCCGAAGAATCTTGCCGTTGAACGGACGCGCCGACCCGAGCCCCCGATAGCGTCTGTATCCGGCTGCCTTTGACTTGTCAAAGTACGCACTATTCAGTAAGATCCGCCGTCTAATTTACAGGGCGGCCCCTGAGGCTATTAAAGAATGACAACTTTTACTGCAAAACCGGAAACAGTTCAGCGCGACTGGTTTGTCGTCGACGCCGCTGGTCAGACCCTGGGTCGTCTGGCCACTGAAGTCGCCAGCCGTCTGCGTGGCAAGCACAAGCCTGAGTACACCCCTCACGTTGACACCGGTGACTACATTGTCATCATCAACGCCGAGCAGGTACGTGTTACCGGCAACAAAGCGCAAGACAAAATGTACTACCGTCACTCCGGTTTCCCAGGCGGTATCAAGTCTTCGAACTTCGAAGGCCTGATCTCCAAGAAGCCTGAAGCCCCGATCGAAATCGCGGTCAAAGGTATGCTGCCTAAGGGCCCACTGGGTCGCGATATGTTTCGCAAGCTGAAAGTCTATGCGGGCGCTGTACACCCTCATGCTGCTCAGCAGCCCCAAGAACTGAAGTTTTAACGGAATAGTTCATTATGTCGGCGACTCAAAATTACGGCACTGGCCGTCGCAAAACCGCTACCGCTCGCGTTTTCCTGCGTCCGGGTACTGGTAACATCTCGATCAACAACCGCACTCTGGAAAATTTCTTCGGTCGCGAAACTGCCCGCATGGTAGTTCGTCAGCCGCTGGAACTGACCGAGACTGTTGAAAAGTTCGACATCTACGTCACCGTTATCGGTGGCGGTGTAAGTGGTCAAGCTGGCGCAATCCGCCACGGTATCACTCGCGCTCTGATGCAGTACGACGAAACCCTGCGTGGCGCTCTGCGCAAAGCTGGCTTCGTAACTCGCGATGCTCGTGAAGTTGAACGTAAGAAAGTCGGTCTGCGTAAAGCGCGTAAGCGTCCGCAGTACTCGAAGCGTTAATTCGCTTTACGTTCCACAAAAACGCCCAACTCCTCACGGAGCTGGGCGTTTTTTATTGCCTGCGATTTATGCATAAATTTCGCCGTGACAACTTGCCACATCCGTAGACCCCCTATACTACAGGGCCTAGAGGCTGAGCCCAGGGCAATTCCCTTGTCATACGTGGGGCTTTTCATTACCATCCGACAAAATTTTTATAAGTAAAGATTCAACACTTAGTAGACGCCTGATTTAACAGGCCAAAAAGCTGATGGGAGAGGACTGAATGAGCAATGACGGCGTGAATGCAGGCCGGCGTCGCTTCTTGGTAGCAGCCACATCCGTGGTGGGTGCTGCAGGAGCGGTGGGGGCTGCGGTCCCGTTCGTGGGGTCATGGTTTCCCAGTGCCAAGGCGAAAGCCGCAGGTGCACCGGTGAAGGTGAATGTCAGCAAGATCGACCCAGGCCAGCAGATGATTGCTGAGTGGCGCGGTCAGCCGGTCTTCATCGTTCGTCGTACTGAGGAGATCCTGGGGAATCTGAAGAAAATCGAAGGTCAGCTGTCTGACCCCGACTCTAAGAACTCCGACCAGCCCGCCTACGTCGATAAGGAAATCCGTTCGATCAAGCCAGAGATCCTGCTGCTGATCGGTATCTGCACCCACTTGGGTTGCTCGCCTACCTTCCGCCCGGAAGTTGCTCCTGCCGACCTTGGCAAGGATTGGGTCGGTGGCTACTTCTGCCCTTGCCACGGCTCCCATTACGACCTCGCCGGTCGCGTCTACAAGTCACAACCCGCACCACTGAACCTGCCAGTGCCGCCACATCACTACGAGACTGACAGTGTCATTGTCATTGGCGTCGACGAGGGGGAGAAAGCCTGATGAGCAAGTTCATGGATTGGGTGGATGCGCGCTTCCCCGCCACTAAAATGTGGGAAGACCATCTCAGCAAATATTACGCGCCAAAAAACTTCAACTTCTTCTACTTCTTCGGCTCGCTGGCCTTGCTGGTACTGGTCAACCAGATCGTCACCGGTGTGTGGCTGACGATGAGCTACACGCCGTCGGCGGAAGAGGCGTTCGCCTCCGTCGAGTACATCATGCGTGACGTCGAGTACGGCTCGATCCTGCGTCTGCTGCACTCCACCGGCGCATCTGCGTTCTTCATCGTCGTGTATATGCACATGTTCCGTGGCCTGCTTTACGGTTCGTACCAGAAGCCACGCGAGCTGGTGTGGGTGTTTGGCATGCTGATCTACCTGGCGCTGATGGCCGAGGCCTTCATGGGCTATCTGCTGCCGTGGGGCCAGATGTCGTACTGGGGCGCCCAGGTAATCATTTCGCTGTTTGGTGCGATCCCGGTGATCGGCAACGACCTGACCCAGTGGATCCGTGGTGACTACCTGATCTCCGGCATCACCCTGAACCGCTTCTTCGCCCTGCACGTGGTGGCACTGCCCATCGTGATTCTGGGCCTGGTGGTGCTGCACATCCTGGCGCTGCACGAAGTGGGTTCCAACAACCCCGATGGCGTCGACATCAAGAAGCACAAAGACGAAAACGGCATACCGCTGGATGGCATTCCGTTCCATCCGTACTACACCGTCAAAGACATCGTCGGCGTAGTGGTCTTCCTGTTCATCTTCTGCTCGATCGTGTTCTTTTTCCCGGAGATGGGCGGTTATTTCCTCGAGAAGCCTAACTTCGAACAGGCCAACGCCTTCAAGACGCCTGAGCACATTGCGCCGGTCTGGTACTTCACGCCGTTCTACGCGATCTTGCGTGCTATCCCCGACAAACTCATGGGCGTAATGGCCATGGGCGCGTCGATTGCGCTGCTGTTCGTATTGCCATGGCTCGACCGCAGCCCGGTCAAGTCGATGCGCTACAAAGGCTGGCTGAGCAAGATCTGGCTGTGGGTGTTCTGCATTGCATTCGTGATCCTGGGCGTGCTGGGCGTATTGGCCCCAACTCCTGAGCGTACGCTGCTGTCGCAGGTCTGCACCTTCCTGTACTTCGCCTACTTCATTCTGATGCCGTTCTACACCCGGCTCGAGAAGACCAAACCGGTTCCGGAAAGGGTGACTGGCTGATGAAAAAGTTATTTGTTGCTTTGATCCTTGCGGCGCTGCCGCTACTGTCCTTCGCCGCCGAGCACGGCGCGGAGCTGGAAAAAGTCGATATCGACGTGTCCGACAAGGCCGCCATGCAAGATGGCCTGCGCACGTTTACCAACTACTGCATGGGCTGTCACAGCGCCAAGTTCCAGCGTTACGAGCGTGTCGCCGATGACCTGGGTATTCCCCATGACGTGATGCTCAGCCACGCCGTGTTCACCGGTGCCAAGATCGGCGACCACATGAACATCGGCATGCAGCCGGCAGATGCCAAGGCCTGGTTCGGCGCTGCGCCGCCCGACCTGACCCTGGTGGCGCGCGTGCGCGGTACCGATTGGCTCTATGGCTACCTCAAATCCTTCTACGAAGACCCGGCGCGCCCTTACGGCGTGAACAACAAAGTCTTCCCGAACGTCGGTATGCCTAACGTTCTGGTCGGCCTGCAGGGTCGCCAAGTGGTAGGATGCAAGCAGGTTCAGGTCGTTGAAGACGGCAAGAAGCAATATGATCCGCTGACCGGCACGCCTCTGACACACGAAGCGTGCGATCAACTGACCATCGTGCCCAAGACCGGTACGCTGAATGAAGAGCAGTTCGACGAGAAGGTCAAGAATCTGGTGACCTTCCTGGCCTACTCGGCCAACCCGGTCAAATTGCAGCATCAGCGCATCGGTACCTATGTGTTGCTGTACCTGGCCTTCTTCTTCGTATTCGCCTATCTGCTCAAACGTGAATACTGGAAGGATGTGCATTGATCCAACCGTAAGCAATTGCTGTTAATCTTGCGCGCCCAGCGGCATCTCTGAATACGTAGCAGTCTGGTTGAACCAGGCACTACAGGGATGCTCTCTGGGCGCGCTCGTTTTTGAGCTTTCCATAATTTCAACAAGCGAGGAGGACCGCCATGGGCGTGACCAATCGGTTGGCCTGTTACTCCGACCCCGCCGACCACTATTCCCACCGAGTACGCATCGTGCTCGCAGAGAAGGGTGTCAGCGCCGAGATCATCAGTGTGGAGGCAGGTCGTCATCCGCCGAAACTGATCGAAGTGAACCCTTACGGCAGCTTGCCCACCCTGGTCGATCGTGACCTGGCGTTGTGGGAGTCAACCGTGGTGATGGAATACCTGGATGAGCGTTACCCGCATCCACCTTTGCTGCCGGTGTATCCGGTGGCGCGTGCCAACAGCCGCCTGCTGATCCATCGGATCCAGCGTGACTGGTGCGGGCTGGTGGATGTGATCCTGGATACACGCAGTAAAGAAGCCGTTCGTGTGCAAGCGCGCAAGGAATTGCGCGAGAGCCTGACCGGCGTTTCGCCGCTGTTCGCCGACAAGCCTTTTTTCCTCAGTGAGGAACAAAGCTTGGTGGATTGCTGCCTATTACCCATACTCTGGCGCTTGCCGATCCTGGGCATTGAACTGCCACGGCCGGCCAAGCCGTTGCTTGATTACATGGAGCGCCAGTTCGCGCGTGAGGCTTTCCAGGCGAGTCTGTCTGGTGTCGAACGCGACATGCGCTAAGGCTTAAGGAGCCGCTGATGAACTCCAGTCGACCCTATTTGGTCCGCGCGCTCTATGAGTGGATTGTGGACAACGATTGCACCCCGCACATGCTGGTCAACTCTGAATTTCCCAAAGTTGACGTGCCGCAGGGTTTTGCCAGTGACGGGCAGATCGTACTGAACGTTTCGCCAAGTGCTGTGCGCCACCTGCACATGGACAATGAAGCCGTCAGCTTCGAAGGGCGTTTTGGCGGCGTGCCGCATACGCTGTTTGTGCCGATTGGTGCCATCCTCGGGATCTATGCCCGGGAAAATGGCCAGGGCATGGTGTTTGATCTGGAGTCGCCTTTCGAGGATGACGAAGCGATCGAAGGCGAAGACGGTGATGATGTACCGCCACCGGACTCCGAGCCGCCGCGTCCAAGCGGTCGGCCGAGCCTGAAAGTGGTGAAGTAAGCGGCGTTCACCTTCGTGTGAACCCTAAAAGTGCCTCGGCCTGTGCCGGGGCATTTTTTTGCGCAAAGGATATGGATGAAAGTCGTGTCAGAACGGTGATCGTACAACCGCCATGGGCTATGATGCGGGCTCAAGTTCGCCGAGAAAGATCATTCGTCATGGAAAACGCCAACACCGCCCCTCGTCTTCCCCGCAAGCGCCGCAGCCTTGCCCAGGAATTGGTCACGGTGTTGTCCGAGCAGATCCGCGACGGCCAGCTCAAACGTGGCGACAAGTTGCCCACCGAGTCGGCCATCATGGAAGCCCATGGGGTCAGCCGCACCGTGGTGCGTGAGGCCATCTCGCGCTTGCAGGCGGCGGGGCAGGTGGAAACCCGCCACGGTATCGGCACCTTTGTGTTGGACACGCCCAGCCCTAGCGGTTTCCGGATCGACCCGGCCACGGTGGTAACGCTGCGTGATGTGCTGGCGATTCTGGAGCTACGTATCAGCCTGGAAGTGGAGTCGGCCGGCCTTGCTGCGTTGCGCCGCAGCGACGAACAACTGGCGGCCATGCGTGCGGCGCTCGATGCGCTGAATGAAAGCGCGGCCCACGCCGGCGATGCGGTGGCGTCAGATTTTGCGTTCCACCTGGAAATCGCACTGTCCACCGGCAACCGCTACTTCACCGACATCATGACCCACCTGGGCACCAGCATCATTCCGCGTACCCGCCTGAATTCGGCGCGCCTGGCCCACGATGACCAGCAGCACTACATGGGCCGCCTGAGTCGCGAACACGAAGAGATTTATGAGGCGATTGCCCGCCAGGATTCGGACGCGGCCCGCGCGGCCATGCGCCTGCATTTGACCAACAGCCGTGAACGGCTGCGCCATGCCCATGAAGAGGCGCAAGCGCAGCGCGGTTAACTGGGCAACCGAGTGGTGTCAGCAGTAAATCGATCCAAGTGTGGGAGCTGGCTTGCTCGCGAATGCGGTGTGTCAGTCTGCACATGCATCAACTGAAAAAACGCCTTCGCGAGCAAGCCCGCTCCCACATTTTGGCCTCCTTGGCCTGGAGTTTTGTGTTTACTTAATTGGCCGGCTGGTTGGGCTTATAGTCCTTGAGCAGCAGATAAGTACTCCAGCCCCACCAATCATTGGTCCAGTGCTTGTCGTTCAGGTCATTCACGTCCTTGCGGCGCAGTACCTTGTCACCCTCCATCTTGAACAGCGGCGAAAAATTGTTTGCCGGGTTCTGCGCAGCATTCAGGTCCGGCACATACAGCGGCGCCTTGAAGGTGGCCGGGGAGGGCGCGACACCGCTGATAAAGGTCTCGAAGATCTCATCGGCCGAGGCCTGTACCGCACGTTTGACCATGGCCCGATTGTCCGCGTCGATAGCATCGAAGTAGCGCTTGTCCCCATAGGCATGCCATTGGTCACCCTTGGCATTGCGTACCTTGAGCCCGAACTTGCTGTCTTCGTCGTGCATGAAGCGGCTGATCAGTGAACCCAACTCTCCCGGAGTGACCACCGCCGCCAATTGCTTGCGTGGCACGCGCAGGTGGCCGGCAGAAAACAGATCGGTCAAAAAATGATCGGCAAAGCTGTTCATCGCATACGCCAGTTCCAGCGCCTGGTCGGTGGCGGTCTGGTGCGCGATGACCGCCTGTTGCAGCGCTGCCGTATGGCCGGCCAGGTACGCCGACAGCGCCCATTCGCCAAAGTGGTCGGCGTTGTCGGCTGCCAGCTTCAAGTAACGCCCCAGTGGAATCAGCGCCGAAACCGCACTGCCGCCGCCGGTGATGCGGTTCCATTCCTCGGACAACGTATCACCCAGCGCGTCATAGGCTTCATGGGGCTGTTTGCCATCGCGGATCGCCTGGTTGACCGCGTTGATCTCCTTTTGCATGACCGCGAGGATTTTCCCGGCTTCTTCACGCGAGGCCGGTAGCACCGCCAGCGAGTTGAAGGCGGCGGTAAAGCGTTGCACACGCTCGGCCGGGGAGGCGCCGTCGCTGATGGCCTGGCCGGGAATGCCATAGAAGTCGCCGCCCAGGGCGATCACTTGGCCGTAGGTCAGCGCCAGGCCGTTGGGCAGGTGCAGTTCCACTTGTCGCGCAGGAATCGCCGGGGCGTCCTTGACGAAACGCAGCAGGGTGCCATCGCCGATGGCCGTGTGTTCACCGCCTTCAAAACGTAGGGTGGGTGGGGTTTTTTCGGGTGCTGCGAGTTCAAGACCTGACATGTTAGCTCCTTGCTATGTCGTAGGAATCTTCCGTAATACTGTATGCATATACAGTAGCTCGGAGCATAGAGGAATAATTTCCTACGTCAAGGAGCTGCGTTTAAACACGCGCCTACGAATGAGGCCCGATGAATTGCAGTTGACGAATCATTTTATAGTTGTACGATGACGTACGACATCATCAAAACCAACAACAACCTTTCGACAGAAAGTCTTCATCCAGGGTGTTCGAATAATGAATCCACAAGAACTGAAGTCCATCCTCTCCCACGGTCTGCTGTCTTTTCCGGTAACCGATTTCAATGCCCAGGGTGACTTCCACCAGGCGGGCTACATCAAGCGTCTGGAATGGCTGGCCCCTTATGGCGCCACCGCCTTATTCGCCGCCGGCGGCACCGGTGAGTTTTTCTCCCTGGCCGCCAGCGAATATTCCCAAGTGGTGAAGACGGCTGTTGATACCTGCGCCACCAGCGTGCCGATTCTGGCCGGTGTCGGCGGTTCGACCCGTCAGGCCATCGAATATGCGCAGGAAGCCGAGCGTCTTGGCGCCAAAGGCTTGCTGCTGTTGCCGCACTACCTTACCGAAGCCAGCCAGGACGGCGTCGCCGCCCACGTTGAGGCTGTGTGCAAGTCGGTCAAAATCGGTGTAGTGGTCTACAACCGCAACGTTTGCCGCCTGACTGCGCCTTTGCTCGAACGCCTGGCCGAACGCTGTCCGAACCTGATTGGCTACAAAGACGGCCTGGGCGATATCGAGCTGATGGTGTCGATCCGCCGCCGTCTCGGTGACCGTTTCAGCTACCTCGGCGGCCTGCCGACTGCAGAGGTTTACGCCGCTGCCTACAAGGCCCTGGGCGTGCCGGTGTACTCCTCGGCGGTGTTCAACTTCATCCCGAAAACCGCGATGGACTTCTACCACGCGATTGCCCAGGACGATCACGCCACCGTCGCCAAGATCATCGACAACTTCTTCCTGCCTTACCTCGATATCCGCAACCGTAAGGCCGGTTATGCGGTGAGCATCGTCAAGGCTGGCGCCAAGATCGTTGGTTACGACGCAGGCCCGGTGCGCACGCCGCTGACCGACCTGCTGCCGGAAGAATACGAAGCCCTGGCCGCGCTGATCGACAAGCAAGGTCCGCAGTAACTTATCCACAAGGCCGCTGAGCAATCAGCGGCCTTTTGCGTCAGGAGAGAATGTGTGTCCCAAGCCAAACGTTTTGAAAACTACATCAACGGCGAGTGGGTGGCCGGTGCCGACTACTGCAACAACATCAACCCGTCGGAGTTGTCCGATGTCATTGGCGAATACGCCAAGGCCGATGTAGCCCAAGTCAACGCTGCGATCGATGCCGCCCGCGCCGCGTTCCCGGCCTGGTCGACGTCCGGCATCCAGGCGCGCCACGACGCACTGGATAAAGTCGGCAGCGAAATCCTTGCCCGCCGCGAAGAACTCGGCACCTTGCTGGCCCGTGAAGAGGGCAAGACCCTGCCCGAAGCCATCGGCGAAGTGACCCGTGCCGGTAACATCTTTAAATTCTTCGCCGGCGAATGCCTGCGCCTGTCTGGCGATTACGTGCCTTCGGTGCGCCCGGGCGTCAATGTGGAAGTCACCCGTGAAGCCCTCGGTGTGGTCGGCCTGATCACGCCGTGGAACTTCCCGATTGCCATCCCCGCGTGGAAAATCGCCCCGGCCCTGGCCTACGGTAACTGTGTGGTGATCAAACCGGCCGAACTGGTGCCGGGTTGCGCATGGGCCTTGGCCGAAATAATCTCCCGCGCCGGTTTCCCGGCCGGTGTGTTCAACCTGGTGATGGGCAGCGGCCGTGTGGTTGGCGATGTGCTGGTCAACAGCCCTAAAGTCGACGGCATCAGCTTTACTGGTTCGGTTGGCGTGGGTCGCCAGATCGCCGTCAGCTGCGTGTCGCGTCAGGCCAAAGTGCAGTTGGAAATGGGCGGTAAAAACCCGCAGATCATCCTCGATGACGCCGACCTCAAGCAGGCCGTCGAGCTGTCGGTACAGAGCGCGTTCTACTCCACCGGCCAGCGTTGCACGGCCTCCAGCCGTTTGATCGTCACTGCCGGTATCCACGACCAGTTCGTCGCGGCCATGGCCGAGCGCATGAAGTCGATCAAAGTCGGCCACGCGCTCAAAAGCGGCACTGACATTGGCCCGGTGGTCTCCCAGGCGCAGCTGGATCAGGACTTGAAGTACATCGACATCGGCCAAAGCGAAGGCGCGCGGCTGGTCAGCGGTGGCGGTCTGGTGACCTGTGACACCGAAGGCTACTACCTGGCGCCGACGCTGTTTGCCGACAGCGAAGCCGCCATGCGTATCAGCCGTGAAGAGATCTTCGGCCCGGTGGCCAACGTGGTGCGCGTCGCGGATTACGAGGCGGCGCTGGCGATGGCCAATGACACCGAGTTCGGCCTGTCGGCGGGCATCGCCACCACCTCGCTCAAGTATGCCAACCACTTCAAGCGCCACTCCCAGGCCGGGATGGTGATGGTCAACCTGCCAACCGCGGGTGTGGATTATCACGTGCCGTTCGGTGGCCGTAAGGGCTCGTCCTATGGTTCGCGTGAGCAAGGTCGTTATGCGCAAGAGTTCTACACAGTGGTGAAAACCAGCTACATCGGGTCGTAGGAAACGCCCCGGTAGGAGCCAGTTGCCTGCTGGCTCCTACACTTAAAACAGAATTGATTACCCGCAAAAAAAATAATTAGTGGGAGTACTTCTTCATGCAAGCGACCAAGCCGACTCACGTCCGCTATTTGATCCTGCTCATGCTGTTCCTGGTGACCACGATCAACTATGCCGACCGAGCCACTATCGCCATCGCCGGCTCCAGCCTGCAAAAAGACCTCGGCATTGACGCGGTCACCCTCGGTTATATCTTCTCCGCATTCGGTTGGGCCTACGTGGCCGGGCAAATTCCCGGTGGCTGGTTGCTGGACCGGTTCGGCTCGAAAAAAATCTATGCGCTGAGCATTTTCACCTGGTCGCTGTTCACCGTGCTGCAAGGCTATGTGGGTGAGTTCGGGGTTTCCACCGCGATTGTGGCGCTGTTTATGCTGCGCTTTTTGGTGGGCCTGGCTGAGGCGCCTTCGTTTCCCGGAAACGCCCGTATTGTGGCAGCGTGGTTTCCTACGGCTGAACGCGGCACAGCGTCGGCGATCTTCAACTCGGCGCAGTACTTCGCCACGGTGCTGTTTGCACCGCTGATGGGCTGGATCGTCTACACCTTCGGCTGGCAGCACGTGTTTATTGTGATGGGTGGCATCGGCATCCTGTTCTCGCTGATCTGGCTCAAACTTATCCACAGCCCGCGCCAGCATCCGATGATCAACGAAGCTGAGTTCAACCATATCGCGGCCAACGGTGCGATGGTCGACATGGATCAGGACAAAACCAAAGGCCAGAAAACCGACGGGCCGAAGTGGGATTACATCCGCCAACTGCTCACCAACCGCATGATGCTCGGCGTGTACCTGGGCCAGTACTGCATCAATGGCATCACCTATTTCTTCCTGACCTGGTTCCCGGTGTACCTGGTTCAAGAGCGTGGTATGACCATCCTCAAGGCGGGTTTCATTGCCTCGTTGCCGGCGATCTGCGGCTTTATCGGCGGCGTACTCGGCGGCGTGATTTCAGACTACCTGCTGCGCAAAGGCCATTCGCTGACTTTCGCGCGCAAGGCGCCGATCATTGCCGGCTTGTTGGTTTCCAGCAGCATCATCGCGTGTAACTACGTTGACGTTGAATGGATGGTGGTGGGTTTCATGGCCCTGGCCTTCTTCGGTAAAGGCGTTGGCGCACTGGGTTGGGCGGTGGTGTCCGACACCTCACCGAAACAAATCGCCGGGCTCAGTGGCGGCTTGTTCAATATGTTCGGCAACCTGGCGTCCATCAGCACGCCGATTGTGATTGGTTACATCATCGCCACCACCGGCTCGTTCAAATGGGCCTTGGTGTTCGTCGGCGCCAACGCGCTGCTGGCGGTGTTCAGCTATTTGGTGATTGTCGGCCCGATCAAGCGCGTGGTGCTCAAAGAGCCGCCAAGCAAAGGCCCGGAACTGACTAACCTTACCCAAGCGCACTCCTGAGGGGCGATGTAATGCAGTTGATTGAACATGCCGACTCGCCGCGCTCGATCCGTTTGCACGCGCGCGACAATGTGGTGATCGTGGTGAACGACCAGGGCGTGCCGGCCGGCACCGAGTTTCCGGACGGCCTGGTCACCGTGGATTTCATCCCGCAGAGCCACAAGGTGACCCTGGAAGATATCCCCGAAGGCGGTGAGATTATTCGCTACGGGCAGACCATCGGCTACGCGCTGGCGCCGATTCCGCGCGGCAGTTGGGTGCAGGAAGACCAGTTGCGCATGCCCACTGCGCCACCGCTGGACAGCTTGCCGCTGTCCACCGAGGTGCCTGCAACTCAGGCGCCGCTGGAAGGCTTCACGTTTGAGGGTTACCGCAACGCTGACGGCACCGTCGGCACGCGCAATATCCTGGGTATCACCACCACGGTGCAGTGCGTCACCGGTGTGCTGGACCATGCGGTCAAGCGCATCAAGGACGAGTTGCTGCCCAAATATCCGCACGTTGACGACGTGGTGGCGCTGACTCACAGCTACGGCTGTGGCGTGGCCATCACCGCGACCGACGCCTACATCCCGATCCGTACCGTGCGCAACCTGGCACGCAACCCGAACCTGGGCGGCGAAGCGCTGGTGATCAGCCTGGGCTGCGAAAAGCTGCAGGCCGGGCAGGTGATGCACGACAACGACAGTTCCGTCGACCTCAGTGAGCCTTGGCTGTACCGCTTGCAGGACTCCAGCCACGGGTTTACCGAAATGATCGAACAGATCATGGCGCTGGCCGAAACCCGCTTGAAGAAACTCGACCAGCGTCGCCGGGAAACCGTGCCGGCGTCCGAGCTGATCCTGGGCATGCAATGCGGCGGCAGTGATGCGTTTTCCGGCATCACCGCCAACCCGGCGTTGGGCTATGCCTCGGACTTGCTGTTGCGGGCCGGGGCGACGGTGATGTTTTCCGAAGTCACCGAAGTACGCGATGCCATCTACCTGCTGACGTCACGTGCCGAGACTAAGGAAGTAGCCCAGGAACTTGTCAGGGAAATGGACTGGTACGACCGTTACCTGGCCAAGGGCGAGGCGGATCGCAGTGCCAACACCACGCCGGGAAACAAGAAGGGCGGGTTGTCGAATATTGTTGAGAAGTCCCTGGGCTCCATCGTCAAATCCGGCAGCAGCGCGATCAATGGTGTGCTCGGCCCGGGCGAACGGTTCAAGGGCAAGGGCCTGATCTTTTGCGCCACGCCGGCCAGCGACTTTGTGTGTGGCACGCTGCAACTGGCGGCCGGCATGAACCTGCATGTGTTCACCACTGGGCGTGGTACGCCCTATGGGCTGGCGATGGCGCCGGTGGTGAAGGTGTCGACGCGTACGGAACTGGCGCAGCGCTGGCCGGATTTGATCGACATCGACGCCGGGCGCATTGCCACCGGGCGCGCGAGCATCGAGGAGTTGGGCTGGGAGTTGTTCCACTTCTACCTGGATGTGGCCAGCGGCAAAAAGCAGACGTGGGCGGAGCGGCATAAGCTGCATAACGACATCACCCTGTTCAACCCTGCGCCCATTACCTGAGACCAGCACGGACTCTGTGGGAGCTGGCTTGCCTGCGATGGCGGTGTATCAGTAACGAATGCATCGACTGACACTGCGCCATCGCAGGCAAGCCAGCTCCCACATTTGCTCGGGGTTGCCCAGACGAACCGGGCTGCATGGCTTATCATTAGCCACCTGACGACACCCACCAAGGTTCTCCCCGGCATGCTGGCTATCTTCCTCACCACCCTGACCATCACCGCGCCGGTGTTTGCCATGCTGTTTCTGGGGGTGCTGCTCAAGCGCATCAACTGGATCAACGACAACTTCATCCACGTTGCGTCGTCCCTGGTGTTCAACGTCACCATGCCGGCGCTGCTGTTTCTCGGCATCCTCCACGCCGACCTGCATTCGGCGCTCAAGCCCGGTTTGCTGATCTACTTTGCCGTCGCCACGCTGCTGAGCTTTGCCCTGGCCTGGGGCTGGGCGATCTTTCGCTGCCCGCGTGAAGATCGTGGCATCTATGCCCAAGGTGCGTTTCGCGGCAACAACGGGGTGATCGGCCTGGCGCTGGCGGCCAGCATGTACGGCGACTACGGCATCTCCCTTGGCGCCATCCTCGCGGCGCTGGTGATTCTGTTTTACAACACGCTGTCGACCATTGTGCTGGCGGTGTACAGCCCGGTGATCAAGTCCGACCCGTGGAGTATCTTCAAAAGCGTGATAGCCAACCCGCTGATCATCAGTGTGATCGTCGCCGCGCCATTCGCGATCTTCAAGCTCGGTTTGCCGGGGTGGCTGGAGTCGTCCGGGCAGTACCTGGCGGACATGACCCTGCCGCTGGCACTGATCTGCATTGGCGGCACCTTGTCATTGGCAGCCTTGCGCAAAAGCGGCAGCATGGCCTTGAGTGCCAGCCTGGTGAAGATGATTGGGTTACCGGTATTCGCGACGCTGGGCGCGTGGCTGCTGGGCTTTCGCGGGCCTGAATTGGGGATTTTGTTTTTGTATTTCGGCGCGCCGACGGCGGCCGCGAGTTTTGTCATGGCCAGGGCGGCCGAGGGCAACCATGAATTGGCGGCGGCGATTATTGTGATCACCACGTTGATGGCGGCGGTGACCACCAATATCGGGATTTTTGTGTTGCAGGCGGGTGGTTGGATCTAAGGTTTTTGTTGTGCTTGAGGGCCAATCGCAGGCAAGCCAGCTCCCACATTTTGAATGTGTTCACCGTTCAAATGTGGGAGCTGGCTTGCCTGCGAAAGCTATCTGACAGTCACTGCTTATCTGCCTGATACGCCTCAATCACTTCCTGCGCCGCCCTGAACGCATCAATCGCCGCCGGTACACCGGCGTACACCGCGCAATGCAGCAGCGCTTCGCGAATCTCTTCCACCGTGCAGCCATTATTCAGCGCGCCGCGCACGTGGCCCTTGAGTTCCTGCGGGCACTTGAGTGCAGTCAGGGCGGCCAGGGTGATCAGGCTGCGGGTCTTCAAGGGCAGACCCTCGCGATTCCACACGCTGCCCCAGGCATGTTCGTTGACAAAATCCTGCAGCGGCTGGGTGAACTCGGTGGCGTTGCCCAGGGCGCGATCGACGAACACGTCGCCCATCACCTGGCGACGCATCTCAACCCCGGGCTTTTTCTGATCGGTCATTGCGCTTCCCTCTTGTGTTGGCGGCGCCAGGCTCGCAGCGTGCTAAGTAGCAGAAACGCCACCAGCGCCGGCAGGACGTAATACAGCATCAGTTTTTCCAGCCGGGTGGCCAGGGGCATGCCGAACGTGAACGACACCACATGCAGGGCGTACACCAGGTACAGGCCCAGCAATACCAGGCCTTCGGCGCGGGTGACTCGATAACCTGTGTAGAACACCGGCAGGCACAGCACCACCACGCCGAGCATCACCGGCAAGTCGAAATCGAGGGCGTTGGGCGATACCGACAGCGGTGACGGCGCCACCAGCGCGGTAAACCCCAGTACGCCGAGCAGGTTGAACAGGCTACTGCCGATCACATTGCCCACGGCAATCTCGCGCTCGCCGCGCAGGGCGGCAATCAACGAAGTGGCCAGGCACGGCAACGAAGTGCCGACGCCGATCAAGGTCAGGCCAACGATGCGCTCGGACAGGCCCAGGTCACTTGCCACGTCCACCGCCGCGCCCAGCAGCAAGTGCCCGGCCAGCACCAGAATCAGTAGCCCGCCGAGCATCAGCAACACGCTGCTCAACCACGGCGCCCTGGCCACGGTGTCCAGCGTGCGCGGGCGCCGGGAATGGCGGGTCTGGTAATGCAACACACCCAGGTAGGCCACCAGCGCCGCGAGCAGTACCAGCCCGTCAAAGGGCGTCAGCTCTTCATTGACCGAGAGGGTAAACACCAGCAGCGCGGCGCAAATCATCACCGGGATGTCCAGGCGCACCAGCTGTCGCGATACCCGCAGCGGGATGATCAACGCAGACAGGCCTAGGGTGACGAGGATGTTGAAAATGCTGCTGCCGATCACGCTGCCCACGGCGATGTCGGTGTTGCCGGCGAGGGTGGCTTGCAGGCTGACGGTCATCTGCGGCGCGCTGCTGCCGAAGGCGACGATGCTCAAGCCGATGATCAGCGGCCGCACCTTGAGGCTGGCCGCCAGGCGCACGGCGGCGCGCACCAGGATTTCCGCGCCAAGAATCAGCAGCAGCAGGCCGCTGACCAATTCGAGCAGGCTGAAGGGCGAGAGGGCGGTGAGTACGGAAATGGCCAAGGCTCCTGTCAGTTGCTCAGCGCTTGCACGCGAACCCGTGCGGTGCCGCTGCCCAGCATACCGAGTTGCTCAGCCGCTTTGCGCGAAACATCGATCAGACGGCCACGGGTGTGCGGGCCGCGATCATTGATGCGCAGCACTACAGATCGGTTGTTGTCGAGATTGGTCACCTTGACCCGTGTGCCGAAGGGCAAGCGCCGATGGGCGGCGGTCAGGGCGTTCTGGTTGAAGAGTTCACCGCTGGCGGTTCTATTGCCATGGTGCTTGGCGCCGTAATAGGAGGCGGTGCCGGTTTCGTCGTAGCCGTTGGGGTCGATGAGGCCGCTGGCGCAACCGGCCAGTAGAGAGAACAGGGCCAGGAGGCCGAGTAGACGCTTCATGTTGAGCAAACCCCTAATTTGAATGTGGGAGCTGGCTTGCCTGCGATGCAGGCACCTCGGTGTTTCAGTTGCACCGAGGTGATGCTATCGCAGGCAAGCCAGCTCCCACATGAGGTCGAGGTGTCTATGTAATCCCACTCCGACCATTCACCGCTGTCAGCCTTCGAGCTTGCTTTTGAGCAGTTCGTTCACCTGTTGCGGGTTGGCTTTGCCTTTGGAGGCTTTCATCGCCTGGCCGACAAAGAAGCCGAACATCTTGCCGCGTTTGGCTTCGTCTGCCGCGCGGTATTGTTCAACTTGCTCAGCATTGGCGGCGAGCATTTCATCGAGCACAGCCGAAATAGCACCGCTGTCGGTGACTTGCTTGAGGCCACGCTTCTCGATGATGTCGTCGGCGCTACCTTCGCCTGCGGCCATCGCTTCAAACACGGTCTTGGCGATTTTGCCGGAGATGGTGTTGTCTTTGATGCGCAGCAGCATGCCGCCCAACTGCTCGGCGGTCACCGGCGCTTCGTCGATCTCCAGGCCCTGTTTGTTCAACAGGCTGCCCAGCTCAACCATTACCCAGTTGGCCGCCAGCTTGGCGTCGCCGGCGATGCTCACGACTTTTTCGAAGTAGTTGGCTTGTTCACGGCTGGAGGCCAATACGCTGGCATCGTAGACCGACAGGCCGAACTGTGCCTGGAAGCGCTCGCGTTTTTGCGGCGGCAGTTCCGGCAGGGTGGCACGCACGTCATTAAGGAACGAGTCCTCAATGATCACCGGCAACAAGTCCGGGTCGGGGAAGTAACGGTAGTCGTTGGCTTCCTCTTTGCTGCGCATGGCGCGGGTTTCGTCTTTGTTCGGGTCGTACAGGCGCGTTTGCTGGATCACCTTGCCGCCGTCTTCGATCAATTCGATCTGGCGACGCACTTCGGTGTTGATCGCCTTCTCGATGAAACGGAACGAGTTGACGTTCTTGATCTCGCAGCGAGTGCCGTACTCGGCCTGGCCTTTTGGCCGCACCGATACGTTGCAGTCGCAACGCAGCGAGCCTTCGGCCATGTTGCCGTCGCAGATACCCAGGTAACGCACCAGCGCGTGGATGGTCTTGACGTAAGCCACGGCTTCCTTGGCGCTGCGCATGTCCGGCTCGGAGACGATCTCCAGCAGTGGCGTGCCGGCACGGTTCAGGTCGATGCCGGTGGTGCCGTTGAATTCTTCATGCAGGCTCTTGCCGGCATCTTCTTCCAGGTGTGCACGGATCACGCCAACACGCTTGATGGTGCCGTCTTCCAGCGGGATGTCCAGGTAGCCCTTGCCGACGATCGGCAATTCCATCTGGCTGATCTGGTAGCCCTTGGGCAGGTCCGGGTAGAAGTAGTTTTTGCGCGCGAACACGTTGTGCTGGCCGATCTCGGCGTCAATCGCCAGGCCGAACATCACCGCCATGCGCACCGCTTCCTCGTTCAGCACCGGCAGTACGCCGGGCATGCCCAGGTCAACCAGGCTGGCCTGGGTGTTGGGCTCGGAGCCGAACGTGGTGGCGCTACCGGAGAAAATCTTCGATTGGGTGGCGAGCTGGGTATGAATCTCCAGCCCGATCACAACTTCCCATTGCATAGTGTTCTCCTCAGAAGCCGGTAGGGGTGCGAGTGTGCCAGTCGGTGTTCAACTGGTACTGGTGCGCCACATTGAGCAGGCGGCCCTCCTGGAAATACGGGGCGAGCAACTGCACGCCGACCGGCAGGCCATCGACGAAACCTGCGGGCATGGACAAGCCCGGCAAGCCCGCGAGGTTGGCGGTGATGGTGTAGAGGTCTTCCAGGTACTCGGCGATCGGGTCGCCGGTCTTGGCGCCGATCTTCCAGGCCGGGTTTGGCGTGGTCGGGCCGAGGATCACGTCGACCTCTTCAAAGGCAGCCATGAAGTCGTTCTTGATCAGGCGACGGATTTTTTGCGCCTTGAGGTAGTACGCGTCGTAGTAGCCGGCGGACAGTGCGTAGGCACCGACCATGATCCGGCGTTGTACTTCGGCGCCGAAGCCTTCGCCACGGGAGCGTTTGTACAGGTCGGTAAGGTCTTTCGGGTTTTCGCAGCGATAGCCGAAACGCACGCCGTCGAAACGCGACAGGTTCGAGGAGGCTTCTGCCGGCGCGATCACGTAGTACGCAGGAATCGCGTGCTGGTTGTTCGGCAGGCTGATTTGCTTGATCACGGCGCCGAGCTTTTCCAGCTCTTTGATGCTGTTGTGCACCAGTTCGGCGATACGCGGGTCGAGGCCGGCGCTGAAATACTCTTTCGGCACGCCGATACGCAGGCCTTTAAGCGAGGTATTAAGGCTGGCGCTGTAGTCCGGCACCGGCTCATCGATGCTGGTGGAGTCCTGTTTATCGAACCCGGCCATACCTTGTAACAATATTGCGCAGTCTTCCGCAGTGCGTGCCAGCGGGCCGCCCTGATCGAGGCTGGAGGCGTAGGCGATCATGCCCCAACGGGAAACGCGACCGTAGGTCGGCTTCAAACCGGTGAGGTTGGTGAACGCGGCGGGCTGGCGGATCGAGCCGCCGGTATCGGTGGCAGTGGCCGCCGGCAGGAAACGCGCGGCAACAGCAGCAGCCGAGCCGCCGGAGGAACCGCCGGGCACGTGCTCCAGGTTCCACGGGTTTTTGACCGCGCCGTAGTAGCTCGACTCGTTGGCCGAACCCATGGCGAATTCGTCCATGTTGGTCTTGCCCAGGGTCACGGCCCCGGCGGCAGCCAGCTTGGACACCACGGTGGCGTCGTAGGGTGCTTTGAAGTTGTCGAGCATCTTCGAGCCGCAGCTGGTGCGAATGCCTTGGGTGCAGAACAGGTCTTTGTGGGCGATCGGGGCGCCCAGCAGTGCGCCGTTTTCACCGTTGGCGCGACGTACGTCGGCGGCCTTGGCCTGGCTCAGGGCCAGCTCCTCGGTGAGGCTGATAAAGCTGTTGACCTTGGGGTCCAGCGCGGCGATACGCGCCAGCAGGGTCTGGGTCAGCTCTTCGGAAGAAAACTTTTTGTCGGCGAGACCGCGGGCGATCTCGGCCAGAGTCATGTGATGCATGAAAGGCTCTTTCCCTTTAGTCGATGACTTTCGGAACCAGGTACAGGCCGTTTTCGACCGCTGGCGCGATGGACTGGTAGGCCTCGCGATTATTTCGCTCGGTCACAACGTCTGCGCGCAGGCGCTGGCTGGCTTCCAGCGGGTGAGCCAGGGGCTCGATGCCGTCAGTATTCACGGCCTGCATTTGGTCGACCAGCCCGAGAATGCTGTTCAGGGCTGCGGTGGTCTGTGGAAGATCGGCGTCATTCAGGCCAAGCGAGGCCAGATGCGCGATTTTTTCCACGTCGGAGCGTTCAAGCGCCATGGGTTTCTCCAGTGGAAAACAGAACGGAGGGCATCCGTGTGTTAGATTGTCGGAACACTACCGCATTTCTACGGTCATAAGGCCGCGATTGTGGGGGTTGGTGCACAGAAAGTCGGCCAATTTAGCACATTGGCGCCTTGCCCAAAATCCCTGTCGTTGTTAGAGTTTGCCGCACTTTTTTACCCACGCGTTGCCTAGGGTCCTTTCCCCATGTTCAAGAAACTGCGTGGCATGTTTTCCAGCGATCTTTCCATTGACCTGGGCACTGCCAACACCCTTATTTACGTGCGCGAGCGCGGTATCGTTCTGAATGAGCCATCGGTTGTGGCCATTCGGACCCATGGTAATCAGAAAAGTGTCGTTGCCGTCGGCACCGAGGCCAAGCGCATGCTCGGCCGTACACCAGGCAATATTGCTGCCATTCGTCCGATGAAAGACGGCGTGATCGCCGACTTCAGCGTCTGCGAAAAGATGCTGCAGTACTTCATCAACAAAGTTCACGAAAACAGTTTTCTGCAGCCCAGCCCACGTGTGCTGATCTGCGTTCCGTGCAAGTCCACCCAGGTGGAGCGTCGTGCCATCCGTGAATCGGCCCTTGGCGCCGGTGCTCGCGAAGTGTTCCTGATCGAAGAGCCTATGGCTGCCGCAATCGGCGCCGGCCTGCCGGTTGAGGAAGCGCGCGGTTCGATGGTGGTGGATATCGGTGGTGGTACTACCGAGATCGCCCTCATTTCCCTGAACGGTGTGGTGTATGCCGAATCCGTGCGTGTAGGCGGCGACCGTTTCGACGAAGCGATCATCACGTATGTGCGTCGTAACTACGGCAGCCTGATCGGCGAATCTACCGCTGAGCGCATCAAGCAGGAAATCGGCACCGCTTACCCGGGCGGCGAAGTTCGCGAAGTGGATGTTCGCGGTCGCAACCTGGCCGAAGGCGTTCCACGTGCCTTCACCCTGAACTCCAATGAAGTGCTGGAAGCTCTGCAAGAGTCCCTGGCCACCATCGTTCAGGCTGTGAAAAGCGCCCTGGAGCAATCGCCGCCGGAACTGGCTTCCGATATCGCCGAGCGTGGCCTGGTGCTGACCGGTGGTGGCGCCTTGCTGCGCGACCTCGACAAGCTGCTGGCCCAGGAAACCGGCCTGCCGGTGATCGTCGCCGAAGACCCGCTGACCTGCGTTGCCCGTGGCGGTGGTCGTGCACTGGAAATGATGGATAAACACACCATGGACCTGCTCTCCAGCGAATAAGATCGTTGGTTGCACCATGCTTCGCTCGCAGGCAGCACTTTGCAGTGCTGCCTGTTGGCGTTTATCTTCTTCAATCTGCATCCAGGCCGGTTTGATGCCGTATGAATAAAGAGAACATTTGCCTGGGAGGAGCGGCTTATTAAACCGCTTTTCGCCAAAGGCCCCTCATTGGGCGTGCGCTTATTGGTGCTGGTCGTGCTTTCGGTCGCGCTGATGGTGGTCGATGCCCGCTTTGCACTGCTCAAGCCCGTGCGCAGCCAGATGTCGCTGGTGTTGATGCAGACTTACTGGATCACCGACCTGCCGCAACGTCTCTACCAGGGCGTGGCCAGCCAATTCGGCAGCCGCACTGAACTGGTCGCCGAGAACGAAAAACTCAAAACTGAAAACCTGCTGTTGCAGGGGCGCATGCAAAAGCTCGCGGCCCTCACCGAGCAGAACGTTCGGCTGCGCGAGTTGCTCAACTCTTCGGCACTGGTCAACGAGAAGGTCGAAGTGGCCGAGTTGATCGGCATGGACCCAAACCCCTTTACCCACCGCATCATCATCAACAAAGGTGAGCGCGACGGTGTGGTGCTGGGCCAGCCAGTGCTCGATGCCCGTGGCCTGATGGGCCAGGTGGTGGAGCTTATGCCCTACACCTCGCGGGTATTGTTGCTGACGGACACCACCCATAGCATTCCGGTACAGGTTAACCGTAACGGTCTGCGCGCGATTGCCAGCGGCACCGGTAACCCGGAACGCCTGGAATTGCGGCATGTAGCCGATACCGCCGATATCAAGGAAGGCGACCTGCTGGTCAGCTCCGGTTTGGGCCAGCGCTTCCCGGCGGGTTACCCGGTGGCGACGGTCAAGGAAGTGATCCACGATTCCGGCCAGCCGTTCGCCATCGTTCGCGCCGTGCCAACCGCCGCCTTGAACCGCAGCCGCTACCTGTTGCTGGTATTCAGCGACAACCGCACCCCGGAAGAGCGCGCCAACGACGCCGCCCAAGCCCAGGAAGCGGAAGACAAGCAAAACGGCACAGCGCCGATCGTTCCTGCCACGGTGCCCAAGCCTGCATTTGTTGGGCCGCCGGCGCCGGTGGCAACTCCGGCAGCGCCGGTGGCGGCGCCCGTCAAACCGGCGGCCCACAACGCCCGCCCGGCTAAACCCGCCGCAGCCAAACCGCCTGCGTCAACGCCAGCCGCCACGCCAGCCGCTCGGCCAGCGACCGCAGCCCCGGCAACCACGCGGCAGAGGGAGGAATAATGGCCGGTACTCATTCGCGTAATGGCTGGATCGTCTGGCTGACCTTCGCCATCGGTTTGCTGCTCAGCGTTTCGCCACTGCCGCAATTCATGGAGATCCTGCGACCGCTCTGGCTGGCGTTGCTGCTGGCTTTCTGGTCGCTGACCCTGCCGCATAAAGTCGGGATGGTCACAGCGATGTGCCTGGGCTTGGCGGAAGACGTGCTCTATGGCACCTTGCTGGGTCAGAACGCATTGATCCTCACGCTGATTACCTTTTTGGTGCTGTCGTTGCAGCAGCGTTTGCGCATGTTCCCGATGTGGCAACAATGCCTGGTGATCCTGGTGATCTTCGGCCTGGCGCAGTTGGTACAGTTGTGGCTCAGTGCCTTGACCGGCAACCGCCAACCGACTTTGGCACTGGTGTTGCCGGCGTTGGTCAGCGCGCTGCTGTGGCCCTGGGTCAGTTTCGGTCTGCGTGGGTTACGTCGTCGCTATAAAATCAATTGAATGGATTGCGAGGCTCTGCCTGGTTATCGAACCCTACAGGGAGAGTCTGCAATGAATTCGCTTTACCTGGCCTCGGGCTCCCCGAGGCGGCGTGAACTGCTGACGCAGATCGGTGTGCCTTTCACCGTGGTCAGCGCCGCCATTGATGAAACCCCTCTTACCAATGAACCCGCCGTTGCCTACGTCGAGCGCCTTGCGCGCGGCAAGGCCACGGCGGGTTTTGCTGCGCTTGCTCACACCTCGGGCGCCTGTGTGCTGGGTGCCGATACGGCGGTGATCGTGGATGGCCAGATCCTGGGCAAGCCCGTGGACCAGGCCGATGCCCTGGCGATGCTGATGGCGCTCTCCGGCCGTGAGCATGAAGTGCTCACCGCGATAGCCCTTACCGACGGCCAGCGCTGCGAAACTCGATGTGTAAGCAGCCGTGTTCGTTTTCGCGGTATTTCTGTCGAGGAAGCTACAACCTACTGGCACAGTGGCGAACCTGCGGACAAGGCGGGCGGCTATGCTATCCAGGGCCTGGGTTCGGTGTTTGTCGCCGGGCTCAATGGCAGCTATTCCGCTGTGGTCGGCCTGCCGGTGTGCGAAACCGCGCAACTGCTCAGCCAATTCGGCATACCCTGTTGGCAACACCTTACCGCGCGCTGAAGGCCGTCTTCCAGCGCCCAGCCTTAAGCGATCGGTCACTATTGTGAAAACGCCTGAACGAGACCCAGCCATGAGTGAAGAGATTCTGATCAATATCACGCCGATGGAATCGCGCGTGGCGGTGGTAGAAAACGGTGTTCTGCAAGAAGTGCACGTCGAGCGCACCCAGAAGCGCGGGATCGTCGGCAATATCTATAAAGGCAAGGTGGTGCGTGTATTGCCGGGCATGCAGGCGGCATTCGTCGACATCGGCCTGGACCGCGCTGCGTTTATCCATGCCTCGGAAATCTCCCTGCGTGAAGGCCCGGCGGTGGAAAGCATCAGCGCCCTGGTGCACGAAGGGCAGAGCCTGGTGGTACAAGTCACCAAGGACCCCATCGGTTCCAAAGGCGCGCGGCTGACCACGCAACTGTCGATTCCGTCGCGCTATCTGGTGTACATGCCGCGCACCGCGCATGTGGGTATTTCCCTCAAGATCGAAGACGAAGCCGAGCGCGAGCGCCTGAAAAAGGTGGTCAGCGACTGCGTGGCGGCCGAAGGCATCAAGGAAGCCGGCGGGTTTATCCTGCGCACCGCCGCTGAAGGCGCCGGTGCTGACGAAATCCTCATGGACATCCGCTACCTGCGCAGGCTCTGGGACCAGATCGGCGCACAGATCAAAACCATTGGTGCGCCGAGCGTCATCTATGAAGACCTCGGCCTGGCGTTGCGTACCTTGCGTGACCTGGTCAGCCCGAAGATCGAGAAAATTCGCATCGACTCGCGGGAAACCTTCCAGCGCACTACGCAATTCGTGGCCGAGCTGATGCCGGAAATCGCCGACCGTTTGGAGCATTACCCTGGCGAGCGGCCGATTTTCGACCTGTATGGCGTCGAGGATGAAATCCAGAAGGCCCTGGAGCGCAAAGTGCCGCTCAAGTCCGGCGGCTATCTGGTGGTGGACCCGGCCGAAGCCATGACCACCATCGACGTCAACACCGGCGCGTTCGTGGGCCATCGCAATCTCGAAGAAACCATCTTCAAGACCAACCTCGAAGCGGCCACTGCCATTGCTCGCCAGCTGCGCCTGCGCAACCTGGGCGGCATCATCATTATCGACTTCATCGACATGGAAGATGAAGAGCACCAGCGCCAGGTACTGCGCACCCTGGAGAAACAGCTGGAGCGCGACCACGCCAAGACCAATATTATCGGGATCACCGAGCTTGGCCTGGTGCAAATGACCCGCAAACGTACCCGCGAAAGCCTTGAGCAAGTGCTGTGCGAGCCGTGCAGCAGTTGCCAGGGACGCGGCAAGCTGAAGACCCCGGAAACGGTTTGCTACGAGATTTTCCGCGAAATCTTACGGGAGGCACGTGCCTACCAGGCGGAAGGTTATAGAGTGCTTGCCAACCAGAAAGTGGTCGACCGATTGCTGGATGAAGAGTCCGGTAACGTCGCTGAGCTGGAGGGTTTTATCGGGCGCACCATTCGTTTCCAGGTCGAAACCATGTATTCCCAGGAACAATACGACGTGGTGCTGCTCTGATCCCCAATCGCTTTCTTTATTCGAGACCGGCAGGCATTGATCTGCCGTCCGCTAACTGCCTTGAGGGTCGCCTGACATGGAGCGTCTGACACGCTTTTTTGCCGCCTTGACCCGTTGGGGCCTGGGCCTGTGCGCCTTGCTGCTGGTATTGGCGGCGGTGTACGTGAGCCTGGGTCGTGAGTTGGTCCCACTGGTGGCGGAGTACCGCGCCGAAGTTGAAGCCAAGGCGCAAGCTGCGGTGGAGATGCCCCTGCACATCGGCAGCCTTGAAGGGCGCTGGAGCGGTTTCGCGCCTATATTGATGGCCCACGACGTGATGGTCGGCGAGGGCAACAGCGCTCTGCGCCTGGATCAGGTTGAAGTGGTGCCGGATGTCTGGGCCAGCCTGATGGCCCGCGAAGTGCGTATCGCCCACCTCGAAGTCAGCGGCCTGCAGTTGAGTGTCAAGGAAGACCAGGACGGCCACTGGGCGCTGCAAGGTTTGCCGGTGCAGGACGACCAGCCGCTGGACCCACAGCAGTTGCTCACGCGCATGCAGATGGTCAAGCGCGTGTCGTTGCTCGACAGCCAGGTGACGTTGCAGCCGTTCGACCAGGCGCCGTTGACCCTGACCTACGTGGGACTGAGCCTGCATACCGGCAACACCCGCCAACGCCTGGATGCACGCCTCACCCTGCCGGACGGCCAGCCCCTGGCCCTGAGCCTGCGCAGCCGTATTCGCGCCAGTGCGTGGAAGGAGGGCGAAGTCGAAGCCTACCTGAGCCTGCCCCAAAGTGACTGGGCCAAATGGATTCCCGCCAGGCTGACCCAGCAATGGAAACTCTCTCAATTCAAAGCCGGTGGCGAGTTCTGGCTCAATTGGGGCAAGGGCACGATCCAAAGTGCCGTAGCGCGCCTTAACTCACCACAAGTGAAGGGCAGTTACGCCGACCGCAAACCTGTACATATCGAAAACCTCGCCCTCACCGCCTACCTGCAACGCAGTGACAGTGGCCTTAAGGTGTTGTTCGATTCGCTGGCGATGAACATCGGCGATACTCGCTGGGAATCACACCTGCAACTGCAACAAAGCCTGGCGACCGATAAAGACCAGGAAACCTGGAAGCTTCAGGCTGACCGTCTTGACCTGACCCCTATTACCCCGTTGCTGAATGCCTTGGCGCCATTGCCGGAAGGTTTTGCCAAAACCATCGAGCACCTGAAGGCCACGGGCGTGATGCGCAATGTGTTGGTGGATTTTCGTCCGCAGGACACCACCGACAAGAAAGTCAGCTTCGCCGCCAACCTTGAGCGCATCGGTTTTGACGCGTACTTCGGTGCGCCAGCCGCACGTAACGTATCCGGGAGCATCAGTGGCGATTTAGGCCAAGGCGAGTTGCGTATGGACAGCAAGGATTTTTCCCTGCACCTGTACCCGATCTTCGCCAAGCCCTGGCAGTACATCCAGGCCAACGCACGCCTGACGTGGAAGCTGGATAAAGAAGGCTTCACCCTGATTGCTCCGTACATCAAGGTGCTGGGCGAAGAGGGCAAAGTGGCTGCCGACTTCTTGATTCGCCTGCATTTTGACCATGCCCAGGAAGACTACATGGACCTGCGGGTCGGTATGGTCGATGGCGATGGCCGTTTCACGCCCAAGTATTTGCCCGCTGTGTTGAGCCCGTCCCTGGATGAATGGTTGCGCACCGCAATTCTCAAGGGCGCAGTGGACCAAGGGTTCTTCCAGTACCAGGGTTCGCTCAACCATGACGCGCTGCCCGCCGCGCGCAACATCAGCTTGTTCTTCAAGGTGCATGACGCCGAACTGGCCTTCCAGCCGGGTTGGCCGCATGTGAGCAAGGTCAATGGCGAAGTTTTTGTCGAGGAGAGCGGCGTGCGCATCCTGGCCAGCAAGGGCCAGTTGCTCGACACCAAGGTCAAGGACGTCTACGTCAATATTCCCCACGCTCCGGCCGGTAAAGACAGCCACTTGTTGATAACCGGTGGGTTTGCGGGCGGACTGGGCGATGGTTTGAAGATCCTTCAGGACGCGCCGATAGGCACGGGCTCGACCTTTGCCGGTTGGAAGGGTGACGGCGACCTGCAAGGCAATCTGGACCTGGACATTCCGCTGGTCAAAGGCACCGAGCCCAAGATCGTGGTGGACTTCAAGACCGATAAAGCCCGTCTGCAATTGGCGGAGCCGACCTTGGACCTGACACAGCTCAAGGGTGATTTCCGCTTCGACAGCGGCAAGGGCTTGAGCGGCCAGAACATCTCGGCCCAGGCATTCGATCGGCCGATCACCGCGCAAATTGTTGCCGATGGCAAGCCGGGCAACATCAGTACCCGTGTCACCGCCAAGGGCCAGGTTACGGTCAAGCGTCTAACCGATTGGTTAAAAATCAGCCAGCCGTTGCCGGTGTCCGGTGATATTCCGTACCAGCTGCAGCTCACACTGGACGGCGCCGACAGCCAACTGATGGTCAGCTCCACTATGAAAGGCGTGGCGGTAGACCTGCCGGCGCCCTTCGGCATGCCCGTCAGCCAGGGCCGTGACAGCGTGTTCCGCATGACCTTGCAGGGCCCCGAGCGGCGTTACTGGTTCGATTATGGCGAGTTGGCGAGCTTCACCTTTGCCTCGCCGCCGGACAAATTCAATGACGGGCGCGGGGAGTTGTTCCTTGGCGATGGCGATGCCGTGTTGCCGGCGGCCAAAGGGTTGCGCATTCGGGGTGTGTTGTCGGAACTGGACATTGACCCGTGGAAAAAACTGGCCAACCGCTACGCCGGTAACGACCCAGGCGGCAGCGCCAAGCAATTGCTCAGTGGCGCCGACTTCAAAGTGGGCAAGCTGACCGGGTTTGGCACCCAGCTTGATCAGGCCAACCTGCAGCTGGATCGCAAACCTGCTGCCTGGGGCTTGCAGCTCGACAGCCAGCAGGTCAAAGGTGCGGTAAACCTGCCGGACGCCAAGGGCGCGCCGATTGCGATCAACCTGCAATACGTGAAACTACCGGCGGTGGACCCGACCGTGCAGGCCGACGAAAACGCACCGGACCCGTTGGCGGATATCGACCCCAAGGACATCCCCGCGTTGGATATCGCGATCAATCAGCTGTTCCAGGGCCCCGATCTGGTGGGCGCCTGGTCGCTGAAGATCCGCCCGACAGCCAAAGGCCTGGCCTTCAACAACCTCAACCTCGGCCTCAAGGGCATGCAGCTTAATGGCGCCGGTGGTTGGGAAGGCGCGCCGGGGGCCAGCAGCAGCTGGTACAAGGGCCGCCTGGACGGCAAGAACATCGCCGATGTGCTCAAGGGCTGGGGCTTTGCGCCGACAGTGACCAGCGAAGACTTCCACCTGGATGTGGATGGTCGGTGGCCGGGTTCGCCGGCGTGGGTTGGCCCCAAGCGTTTCTCCGGCAGCCTGGATGCATCATTCCGCAAAGGCCAGTTTGTCGAAGTGGAAGGTGGCGCCCAGGCCCTGCGGGTGTTCGGTTTGCTCAACTTCAATTCCATCGGTCGCCGGTTGCGCCTGGACTTCTCGGACCTGCTCGGCAAAGGTTTGAGTTATGACCGGGTCAAAGGCTTGCTGGCCGCCAGTGATGGGGTATTCGTGACCCGTGAGCCCATCACCATGACCGGCCCGTCCACCAACCTGGAGCTCAATGGCACCCTGGACCTGGTGGCTGACCGTGTCGACGCCAAGCTGCTGGTCACGTTGCCGGTCACCAACAACCTGCCGATTGCCGCGCTGATTGTCGGCGCGCCCGCCATTGGCGGCGCGTTGTTCCTGATCGACAAGCTGATCGGTGACCGTGTTTCGCGCTTCGCCAGCGTGCAATACAAGGTGCAAGGCCCGTGGAAGGATCCAAAAATCACCTTCGACAAGCCATTTGAAAAGCCAAACTGAGAGCCTGTGGAGTAGCATGGCCGCATGCCTATTACGGAGTGTCGGCCCATGTCCTTTGCGGTAATTCAAATGGTCAGCCAGAGCGATGTGCTTGCCAACCTGGCCCAGGCCCGGCGCTTGCTGGAGCAAGCGGCAGCGGGCGGGGCGAAGCTTGCGGTACTGCCGGAGAACTTCGCTGCCATGGGCCGCCGCGACGTGGCCGATATCGGTCGTGCTGAAGCCTTGGGCGAAGGCCCGATCCTGCCATGGTTGAAACAGACCGCCCGCGACCTCACCTTATGGATAGTGGCCGGCACTTTGCCGTTGCCGCCCCAGGACCAACCGCACGCCAAGTCCAACGCTTGCTCGCTATTGATCGATGATCAGGGCGAAATCGTCGCCCGTTACGATAAATTGCACCTGTTTGATGTCGATGTTGCAGATGCCAGAGGTCGTTATCGTGAATCCGACGACTATGCTTTCGGCAGCAATGTGGTGGTGGCGGACACGCCGGTGGGGCGCCTGGGCCTGACGGTGTGCTACGACCTGCGGTTCCCCGAGCTGTACAGCGAACTGCGTGCAGCGGGGGCGGAGTTGATTACCGCACCTTCGGCTTTTACGGCGGTGACCGGCGCTGCACATTGGGATGTACTGATTCGGGCACGGGCCATCGAAACCCAGTGCTATTTATTGGCCGCCGCTCAAGGCGGTATCCACCCGGGGCCACGTGAAACCTTTGGCCATGCAGCCATCGTCGACCCTTGGGGGCGTGTGCTGACACAGCAGGATCAAGGCGAAGCGGTGTTGTTGGCCGAACGCGATAGCAGTGAACAGGCGTCGATACGGGCGCGCATGCCGGTGGTCAATCATCGGCGCTTTTTCTCGCAGGGCGCGCAGCGGCCTGCTTCAGAACGATGAATTTAAGGCCAAACCTATGAGCGAGTTGTTGTCCTCAGTCAGTGAACACCTCCTGGCACCCGGTGGCGTGACCATCGAAAGTTTGCAAACCGTGCTCGGTGATCTGGCCGGGCCGGGCATCGACGCGGCCGACCTGTATTTCCAGGGCCAGATTTCCGAGTCGTGGGCCCTCGAAGACGGCATCGTCAAGGAAGGCAGTTTCAACCTTGACCAAGGCGTGGGCGTACGCGCGCAATCCGGTGAAAAGACCGGTTTCGCCTACAGCAACGCCATTACCCTTGAGGCCTTGGGCCTGGCGGCGCGTGCGGCGCGCTCGATTTCCCGCGCAGGGCAAAACGGCACCGTGCAGGCTTTCAGCACTCAGGACGTGGCCCAGTTATACGCGCCGGATAACCCGCTGGAAGTGATCAGCCGCGCGGAAAAGGTCGATTTGCTCAAGCGTATCGACGCCGCCACGCGTGCACTCGACCCGCGTATTCAGCAAGTGACGGTGAGTATGGCCGGCGTGTGGGAACGCATTCTGGTGGCGTCTACGGACGGCGGGCTGGCGGCGGATGTACGGCCGCTGGTGCGTTTTAATGTGAGCGTCATTGTTGAACAGAACGGTCGCCGCGAGCGCGGGGGCCATGGCGGTGGCGGGCGTACCGACTACCGTTATTTCCTCACTGACGACCGCGCCATGGGTTATGCACGTGAAGCGCTGCGTCAGGCGCTGGTCAACCTGGAAGCCATTCCGGCGCCGGCCGGTACCTTGCCGGTGGTGTTGGGCTCGGGCTGGTCCGGCGTGCTGCTGCACGAAGCCGTTGGCCATGGCCTGGAAGGTGACTTCAACCGCAAAGGCAGTTCGGCCTACAGCGGGCGCATGGGCGAAATGGTTGCGTCCAAGCTCTGCACCATCGTCGATGACGGTACCCTGGCCGGCCGACGTGGCTCGCTGAGTGTCGACGACGAAGGCACGCCGACCGAATGCACCACGCTGATTGAAAACGGCGTGCTCAAGGGCTACATGCAAGACAAGCTCAACGCCCGCCTGATGGGTGTGGCACGTACCGGCAACGGCCGTCGCGAATCGTACGCGCACCTGCCGATGCCGCGCATGACCAACACCTACATGCTCGGTGGCGAAAGCGACCCCGCAGAAATCATCGCTTCGGTAAAACGCGGGATCTACTGCGCCAACCTCGGCGGCGGCCAGGTCGATATCACCAGTGGCAAGTTTGTGTTCTCCACCAGCGAAGCGTATCTGATCGAAGACGGCAAGATTACCGCGCCGGTCAAAGGGGCGACGTTGATTGGCAATGGGCCGGAAGCCATGAGCAAGGTGTCGATGGTCGGTAATGACCTGTCGCTGGACAGCGGCGTGGGCACTTGCGGTAAGGATGGGCAGTCGGTGCCGGTCGGCGTCGGTCAGCCAACCTTGAAAATCGATGCGATCACCGTGGGTGGCACGGGGTCGTAATGGCCGGAGCTTCGGGTGGCGAAGACCGCCACCCGGGGAAGAGGATCAACGCAGGCCGCGTTGAGTCTCGTCCAGCTCACGGATGTATTTGAAGATTTTACGGCTGGTGGCCGGCGCCTTGTTATGCGCCTGCTCGTGCTGGGCCTGACGGATCAGGGAGCGCAGTTGCTGGCGGTCCGCGTCCGGGTAGTCCAGCACGAATTTCTCCAGCACCGCGTCATCGCCCGAGATCAGGCGGTCACGCCAGCGCTCCAGGTTATGGAAGCGTTCGTTGTACTGGCGAGTGGAGGCATCGGTTTGATC
The DNA here is from genome assembly GCF_005938045.2 of Pseudomonas sp. KBS0710. Lineage (GTDB taxonomy): Bacteria > Pseudomonadota > Gammaproteobacteria > Pseudomonadales > Pseudomonadaceae > Aquipseudomonas. The sequence continues at coordinate 4,825,798 of NZ_VCCF02000001.1, read as the reverse complement.
GAGCAAGGCCAGAATGGCATCAGTGTCCTGATCGCGCATCAGCTTGCCGATAAACATGATGTGCCGTTTACGCGCGATATTCGCGGTGTGCTTGGGAGCATCCGCAAGCGCCCGGCGCATTTCGTCGGTCAGTGGCAATTTGGCAATCAAGTCTTTCTTGAGCGTTGTAAGGCGCTCGCCGAGGTCAACCAGCGCATGCAGCTCGCGTTTGACCTGGGTTTTGCTTTTCTCCCCATCGAGGGAGTCGTCGTAAGAATCAACCATGGTGGCAGTCCGCAAAGAAACGCCGCCATGATAACCAGTCGGGGGCCGCTTGTCCGGCCCGGTCGCTCGATGGCCTTAACCGAAAGCAGAATTTGAGTGGAGAAAACCATGAGTGCAGCCCAAAGCGTCGGTCCGCAAGCATTACCGGCACTGCAGGAACAAGTCGAGCAGATCCTTGCCGAGGCCAAGCGCCAGGGGGCCAGCGCCTGTGAAGTAGCCGTGTCGCTGGAACAGGGGTTGTCGACGTCGGTGCGCCAGCGTGAAGTGGAAACCGTCGAATTCAACCGCGACCAGGGTTTTGGCATCACGTTGTATGCCGGGCAGCGCAAAGGCTCGGCCAGTACCTCCGCCAGTGGGCCGGAAGCCATTCGTGAAACCGTCGCGGCGGCGCTGGCGATTGCCAAGCACACCTCTGAGGATGAAAGCTCGGGCCTGGCCGACAAAGCGCTGATGGCCAAGGACTTGAAGGACTTCGATCTGTTCCATGCCTGGGACATCACACCGGAGCAGGCGATCGAAAAGGCACTGATCTGCGAAGCAGCGGCGTTCGATGCCGATGCCCGCATCAAGAACGCTGATGGCACCACGTTGAGTACGCATCAGGGCTGCCGTGTCTACGGCAACAGCCAAGGTTTTATCGGTGGTTATGCCTCCACTCGCCATAGCTTGAGCTGCGTGATGATCGCCGAAGCCAATGGCCAGATGCAGCGCGATTACTGGTACGACGTGAGCCGCCAGGGCGAATTGCTGGCCGATCCGGTCAGCATTGGCCAGCGCGCGGCGCAACGTGCAGCCAGCCGGCTGGGCGCGCGCCCGGTGCCTACGTGCGAAGTCCCGGTGCTGTTTTCGGCTGAGCTGGCCGGTGGGTTGTTCGGCAGTTTCCTGGGCGCGATTTCCGGCGGCAACCTGTACCGAAAATCTTCGTTCCTTGAAGGCGCGATTGGCCAGAAGCTGTTTCCTGAATGGCTGACCATCGATGAGCGCCCGCACCTGATGCGTGCCATGGGCAGTTCCGCATTCGACGGTGATGGCCTGGCCACCTATGCCAAACCGTTCGTCGAGAAGGGCGAATTGGTGTCCTACGTACTGGGCACTTACGCCGGTCGCAAACTCGGCCTGCCAAGCACGGCGAACGCCGGTGGCGTGCACAACCTGTTCGTCACCCATGGCGACGAAGACCAGGCGGCGCTGTTGCGTCGTATGGGCCGCGGCCTTTTGGTCACCGAGCTGATGGGCAGTGGCCTGAATATGGTCACCGGTGATTACTCACGCGGTGCGGCGGGTTTTTGGGTCGAAAATGGCGAGATTCAGTTCGCCGTCCAGGAAGTGACCATCGCCGGCAACATGCGCGATATGTTCAAGCAGATCGTCGCAGTGGGTAATGACCTGGAACTGCGCAGCAATATTCGCACCGGCTCGGTGCTGATTGAGCGGATGACCGTCGCCGGCAGTTAACGGCGCCGGGCTCCATAAAAAGGCACGCCATCCTCGAGATGGCGTGCCTTTTTTTGTGGCTGCGATTTACCACTCTTGTTTTGATTCTCAATATCATTTAATAATAAATATCATTACCGAGTGAGCGTGGATCATGAGTTCTGTCCTGCATGAGGATCCGTACCTGGAAAGTTGGCGTTGGATGAGTCGTCAGATTCGCTGCGGCCTTGATCCCAATGAACCGCGCCTGATCGAGCATTACCTCAACGAAGGGCGATACCTGGCGTGCTGCACCGCAACACATCCGTGGACGATCGCCGAAACGTCATTCCGCCTTTTGATCGACACCGCCAGCGACATCGCCTTGCCCTGGCACTGGCGATCCATGTGCCTGGACCAGGCCTGGCGCCCACTGCGCGACCTGGAAAAACTTTCCCACTGTGCCTGCCGCCTCAAGCGTTGGCAGACCTTTGCCTGGCAATTGGCGACCTGCGAATTGCTGCCTTCCCTTTCTGTTTCTGACCTGGTGCAAGGATCTAACGATGAGTAACACCCGTATCGAACGCGACAGCATGGGCGAGCTGCAAGTGCCTGGCGACGCCTTGTATGGCGCGCAGACCCAGCGCGCGGTGAACAATTTTCCGATCAGTCATCAACGCATGCCTGCGCAGTTCATTCGCGCCCTGATTCTGGCCAAGGCCGCCGCTGCCAAGGTCAACGTCGACCTCAAGCAAATCAGCGAAGGGCAGGGCAAAGCCATCGTCGATGCAGCCCAAGGCTTGCTCGAAGGCGATTTCATGCCGCACTTCCCGGTGGATATTTTCCAGACCGGCTCCGGCACCAGCTCGAACATGAATGCCAACGAAGTGATTGCGACACTGGCCAGCCGTTTGCTGGGCGAGCCGGTCAACCCCAATGACCACGTGAACTGCGGCCAAAGCAGCAACGACATCATTCCGACCACCATCCACGTCAGCGCGGCGTTGGTGCTGCATGAGCAAACGCTGCCGGCCTTGCTGCATTTGGTGCAGGTCATCGAGCAAAAGGCCGAAGAGGTCCACCCGTTCATCAAGACCGGCCGCACGCACCTGATGGACGCCATGCCGGTGCGCATGAGCCAGGTGCTGAATGGTTGGGCACAACAGCTCAAGGCCAATATCGGCCACTTGCAGGATTTGCTGCCGAGCTTGCAGGCGTTGGCACAGGGTGGCACGGCGGTTGGCACCGGGATCAATGCACACCCGGAATTTGCTGCGCGTTTCAGTCAGCAACTGAGCAGCCTGACCGGTGTGAAATTCACCCCGGGCAAAAACCTGTTCGCGCTGATCGGCTCCCAAGACACCGCCGTTGCCGTTTCCGGTCAGTTAAAAGCCACCGCAGTGTCGCTGATGAAAATCGCCAACGACCTGCGCTGGATGAACTCCGGCCCGCTCGCAGGCTTGGGTGAGATCGAACTGGAAGGCTTGCAGCCAGGCTCCTCGATCATGCCGGGCAAGGTCAACCCAGTGATTCCGGAAGCTACCGCCATGGTGGCCGCCCAGGTCATCGGCAATGACACGGTGATCACGGTCGCAGGGCAGTCCGGCAACTTCGAGCTGAACGTGATGTTGCCAATCATCGCCCAGAACCTGCTCAGCAGCCTCGAGTTGCTGGCCAATTCCAGTCGCCTGTTGGCCGACAAGGCCATCGCCAGCTTCAAGGTCAACGAAGCCAAGCTTAAGGAAGCGCTGTCGCGCAACCCGATCCTGGTCACCGCACTCAACCCGATCATTGGTTACCAAAAGGCCGCTGAAATCGCCAAGAAGGCCTATCAGCAAGGCCGCCCGGTGATCGATGTCGCCCTCGAGCACACCGACTTGTCACGTAGCCAACTGGAGATCCTGCTGGACCCGGAAAAGCTCACGGCCGGCGGCGTGTAATCACCGACCCTGCTTTGGAGGCTCACCATGGAGCACTGGAAACGCACGATCGAACGGGCCAATCGCTGCTTTATGGCGGGCGAGTTGGTCGACGCTCGTGAGGCCTATTTGCAAGCCCTGGCCCTGGCGCAAGTGTTATTCGAGCGTTGGGCGGATGCCGACGAAGCAGTGGCGGCTTGCGTCATTTCCCATCACAACCTGGCGGACCTGCACCTGCGCCTGAACCAGCCGGAGGAAAGCGCGGAATACCTGTGCGCCATTCACCAACGGCTGTTGCAGACCATGCAGGACCCGCGCCTGAGCCCGCCATTGCGCGAGGCGGCGCTGCGCCAGAGCAGCAAGACCTATGTCGAACTGTTGAATTTCATCAGCGATCACGGCGAATACCCGCGTACCCATCGCCTGCTGGGCGGTACTGCGGCGCAACCGATCACTCCACACTACGGAGCACATTGATATGACTTACACCTTGCCTGCCTTGCCTTACGCCTACGACGCCCTGGAGCCGCATATCGATGCGCAAACCATGGAGATTCACTACACCAAGCATCACCAGACTTACATCAACAACCTGAATGCTGCGGTCGAAGGCACGGAGTTTGCGGGCTGGCCGGTAGAGAAGCTGGTGTCCAGCGTGCAGCAATTGCCGGAAAAACTGCGTGCTGCGGTGATTAACCAAGGCGGTGGTCACGCTAACCACTCGCTGTTTTGGGCGGTGATGTCGCCCAAAGGCGGCGGCAAGCCTGAAGGCGCACTGGGCAATGCCATCGACGAGCAATTGGGCGGCTTCGACAGTTTCAAAGAGGCCTTCACCAAGGCCGCCTTGACCCGCTTCGGCAGCGGCTGGGCCTGGCTGAGCGTGACCCCGCAGAGGACGCTGGTAGTGGAAAGCAGTGGCAACCAGGACAGCCCCTTGATGAGCGGCAACACGCCAATCCTCGGCCTGGACGTGTGGGAGCACGCCTATTACCTGCTGTATCAGAACCGTCGCCCGGAATACATCAACGCCTTTTATAGCGTGATCAACTGGCCGGAAGTCGCCGCACGCTACCAGGCCGCCCTGGCCTGATATTCAACCTATAACAAGATCTAAGGCCGACTATGGGCACTGAAACACTGGCGATCAGCAGCGGGCGAATGTTTCGTTATGCGTTTGGCTCGCTGTTGCTGTTGGCAGGAACTGCATTGCTGGTGGCCCACGGGCTGGCCTGGCTGAACCTTGAACCACGGATCCTGCGCGCCTTGCAGGGCGGCGCTATCTGCGCGCTCGGCACGGCACTGGGCGCGGTGCCCGTGCTGGTCATACGCCGCATGCCGGTAGCGCTGAGCGATACCTTACTGGGCTTTGGTGCCGGAGTAATGCTGGCAGCAACTGCGTTTTCGCTGATCGTGCCTGGTATTGCGGCCGCTGAGGGCCTTGGGCTCTCACCTTGGGGTGCCAGTGGCTTGATCAGCTTCGGCATCATGCTCGGCGCGTTCGGGTTGTATCTGGTTGACCGCAAGGTTTCCGGCGCGAGCCCGGAAATGCTGGTGGGCACGCCGGATAAACCGGTTATTCCGCCGCGTATCTGGCTGTTTGTGTTCGCCATCATTGCCCACAACATTCCGGAAGGCATGGCGGTGGGCGTTTCCGCCGGAGGCGGCATGCCGGACGCCGACAGCCTGGCCATGGGCATTGCCTTGCAGGATGTGCCGGAAGGTTTGGTGATTGCACTGGTGCTGGCTGGGGCGGGCATGTCGCGGGTCAAGGCGTTCTTGATCGGCGCCGCGTCAGGCTTGGTCGAGCCGGTGTTTGCCGTGCTGTGTGCGTGGCTGGTGAGCCTGGCTGAGGTTCTATTGCCGCTGGGGCTTGCGCTGGCGGCGGGGGCGATGTTGCTGGTGGTGACTCACGAAGTGATCCCGGAATCACGCCGCAACGGTCACGAAAAGCTTGCCAGCCTGGGTCTGTGCATCGGGTTTTGCTTGATGATGGTGATGGATACTGCATTAGGGTGAGGCCATTGCAGCCTCACACCTGTCTCAAAGGGTGGGTTTACTCACCCTCGTCAAAGTAGTTATTGATCAACTTGACCAGGGCGTCCATCGCTTCCTGCTCTTGTTCGCCTTCGGTCTTCAAGTGAATCTTGGTGCCCTTGCCCGCAGCCAGCATCATCATGGCCATGATGCTTTTGCCGTCGACCATCGACTCTGGCGTGCGCCCCGCGCGGATCTGGCAGGGGAACTGTCCGGCAACACCAACGAATTTAGCGGAGGCGCGGGCGTGCAGGCCCAGCTTGTTGATGATTTCAATTTCCAGAGCGGGCATCGCGGGGGTGTTCCTTTCAGCTAAGGTCGCGGTGGCGAACCTGGACGTTCTTGAGGGTTTGTTGCAGCACCTGGCCCAGGCGTTCGGTCAGGTAGACGGAGCGATGGTGGCCGCCGGTGCAGCCGATGGCAATGGTGACATAAGCCCGATTACTTGCGGCAAAGCGCGGTAACCATTTGAGCAGGTAGCTGGAGATATCCTGGAACATTTCCTCGACATCCGGTTGCGCAGCCAGATACTCGACCACCGGTTGGTCCAAGCCAGACTGATCGCGCAGTTCAGGTTTCCAGTAAGGGTTGGGCAGGCAGCGCACGTCGAACACCAGGTCGGCATCCACCGGCATCCCACGCTTGAACCCGAACGACTCAACCAGAAAGGCCGTGCCGGGTTCCGGCTGGTTCAGCAGGCGCAGCTTGATCGCATCGCGCAATTGATACAGGTTCAAGCCGGTGGTGTTGATCTTGAGGTCAGCGAGGTCAATGATCGGCCCCAGCAGCGTGGTCTCGTCCTCGATGGCTTCGGCCAGAGAGCGATGCGGACTGCTGAGGGGGTGACGTCGACGGGTTTCGGAGAAGCGCTTGAGCAGCGTCTCCTCGTCGGCATCCAGGTACAGCACGTCGCAATGAATATGCTTGGCGCGAACTTCCTCAAGCAGCTGCGGGAAGCGCTCAAGGTGGCTGGGCAGGTTGCGGGCGTCTATCGAGACGGCCACCAGTGGCTGCGCCAGTTCAGTGTGGATCAGGGCGCGTTCGGCCAATTCCGGCAGCAGGCCCGCCGGCAGGTTGTCGATGCAATAGAAGCCGTTGTCCTCAAGGACGTTGAGGGCGGTGCTTTTACCCGAGCCGGAGCGGCCGCTGACGATGATCAAACGCATGATTACTGCCTGTTTTGCTCATCGAGTACAACCTTGTAAAGCGCCTCGTTACTGCTGGCGCTGCGCAGTTTGTCGCGTACGTCCTTGCGGTCAAGCATGCTGGCGATTTGCCGAAGCAGTTCCAGGTGCGCATCGGTGGCGGCTTCCGGGACCAGCAGAACGAACAGCAGGTCAACCGGGGCGCCGTCGATGGCGTCGAAATCAATAGGGGCGTCCAGGTGCAGCAGGGCACTTACTGGAGACTTACAGCCTTGCAGGCGGCAGTGAGGAATCGCGATGCCGTTGCCAAAGCCGGTAGAACCAAGCTTTTCACGGGCGATCAGAGCCTCGTAGACAGCTTGCGTATCCAGTCCGGGCACTTCGCGGCCGATCAGGTTGGCAATTTGTTCGAGGGCGCGCTTTTTACTGCCGCCCGGCACGTTCACAAGAGAACGGCCGGGGGTCAGGATGGTTTCAAGTTGGATCATGGGGGAGAGTTAACGACCTGTACCTTGCATCAGGTGCAGATTCTTTTCCTTATGCTTTAAGAGTTGGCGGTCAAGCTTGTCGGTGAGCAAGTCGATCGATGCATACATGTCTTCATGCTCGGCCTTGGCCTGCACTTCACCACCTGGAATCTGGAGGGTCGCTTCAATTTTCTGCTGAAGCTTGTCGACCTTCATGATGACCTCCGCGTTGGTGATCTTGTCAAAATGGCCCTCAAGCTTCTTCAGCTTCTGCACGACATAGTCGCGAAGTGGTGGGGTGACTTCCACATGTTGTCCACTGATGTTGACTTGCATACAGCTTCTCCTTCGTTGCCAGTGCATAAAGCGGTGGGTAGGAATACCCACCACTGGAACGCTATGGCCCGCCCGTCACATCAAACGCTTACGCTCGCTGGAAGGCGCGATCCCGAGGGACTCGCGGTACTTGGCGACGGTTCGACGGGCGACCTGAATGCCTTGTGCCTCCAGTAAACCAGCGATCTTACTGTCACTCAATGGCTTTTTCTGATTTTCCGCCGCAACCAGTTTTTTGATGATCGCGCGGATCGCCGTGGACGAGCATTCACCGCCTTCGGAGGTGCTGACGTGGCTGGAGAAAAAGTATTTCAGCTCATAAATACCCCGTGGGGTATGCATGAATTTCTGTGTGGTCACGCGGGAAATCGTCGATTCATGCATGCCTACCGCTTCGGCGATGTCATGCAGAACCAGTGGTTTCATCGCCTCATCGCCATATTCCAGGAAGCCGCGCTGGTGCTCGACGATCTGGGTGGCCACTTTCATCAGGGTTTCGTTGCGGCTTTGCAGGCTCTTGATGAACCAGCGCGCTTCCTGCAATTGGTTACGCATGAAGGTGTTGTCGGCGCTGGTGTCGGCGCGGCGCACAAAGCCTGCGTATTGCGGGTTGACCCGCAGGCGTGGCACCGACTCCTGGTTCAACTCCACCAGCCAGCGCTCGTTATCTTTGCGCACGATCACGTCCGGAACGACATATTCGGCTTCGCTGGACTCGATCTGCGAGCCCGGACGCGGGTTGAGGCTCTGCACCAGCTCGATGACTTGGCGCAGGTCGTCTTCCTTGAGCTTCATGCGGCGCATCAACTGGCTGTAGTCGCGGCTGCCCAGCAGGTCGATGTAGTCGGTGACCAGGCGCTGGGCCTCGGCGAGCCAAGGGGTCTTGGCCGGCAGCTGGCGCAGTTGCAGCAACAGGCATTCGCTCAAGGTACGAGCGCCAATGCCGGCAGGCTCGAACTGTTGGATGCGATGCAGGACGGCTTCGATTTCGTCCAGCTCGATGTCCAGTTCCGGGTCGAAGGCTTCCAGAATTTCGTCGAGCGTCTCGTCCAGGTAGCCCTGATTGTTGATGCAGTCGATCAGGGTTACGGCGATCAGGCGATCGGTGTCGGACATCGGCGCCAGGTTCAGTTGCCACAGCAAATGGCTCTGCAGGCTCTCACCGGCGGACGTGCGGGTGGTGAAGTCCCACTCGTCATCGTCATTGCTGGGCAGGCTGCTGGCGCTGGTCTGGTAGACGTCTTCCCAGGCGGTGTCGACAGGAAGCTCGTTGGGGATGCGTTCGTTCCATTCGCCTTCCTCAAGGTTATCCACCGTAGGGGCGGTTTCCTGATAGGAGGGTTCCTGCACGTCGGCGTTGGGTTTTTGCTCGATGTTATCGGCCAGCGGGTCTGCATTATCGAAGTCGTCGCCTTCTTCCTGGCGTTCGAGCATCGGATTGGACTCCAGGGCCTCCTGGATTTCCTGTTGCAGGTCCAGGGTCGACAATTGGAGCAGGCGGATGGCCTGTTGCAGCTGCGGTGTCATCGTCAGCTGCTGGCCCATTCTCAGGACTAGCGATGGTTTCATGGCAGGGGCTTAACACCTTATTCGCCGGCGCAATGCGCCATCCACGACAGGGCGCGTGAGCGCCAAACATAAGCAAATTATATGCCTGATATCAGGGGCTTTGCCTAGAGCGCGGTAACAATAAAAAAACTGAGGTTTTTATTGACTTGCGCGCGCCCCGGGCAATGGCCTGATACCACCGTGTTTACAGGCGGAACTCGTGACCCAGGTACACTTCCTTCACCAGTTCATTGGCCAGGATAGTCGCGGAGTCACCTTCTGCAATCAGTTGCCCATCATTGACGATATAGGCGGTCTCGCAGATATCGAGGGTCTCACGCACGTTGTGGTCGGTGATCAGTACACCGATACCCTTGGCCTTGAGGTGATGGATGATCTGCTTGATATCGCCGACCGAGATCGGGTCGACACCGGCAAAAGGTTCGTCCAGCAGGATGAACTTCGGCGCGGTGGCCAGGGCGCGGGCGATTTCCACACGGCGACGCTCACCACCGGACAAGCTCATGCCGAGGTTGTCGCGAATGTGGTTGATATGGAACTCCTGCAACAGGCTTTCCAGCTCTTTGCGACGGCCATCACGGTCGAGTTCCTTGCGGGTCTCGAGGATCGCCATGATGTTGTCCGACACCGACAGTTTGCGGAAGATCGACGCTTCCTGGGGCAGATAGCCGATACCTGCGCGCGCACGACCGTGCATCGGCTGGTGGCTTACGTCCAGGTCGTCAATCAATACACGGCCCTGATCCGCCTGGACCAGGCCAACAATCATATAGAAGCAGGTGGTCTTGCCGGCGCCGTTGGGGCCGAGCAAGCCGACGATCTGGCCGCTGTCGATCGACAGGCTGACGTCGCGTACGACCTGACGGCTTTTATAAGCTTTGGCCAGATGCTGGGCTTTCAGGGTTGCCATTAGTTCGTCTTCTTCGCAGCGGGTTTCGGCGCAGGGGCGGCAGCGTCTTTCTGCTTCGGCTGGATAACCATGTCGATGCGCGGCTTCGGCGTGCCGATTTTTGTACCATTGGCGCGACCGGCGGTAGCGATCTGCTTGACGGTGTCGTAGGTGATTTTTTCACCTTCGGTGGTGTTGCCGTCGGTGCTGACAACCCGTGCCTGGTCAATCAGGATAATGCGGTTCTGCTGGGCGTGATACTGGATGGTCCTGCCGTAGCCTTTCATCGGTGCTGGGTCAGCAGCCGCCTGCTTCTGTTCGAAGTAAGCCAGGTTGCCCACCGAAGTCACCACGTCGATGTCGCCAGCCGCGGTGCGAGTCAGGGTTACCGTGTTGCCGGTAATCTTCATCGAGCCCTGGGTGATGATCACGCCACCGGTATAGGTCGCGACGCCTTGTTTGTCATCCAGCTGCGCATCGTCAGCCGAAATATGGATCGGTTGCTGGCTATCGTTCGGCAGAGCCCAGGCGCTCACGCTTCCCAGTGCTGCGCCCAGACCGAGCAAAATAGGGAGGGTTTTAACGAGCCTCATACTGTCCTCTTACGTTCGATAGCAGGTGTATCCTGCTTTCTTTCAAATACGCTTTCATTCCCTTGCCAGTCGATACACCGCCAGCGCCGTCAATTCTAACGTCTTGCTCGGTCTGCGCATATTGCTGTTGTGGGAAAACGGTCATGCGACTGCTGGTGATGATGGTGTCACGCTTCTGTTCATCGGTGCGCGCGACGCGTACCGAGTCGATCAATTCAACCTGGGTGCCGTCTGCGTTGACCTCGCCACGTTTGCTGGTGACGTGCCACGGAAAGTCGGTGCCACGGAACAGGTTCAGGTCCGGGTTGGTCAGCAGGCTGACGTCGGAGGCCTTGACGTGCTCCACCTTGTCGGAGGTCATCTCGTACTGGACCTTGCCGTCAGGCATGAACTGCACCGTATAGGCATTGGTGGCGAAATTGTCGATCAGCCCCTCGTCCACCTGCGCAACAGGCTTGTCGAGAAAGCGCTCCGGGCTGATATTCCAGTAGCCCACCGCCAGGAACAGCGCGGCGATGACCCCGAATAACAGGAAGTTGCGAATCTTTTTGCTCAGCATAAAACGCTCTATAAGTAGGCGGCGTGGGCCGCTTCAAGACTGCCCTGGGCACGCAGGATCAATTCGCAGAACTCGCGGGCCGCGCCTTCACCGCCACGTGCGACAGTAATGCCATGGGCGTGTTCACGCACAAATGCCGCTGCATTGGCGACGGCCATGCCCAGGCCCACTCGGCGAATGACCGGCAGGTCAGGCAGATCATCACCCAGATAGGCGACCTGCTCATAGCTTAGGTTGAGTTGGCCAAGAAGCTCGTCCAGAACCACCAGTTTATCCTCACGGCCTTGATACAGGTGAGGAATCCCCAGGTTTTGTGCGCGGCGTTCCACAACCGGTGTCTTTCGACCACTGATAATTGCCGTTTGCACACCGGCGGCCATCAACATTTTGATGCCCTGGCCGTCGAGCGTGTTGAATGTCTTGAATTCGCTGCCGTCTTCGAGGAAGTACAGGCGGCCATCGGTAAGCACGCCGTCGACGTCAAAAATCGCCAGTTTGATGTTTTTACCGCGTTGCAGCAGGTCGCCGGTCATTTACATCACTCCCGCACGCAGCAAGTCGTGCATGTTCAGGGCGCCGATCGGGCGGTCGTCACTATTGACCACCACCAGCGCGCCAATCTTATGGTCTTCCATGATCTTCAGCGCTTCGGCTGCAAGCATCTCGGGGCGGGCGGTCTTGCCGTGGGGCGTCATCACCGCATCGATGGTCGCGGTGTGGATATCGATGGTGCGGTCCAGGGTGCGGCGCAGGTCGCCGTCGGTGAAGACTCCGGCCAGGCGCCCGTCGGCTTCCAGGATCGCGGTCATGCCCAGGCCCTTGCGGGTCATTTCCATCAGTGCATCTTTGAGCAAAGTGCCGCGTTGTACGTGGGGCAGCTCATCGCCCGAGTGCATGACGTTTTCCACTTTGAGCAGCAGGCGACGACCCAGCGCACCGCCCGGGTGCGAAAACGCGAAGTCTTCAGCGGTAAAGCCACGGGCTTCCAGCAACGCCACGGCCAGGGCGTCGCCCATGACCAGGGCGGCGGTGGTGGAGGAGGTTGGTGCCAGGTTAAGCGGGCAGGCTTCGTGGGCCACATGCACGTTCAAATTGACTTCGGCAGCCTTGGCCAGCGTGGATTCCGGGTTGCCGGTGAGGCTGATCATCTTGATGCCCAGGCGCTTGATCAAGGGCAGCAAGGTCACGATTTCGTTGGTGGTGCCGGAGTTCGACAGCGCCAGGATAATGTCATCCTTGGTGATCATGCCCATGTCACCGTGGCTGGCTTCGGCCGGGTGCACGAAAAACGCCGTGGTCCCGGTGCTGGCCAGGGTGGCGGCGATCTTGTTGCCAACGTGGCCGGATTTACCCATGCCGACCACCACAACGCGGCCCGTGCTGGCCAGAATCATCTCGCAGGCGCGTACGAAATCTGCGTCGATATGGGCCAGTAAACCTTCTACGGCTTCAAGCTCGAGGCGGATGGTGCGTTGTGCGGATTGAATAAGGTCGCTGGATTGGCTCATGTCTGAAATCGTATAGCCTGACGAAAAGTCGGCGATTATAGCGGTAATGATCAAATCCCTCACGCTAGTTATTCAGCAGGTGCCTGGGATTGATGCTCAGCCAGGTGTTTTCCCTGTCCCGAATCTGAACAAGGGCTGTTCCGGCCTTGGGGGCTCTGTACCAGCAGTGATATAGTTCGCCGCCAGTTCGGTCGGCCCAACCCATGCCGCTAACTTTTGTGCATCTGTTGCAAACGAAAGTCGCAAGCATGGTGTCTGAGTGAAAGGCTGCATCCCAAGGAGATTAGATGAGTGCCGATAACGCCTACGCGGTCGAGCTGAAGGGTCTTACCTTCAAGCGCGGTTCGCGCAGCATCTTCAATAACGTCGATATTCGCATTCCCCGCGGCAAAGTCACGGGCATCATGGGGCCTTCCGGTTGCGGCAAGACCACTCTGTTGCGCCTGATGGGCATGCAATTGCGGCCCAGCGCCGGCGAAGTGTGGGTCAACGGCCAGAACCTGCCGACGCTGTCGCGCAGCGATCTGTTCGATGCGCGCAAGCATATGGGCGTGTTGTTCCAGAGCGGTGCCCTGTTTACCGACCTCGACGTTTTCGAAAACGTAGCGTTTCCGCTGCGGGTGCATACCCAGCTGTCCGATGAAATGATTCGTGACATTGTGCTGCTCAAATTGCAGGCCGTGGGCCTGCGCGGCGCCATCGACCTCATGCCTGACGAGTTGTCCGGCGGCATGAAGCGTCGTGTTGCGCTGGCGCGGGCCATTGCCCTCGATCCGCAGATCCTCATGTATGACGAGCCGTTCGTAGGCCAGGACCCGATCGCCATGGGCGTGCTGGTGCGCCTGATCCGGCTGCTCAACGATGCGTTGGGGATCACCAGCATCGTGGTTTCCCACGACCTGGCCGAAACCGCGAGCATTGCTGACTACCTATATGTTGTCGGCGATGGCCAGGTGCTGGGGCAGGGTACGCCTGAAGAGCTGATGAACGCTGATAACCCGCGCATTCGCCAATTCATGAACGGCGATCCCGATGGCCCGGTGCCTTTTCATTTTCCGGCAGCGGACTACCGCTCAGATCTTCTGGGGAAGCGCTGATGCGCAAGACATCTTTACTCGAGAAGGTTCGCCTTTTCGGCCGCTCAGGCATCGACTTGGTCGAGGTCCTGGGGCGTTCGACGATTTTCCTGTTTCACGCGCTGCTCGGGCGTGGCGGCATTGGCGGCGGGTTTGGTCTGTTGTTGAGACAGCTGCATTCGGTGGGCGTGATGTCCCTGGTCATCATCGTGGTGTCCGGGATATTCATTGGCATGGTGCTGGCGTTGCAGGGGTTCAATATCCTCTCCAGCTACGGTTCGGAGCAGGCGGTAGGGCAGATGGTTGCCTTGACGCTGCTGCGTGAACTGGGGCCGGTGGTCACCGCCTTGCTGTTCGCCGGGCGTGCGGGTTCTGCATTGACCGCCGAAATCGGCAACATGAAGTCCACCGAGCAGCTGTCCAGTCTGGAAATGATCGGCGTGGACCCGCTCAAATATATTGTTGCCCCGCGCCTGTGGGCCGGCTTCATATCCCTGCCGCTGCTGGCGATGATTTTCAGCGTGGTGGGCATCTGGGGTGGTTCGTGGGTGGCGGTTGACTGGTTGGGCGTCTATGACGGCTCGTACTGGGGCAACATGCAAAACAGCGTGACCTTCAGTGGCGACGTGCTCAATGGCATCATCAAAAGCATCGTTTTCGCCTTTGTAGTGACCTGGATCGCCGTATTCCAAGGCTATGACTGTGAGCCCACTTCAGAAGGGATCAGTCGCGCCACCACCAAGACCGTTGTGTACGCCTCGCTGGCGGTACTGGGCCTTGACTTCATTTTGACCGCCTTGATGTTTGGAGATTTCTGATGCAAAACCGCACTGTGGAAATCGGTGTCGGCCTTTTCTTGCTGGCTGGCATCCTGGCTTTACTGTTGCTGGCCCTGCGGGTCAGTGGCCTTTCGGCCAGCCCCACCGCCGATACATATAAACTTTACGCCTACTTCGACAATATCGCCGGTTTGACGGTCAGAGCTAAAGTGACCATGGCCGGTGTAACCATCGGCAAGGTCACGGCAATCGATCTGGATCGCGACAGCTTCACTGGCCGGGTGACCATGCAAGTCGACAAGAAGGTAGATAATCTGCCGACTGACTCCACTGCATCTATCCTCACTGCTGGGCTGCTGGGCGAGAAGTACATCGGCGTCAGCGTGGGTGGGGAAACAGCCCTGCTCAAGGATGGTTCGACAATCCACGACACACAGTCGTCGTTGGTGCTTGAAGACTTGATCGGTAAATTCCTGCTCAATACGGTCAATAAAGACGCCAAATGAGGAATCTGTTCATGATCTCTACCTTGCGACGTGGCCTGCTGGTGCTGCTGGCAGCATTGCCGCTGATGGCCAACGCGGCGGGTTCTGCGCACGACCTGGTGCAGGACACGACCAACAAGATGTTGGCTGACCTGACTGCCAACAAAGAGCAGTACAAGCAAGACCCGACCAAGTTTTACGACGCACTCAACACCATTGTGGGGCCTGTGGTCGATGCCGAAGGCATTTCCCGCAGCATCATGACGGTGAAGTATTCGCGCAAGGCCACGCCTGCGCAGATGCAGACCTTCCAGGAAAACTTCAAGAAGGGCCTGTTCCAGTTCTATGGCAATGCCCTGCTTGAGTACAACAACCAAGGCATTACCGTCGCTCCTGCCGGGGATGAGTCGGGTGACCGCACCAGCGTCAACATGACCGTCAAAGGCAACAACGGCGCGGTTTACCCGGTTCAGTACACGCTGGAGAAGGTCAACGGCGAGTGGAAGCTGCGCAACGTGATCATCAACGGTATCAACATCGGCAAGCTGTTCCGCGATCAGTTCGCTGATGCGATGCAGCGTAATGGCAATAACCTGGACAAAACCATCAATGGTTGGGCCGGTGAAGTCGCCAAAGCCAAGGAAGAAACCGACAAACAAGCCGGGAAGCCTGCGCAATGACCGAGTCGGCTGTTCGTCTTGGTGACGCCGGCGAGTTGTTCCTCAGCGGCGTGCTGGATTACCGCACCGGGCCTGAGCTGCGCAAGCAGGGCCAGGCGCTGATCAACAGCAGCAACGCGCCTGCGCTGGTGCTCGATTGCTCGGCGGTTACCAAATCCAGCAGTGTTGGTCTTTCGTTGTTGCTGTGCTTCATGCGTGATGCGCAAGGGGTCAAAAAGCCGGTCAGCATCCGCGCACTGCCCGAAGACATGCGTGAAATCGCTCAGGTTTCCGGTATTACCGAGCTGTTGGCGCATCCTTAATACACATTATTAAAGAAGCCCCCCGTCAGAGTCCTGCTATGCGGGGTTCGCAGGCGCGGGGCTTTTTTGTATGATGTGCGACCCGTGCGCACTGGGCGCCGATAGAGGTTGAGCATGCAGGCCCTAGAAGTTAAAAGCTTCCTTGAAGGAAAGCTGCCGGAAACGATCGTAGAAGTTGAAGGCGAAGGCTGCAATTTCCAGCTGAACGTGATTAGCGATGAACTGGCAAAATTAAGCCCGGTCAAGCGTCAACAGCAGATCTATGCCCATTTGAACCCGTGGATCACCGATGGCAGCATCCACGCGGTTACTATGAAATTTTTCAGCCGCGCGGCCTGGGCCGAGCGTACCTGAGCCCCCAAGGCGTCGAGATTCTTATGGATAAATTGATTATTACCGGTGGTGCCCGCCTTGATGGCGAGATCCGCATTTCCGGTGCAAAAAACTCCGCCTTGCCGATCCTGGCAGCGACCCTGCTGTGTGATGGCCCGGTAACCGTGGCCAACTTGCCGCACCTGCACGACATCACCACCATGATCGAGTTGTTCGGGCGCATGGGCATTGAGCCGGTGATCGACGAGAAGTTGTCTGTCGAAATCGACCCGCGCACCATCAAGACCCTGATCGCTCCGTACGAACTGGTGAAAACCATGCGTGCCTCGATCCTGGTGCTGGGCCCGATGGTTGCCCGTTTCGGCGAAGCTGAAGTAGCACTGCCTGGCGGTTGCGCCATTGGCTCGCGGCCTGTCGACCTGCACATCCGTGGCCTTGAAGCCATGGGCGCGGTCATCGACGTCGAAGGCGGCTACATCAAGGCCAAGGCGCCGGAAGGCGGTTTGCGCGGTGCCAACTTCTTCTTTGATACCGTCAGCGTTACCGGTACCGAGAACATCATGATGGCTGCCGCCCTGGCGAACGGTCGCAGCGTGCTGCAAAACGCTGCGCGCGAGCCTGAAGTGGTCGACCTGGCCAACTTCCTGATCGCCATGGGTGCCAACATCACCGGCGCCGGCACTGACACCATCACTATCGACGGTGTGAAGCGTCTGCACTCGGCCACCTACAAAGTGATGCCGGACCGTATCGAGACCGGCACCTACCTGGTTGCCGCCGCCGTTACCGGTGGCCGCGTCAAGGTCAAGGACACCGATCCGACCATCCTGGAAGCCGTGCTGGAAAAACTCAAGGAAGCCGGTGCTGAAATCACTACCGGTGAGGACTGGATCGAGCTGAACATGCACGGCAAGCGGCCAAAAGCCGTAAACGTGCGTACGGCTCCTTATCCGGCGTTCCCGACCGACATGCAGGCGCAGTTCATTTCCTTGAACGCGATTGCAGAAGGCACAGGCGCCGTGATCGAGACCATCTTCGAAAACCGCTTCATGCACGTGTATGAACTGCACCGCATGGGCGCCAAGATCCAGGTCGAAGGCAACACTGCCATCGTTACCGGCATCGACAAGCTCAAGGGCGCGCCAGTCATGGCAACCGACCTGCGTGCCTCGGCCAGCCTGGTGATTTCGGCGTTGTGCGCCGACGGCGATACCCTGATCGACCGCATCTACCACATCGACCGTGGTTACGAGTGCATCGAAGAAAAGCTGCAGATGCTCGGCGCTAAAATCCGCCGCGTACCGGGCTAGTTCCTGAAGCAGCAAACACCGCCACTGGGCTGTGTTTGCTGTTAGCTGAATTTGTTTCAAATCGAGGCTGTAATGGCCTCGATCTGTGTCTGGCGCCGTTTGCGACCGGACAGCAATAGCCTGATGAAGGACTGACGTTTCCCATGTTGACCATCGCACTGTCCAAGGGCCGCATCCTTGACGACACTTTGCCGCTTCTGGCTGAAGCGGGCATCGTGCCAACCGAGAATCCGGACAAGAGCCGCAAGCTGATCATCCCCACGACCCAGGACGATGTGCGCCTGTTGATCGTGCGGGCTACCGACGTGCCAACCTACGTTGAACATGGCGCCGCCGACCTGGGTGTTGCCGGTAAAGACGTGCTGATGGAATACGGTGGCCAGGGCCTGTACGAGCCGTTGGACCTGCGTATTGCCCTGTGCAAGCTGATGACCGCCGGCCGTGTCGGTGACGTCGAGCCTAAAGGCCGCCTGCGCGTGGCCACCAAGTTCGTCAACGTCGCCAAACGCTATTACGCTGAGCAAGGCCGTCAGGTCGACATCATCAAGCTCTACGGCTCGATGGAGCTGGCGCCGCTGATCGGCCTGGCCGACAAAATCATCGACGTGGTCGACACCGGCAACACCCTGCGTGCCAACGGCCTCGAACCTCAGGATTTCATTGCCGACATCAGTTCCCGCCTGATCGTCAACAAAGCATCGATGAAGATGCAGCACGCCCGCATCCAGGCGTTGATCGACACCCTGCGCAAGGCAGTGGAGTCTCGACACCGCGGTTGACTTACCCGCGCGGCCTTAGGTCGCGCCCGTCTATCCGCCTCATAGCCAGAATTCTCAGGTGCCCAAGCGGAAATGACTGCTAGTTTAGGGCGCCTGAGTTTTTGCCAATTCTATTGAGGCCCTCGCTATGACCACGTCCACTGCAATTGCCCGACTCAACGCTGCCGACCCGGATTTCGCCCATCATCTGGATCATCTGCTGAGCTGGGAAAGCGTGTCCGACGACTCGGTCAACCAGCGAGTGCTCGACATCATCAAGGCCGTGCGTGAGCGCGGTGACGCGGCGCTGGTGGATTTCACCCGTCAGTTCGATGGCCTGGACGTGAAGTCCATGGCCGACCTGATCCTGCCCCGCGAACGCCTGGAGCTGGCACTGACGCGCATCACTGCGCCGCAACGTGAAGCCCTGGAAATTGCGGCGGCACGTGTACGCAGCTACCACGAAAAACAGAAACAGGATTCCTGGAGCTACACCGAAGCCGACGGCACTGTGCTTGGCCAAAAGGTCACGCCACTCGACCGAGCCGGTCTTTACGTGCCGGGCGGTAAAGCTTCGTATCCGTCATCGGTGCTGATGAACGCCATCCCAGCCAAAGTGGCAGGCGTGACCGAAGTGGTCATGGTCGTGCCGACCCCGCGTGGTGAAATCAACGAGCTGGTACTGGCCGCTGCCTGCATCGCCGGAGTCGACCGCGTGTTCACCATCGGTGGTGCGCAAGCCGTTGCAGCCTTGGCCTACGGCACCGAAAGCGTGCCGAAGGTCGACAAGGTGGTTGGCCCCGGCAACATCTATGTCGCCACCGCCAAGCGCCACGTGTTTGGCCAGGTCGGTATCGACATGATCGCCGGCCCTTCGGAAATCCTCGTGGTATGCGATGGCCAGACCGACCCGGACTGGATCGCCATGGACCTGTTTTCCCAGGCCGAACACGACGAAGACGCCCAAGCGATTCTGGTCAGCCCCGACGCCGAGTTCCTCGACAAGGTCGCCGCCAGCATCGACAAGCTGCTTCCGACCATGGACCGCGCCGAGATCATCGAGAAGTCGATCAATGGACGTGGTGCGTTGATTCTGGTTCGGGATATGGAACAGGCCATCGAGGTGGCCAACCGCATTGCGCCAGAGCACTTGGAATTGTCTGTAGCCGACCCACAGGCCTGGCTGCCGTCGATCCGCCACGCCGGTGCGATCTTCATGGGCCGTCACACCAGCGAAGCCCTGGGCGACTACTGCGCCGGCCCCAACCACGTGTTGCCGACGTCCGGCACCGCGCGTTTCTCGTCGCCGCTGGGGGTGTATGACTTCCAGAAGCGTTCGTCGATTATCTTCTGCTCGCCACAAGGCGCCTCCGAACTGGGCAAGACTGCCTCGGTGCTGGCCCGTGGTGAATCGCTGAGCGCTCACGCACGCAGCGCCGAATATCGCATCCTTGAAGAGGGGAAATGAGGCATGAGCAAATTCTGGAGCCCCTTCGTCAAGGACCTCGTGCCTTACGTGCCCGGCGAGCAACCAAAGCTGACCAAACTGGTCAAGCTCAACACCAATGAAAACCCCTACGGGCCTTCGCCCAAGGCGCTGGCGGCGATGCAGGCCGAGTTGAACGACAACCTGCGTTTGTACCCGGACCCCAACAGCGACCTGCTCAAGCAGGCGGTGGCCAAGTACTACGGCGTTGACGCCGGCAAAGTGTTCCTCGGCAACGGCTCCGACGAAGTGCTGGCGCACATTTTCCACGGCCTGTTCCAGCACGACTTGCCGCTGCTGTTCCCGGACATCAGCTACAGCTTCTACCCGGTGTACTGCGGCCTGTATGGCATCAAGTCCGCCCCGGTGCCGCTGGACGAGCACTTCCAGATCCGCGTGGCCGATTACGCCAAGCCCAACGGCGGGATCATCTTCCCCAACCCGAATGCGCCGACCGGCTGCGTGCTGGCGCTGGACGCGGTAGAGCAGATCCTCAAGGCCAGCCCGGATTCAGTGGTGGTGGTGGATGAGGCCTATATCGACTTCGGCGGCGAAACCGCCATCAGCCTGGTGGATCGCTACCCGAACCTGCTGGTGACCCAGACCCTGTCCAAATCGCGCTCACTGGCCGGTTTGCGTGTAGGCCTGGCGGTGGGCCACCCGGACCTGATCGAGGCGCTGGAGCGGGTCAAGAACAGCTTCAACTCCTACCCGCTGGATCGCCTGGCGATTGTCGGGGCGGCGGCGGCATTCGACGACCGTGAGTATTTCGAGAAGACTTGCCAGTGGGTGATCGACAGCCGCAACAAGGTGGTTGCGCAATTGGAGGGCAAGGGCTTTGAAGTGTTGCCGTCAGCGGCCAACTTCATCTTTGCTCGTCACCCACGCCACGACGCTGCAGGTTTGGCCGCAAAGCTGCGTGAGCAAGGGGTGATTGTGCGGCACTTCAAACAGGAGCGGATTGCCCAGTTCCTGCGGATCAGCATCGGTACGCCAGAGCAGAACCAGGCGCTGATTGATGGCCTCGGTGAGCTCTAAGCCACACTGAAGATAAAAAATGTGGGAGCTGGCTTGCCTGCGATAGCGGTGTATCAAACGACGGATTCGTCGACTGTTACACCGCTATCGCAGGCAAGCCAGCTCCCACACTTATTTTGCGTTGAGCCAGTTAGATCAACGGCTCATCCGGCTTCTTGTTCTTCCAGCCATCATTGCCCGGCAGCAGCAGGTTCAAACCAATCGCTACCACCGCACACAGGGCGATGCCCTTGAGGCCGAAGTCATCCGGGCCGGTGCCGGTGCCGACCAGTACACCGCCAATCCCGAACACCAGGGTCACCGACACAATCACCAGATTGCGCGCTTCGCCCAGGTCGATCTTGTGGCGGATCAGCGTGTTCATGCCCACCGCCGCAATCGAGCCGAACAGCAGGCACAGAATCCCGCCCATCACCGGTACCGGGATGCTTTGCAGCAACGCGCCGAACTTGCCGATAAACGCCAGGCTGATGGCAAACACCGCCGCCCAGGTCATGATTTTCGGGTTGTAGTTCTTGGTCAGCATCACTGCGCCCGTCACTTCGGCGTAAGTGGTGTTTGGCGGGCCGCCGAACATACCGGCAGCGGTGGTGGCAATCCCGTCACCCAGCAGGGTGCGGTGCAGGCCGGGCTTCTTCAGGTAGTCGCGACCGGTCACGCTGCCCACCGCAATCACACCACCGATATGCTCGATCGCCGGGGCCAGGGCCACCGGGACGATAAACAGGATGGCCTGCCAGTTGAACTCCGGCGCAGTGAAGTGGGGCAGGGCGAACCACGGCGCGGCGGCGATCTTCGCCGTGTCGACCACACCAAAGTAGAACGACATGGCAAAACCCACCAGCACGCCGGAGATAATCGGCACCAGGCGGAAAATGCCTTTGCCGAATACCGCGACGATCAGCGTGGTCAGCAGCGCCGGCATCGAAATCAGCATTGCTGTCTGGTAGTGGATCAGCTCACTGCCATCCCCGGCTTTGCCCATCGCCATATTGGCGGCAATCGGGGCCATGGCCAGGCCAATCGAGATGATCACCGGGCCAATCACCACCGGCGGCAGCAGGCGATCGATGAAACCGGTGCCTTTGACCTTAACAGCCAGGCCCAGGAAGGTATAAACGAAACCGGCCGCCATCACCCCGCCCATGGTCGCCGCCAGGCCGAACTGGCCCTTGGCGAGAATGATCGGGGTGATAAACGCAAAGCTCGATGCCAGGAATACCGGCACCTGCCGCCCTGTCACCACCTGGAACAGCAACGTGCCCAGGCCTGCGGTGAACAGTGCGACGTTTGGATCAAGACCTGTGATCAGCGGCATCAACACCAGCGCGCCAAATGCTACAAAAAGCATCTGTGCGCCAGACAGGATCTGGCGCCAAAGCGGGTCGTTGAAATCATCCTGCATGCTTACGCGTCCTTCTGCTTGGTGCCGAAGATCTTGTCACCGGCATCGCCCAGGCCTGGGATGATGTAGCCATGTTCGTTCAAGCGCTCGTCGATGGAGGCGGTGTAGATCTGCACGTCCGGGTGCGCCTTTTCGACAGCGGTGATGCCTTCGGGGGCAGCCACCAGCACCATGGCGCGGATGTCCTTGCAGCCGGCTTTTTTCAGCAGGTCGATGGTGGCAACCATGGAACTGCCGGTGGCGAGCATCGGGTCGATGATCATTGCCAGGCGCTCGTTGATCTCCGGGACGAGTTTTTCCAGGTAGGTGTGGGCCTGCAAGGTTTCTTCATTGCGGGCCACGCCCACGGCGCTGACTTTGGCGCCCGGGATCAGGCTGAGCACGCCTTCGAGCATGCCGATACCGGCACGCAGGATAGGCACCACGGTGATTTTCTTACCGGCGATTTTCTCTACTTGTACGGGACCGGCCCAACCGGGGATCTCGTAGGTTTCCAGCGGCAAATCCTTGGTCGCTTCATAAGTCAGCAGCGCTCCGACTTCCTGAGCAAGCTCACGGAAATTCTTCGTGCTAATGTCGGCACGGCGCATAAGGCCGAGTTTGTGTCGGATCAGCGGGTGGCGGATCTCGCGAGTGGGCATGGGAAAGGCTCCGGCGGCGGGCAAAAAAACCGGCCTAGATTAATCTATCCGAGGGTGTTGTCCTATAGACATCTAGTACGTTAGTCCATTAAGGCTTGATCGTTGCGCCTCACATGCGTACCTTTGCCCGCTTTTCTTGCCACAGCACCCCCTTGGAGAGCGCCATGTCCGCTGATCTCGAGCATATCCGTCAAATCATGCGCGAGGCTGACTGCCTGTACACCGAAGCGCAAGTCGAAGAAGCGATCGCCAAGGTCGGCGCACACATCAGCCGCGAAATGGCCGACACCAACCCGGTGGTCTTCTGCGTGATGAACGGCGGCCTGATTTTCGCCGGCAAATTGCTGACTCATTTGCAATTCCCGCTGGAAGCCTCCTACCTGCACGCCACCCGTTATCGCAACGAAACCAGCGGCGGTGACCTGTTCTGGAAAGCCAAGCCGGAAGTGTCGTTCATCGACCGCGACGTGCTGATCATCGACGACATCCTCGATGAAGGTCACACCCTGGGCGCGATCATCGACTTCTGCAAACACGCCGGCGCGCGCAAAGTACACACCGCTGTGCTGATCGACAAAGACCACGATCGCAAAGCTCGCCCGGACCTCAAAGCCGATTACGTCGGCCTGCCGTGCATCGACCGTTACATTTTCGGCTACGGCATGGACTACAAAGGCTACTGGCGTAACGCCAATGGCATCTACGCGGTTAAAGGGATGTAAGCCATGGCGCGCTTTCTTGATCAGACATTGTTCGCTGAGTTGGCCGAGAAAGCGGCCGCCAGCCCTCGCGGCCGGCACCATCACAACTTCCATCAGATGGAAGAACCCTGCCATCGTCTGGCCGTCGGCCTGCAACCCGACACTTATGTGCCGCCGCATAGACACCTGAGCGCCGACAAGGCGGAAACCCTGTTGGTGCTCAAGGGCAGCCTCGGCGTGCTGGTGTTCAGCGACACCGGTGAGGTAATTGCCAAACGCGTTCTGCAGGCGGGAGGCGAGTGCGCCGGCGTCGATCTGCCGCCAGGCGTGTTTCATGGCCTGGTGGTGCTGGAACCCGACAGCGTGATGTTTGAATGCAAGGCCGGGCCGTATCGCCCGATAGGCGAGGGCGAGTCACCCGACTGGGCGCCCCGCGAAGGCGATGCCGGTGTGGCCGAGTATCAGCGCTGGATGCTCGCCCAGTTCGATTGAGCTACAGCGCTCGGCTAGCTTTCTACGGAGCGGCCCATGAGCCTGTTGACACGCACCTGCGCCGCCCTGGCGTTGACCCTCAGTTTGCCACTGGCTGCCGCGCCCGCGCCGATGCACAGCCAGTTCCTGCCACCCGATGACCTGACCCTGCGCGCCGAAACGCCCGACCAGCAGCAACTGCTGCAAATCACCGAATATGCGGTGGTGGTGGGTAATCAGCGGCAGTCGACACAACAACCGATCCCGGTGACCTCGCCGTTGATGATCCGCCTCAAGGGCAAATCCTTGAACAAAGGCGCGACGATCAACCAGGTGGTGCTCAATTTTGACGCCGAAAGCAAAAGCCTGAAAAAGCCGCTGTTCGATGACGCCAGCAAAACCCTGACCCTGTCCTATCCGGTGGCCCAGTACCGCGTGATTGTCGACCTGCTGCGCAATGACACGGTGTATGTGCAGTTCCTCAGTTATGCCAATGGGCATATCTGGGCGGATCTGCATACAGGAGCCGTTTGCACGCGGTAACAAGAACAACGCACAGCCAATTGTGGGAGCTGGCTTGCCTGCGATAGCGGCGGGTCAGTTGGCCCAACTGTCACTGATGCCCCGCCATCGCAGGCAAGCCAGCTCCCACATGAGTGTTTGGTTGTTTTCGAAGGTGGTGTCTGGCAGGTAGACTTCCTCTCCCGTGTAATGTCTGCAGGCTGGAGTCGGTAATGCGTAAAGATAAGAAACAGGTGATTGGTGACGAGATCGGCGACGACCAGATCAAGTTGTTCCTGGATTTTGAGCCAGTTGACGCGACTTCACCGTCCCTGCACAAGCTGATCAAGGCCTACCGTGGCCTGCGTATCGACGACTTCGAGCGCTTCCTGGGCTTTTTCAAGCAAGCTGGCCTGGACCTGGATGGCAAGGACGAGCATGGCCAAACCTTCGTCGAGCTGATCAAGGACCAGCGCAACGCACCTGAGTACATCGAGCTGATCGAAAACGCTCGCGGCTGATTATCCCGGCCACAAAAAAACGCCCCGAGGGGCGTTTTTTTTGCAGCCAGGTCTTAAGCGAAGCTTTCGGCCTCGTTGCTTTGCTCAACCAGCTCCAGGCTGATGTTGTTCTGCGCATTGATCTTGCGATACAGCTCAGCATCCGTCTCCAGCACTTTTTCCCGCGCCGGGAAGATCTCATGCAGCTTGGCCGCCCACTCTCCGGCAGCCTTGGCCGGGAAGCAGCGCTCGATCAGTTCCAGCATGATCGAAACCGTCACCGAAGCACCTGGGGACGCGCCCAGCAGGGCTGCCAGCGAGCCGTCTTTGGCCGCAACCAGCTCGGTGCCAAATTGCAGCACGCCGCCTTTTTTCGGATCTTTCTTGATGATCTGCACCCGTTGGCCGGCCACTTCCAGGCGCCAGTCTTCGGCTTTGGCTTCAGGGTAGAAGCGGCGCAGGGATTCCAGGCGCTGCTCCATGGACTGCATCACT
This sequence comes from Pseudomonas sp. KBS0710, assembly GCF_005938045.2. GTDB lineage: Bacteria > Pseudomonadota > Gammaproteobacteria > Pseudomonadales > Pseudomonadaceae > Aquipseudomonas. The sequence goes on along the minus strand of NZ_VCCF02000001.1, from coordinate 4,800,141 downwards.
TCGCTGACCAGGTATTTGGTCAGGTCCATGTTGTCGCGAGCGACCGCCAGCATCGGGCCGATATTGCCGGCGCGAACCGACAGCGGCAGGTCGAGGAACGAGCCGTGCTTGAGGAACTTGGTGGTAAAGCCGGCGTACGGCCCGAACAACAGGGATTTCTTGCCATCGACCACGCGGGTATCCAGGTGCGGCACCGACATCGGCGGCGAGCCCACGGCGGCCTGGCTGTAGACCTTGGCCTGGTGGTGCTTGACCACTTCCGGGTTGTCGCAACGCAGCCACTGGCCACTGACCGGGAAACCACCGAAGCCTTTGCTTTCTTCAATGCCCGAGGCTTGCAGCAGCGGCAGGGCCGCGCCACCGGCGCCGAGGAACACGAACTTGGCGTCCACATCACGGCTGTTGCCGCTGTTGACGTCCTTGATGCTCACGGTCCAGCCCGCGCCATTGCGCTTGAGGCCGGTGACGCGTTTGCTGTACTTGACCTGGGCGTCCGGTGCGCTGGTCAGGTGCGACAGCAGTTGGTTGGTCAGGGCGCCGAAGTTGACGTCGGTGCCGTTCATCACGCGGGTGGCGGCGATTTTTTCGTCGAGCGGGCGGCCCGGCATCATCAGCGGCATCCACTCGGCCATCTCATTGCGGTCTTCGGTGTAATGCATGTCCGAGAACGCATGGTGCTGGCTGAGGGTTTCAAAGCGCTTCTTGAGGAAAGATACGCCTTTGTCGCCTTGCACGAAGCTCAGGTGCGGCACCGGGCTGATAAAGGACTTGGACGAGCCAAAGGTGCCCTTTTTGGTCAGGTACGCCCAGAACTGCTTCGACACCTCGAACTGGGTGTTGATGTGCACGGCTTTCTTGATGTCGATGGAACCATCGGCGGCCTGCGGCGTGTAGTTCAGCTCACACAGCCCGGCGTGGCCGGTGCCGGCGTTGTTCCACGGGTTGGAACTCTCCGCGGCACCCGAATCCATCAGCTCAACGACTTCCAGCTTGAGGCCGGGGTCGAGCTCTTTGAGCAATACGGCCAGGGTGGCACTCATGATGCCGGCCCCTACCAGTACTACGTCGACTGCTTCGTTATGCGCCATTTAACGCGTCTCCAAAATCTGCAGCACCAAATTGACGGCATGGCTGCCAGGAGTGACGGGGCGGTTCACGTGTTGCCCCAGATTACCCATGGCCAGGATCGCCATGTCCGTTTCGCAATTCTTTGCAACTTCAGCACACGCTTCCTGCCGGGCTAATCTGCCTATGAACGCATTCATGGGCGCCTGTGGCAATTCGACTTATGGTCAAAGCGTGTGATTCGTGCAATCAATCCGTAGCGGACAGGCTCAAGCTCCGGTGTTTGAGGAGTACTCGGTCCTGTGTGGTTGGGCTGTTCCAGACGCTGATGGTGCTTGTACAAACGCCAAACTATTCATTTGCTCGCCACACTCTTGTGAAGTTGTGAAAACCCGTTTTTTCACGCTCTTTTGAAGACGTGAACCTCAAAAAAGGGCTGCCCCAGCCTGGCACCTGGCCCGTAAACCTTTGCCGACACGCGGCAAAACGGGCAAACAACTCAAGTGGCCGAGCGCAATGGCAGCTCTGGCAGATTCGGTAAAGAGAGGTGGTTTGCAAAGAAAACAGCAAGCGCGCCAGCTTCACTCGATCTGTGTGGGCGGCTCTCTGTGGGCGATTGGGGGGTTAATACCGAGGCATTAACGATGCTGCGAGGCCCGATCAGGAGACGTCCTTATAATCGGGGGGAGATTGTAGCGAAGAACGCCGGGGAAATGGGCGTGTTTTGTGACTTTTATTAGGGCGTTCAGGAAGCCAGTGCATGCCGCGAGTGCGTGTGGGCAACCCGTGGGCTGATTCGGGCACTCATTGGCAGTGGGCGGTGCATCCAGCCCAGGTGAGGCTCCGAGACTTCCACCCAGCCGTCGCCCACGGGTGGCAGGCTGCACTGCTTGAACGCCACGCAATGGCCATTGGCATCGAGCCGTGCGTAGTGGCGATGACGGGGATGGGACATGAACAATGATTTAAGAAGGCGCATGGCTTTGTACCTGTTACGTTACATGCTCGAAGGTTGCCAGTGTGCCATGACAGTGGAGTGACGAAATTATGCGAAATTGTAATTTGAGCAAGCCTTCAGCTGACGTTCAGGATGGCTGGTGAGTGGCCCGCGTGCGCCGTTATACTGGCGGCCTGTTTGCACCCAGTCCTGGAGAAATGAGTATGTTGCAACGCCTGTTGTTTGGTTTGATCACTGTGACCAGTTTGACCCTGGTTGGCTGCGCCAACAGCCCGCAACAACTCAGCCCGCAACCTAAAGTCACGGCGCAACTGGCGCCTGTCGGCCATGGCCAGCCGGTGTCGGTGCGCGTGGTAGATGGTCGTCCTTCGCCTACCCTGGGTTCCCGTGGCGGCCTGTACCCTGAGACTGCGCTGATTTCGGTACAAGGCCAGGACGTGCTGCCCAAGCTGCAAGCTCAGGCTGAAGCCGCCGTGCGTTTGCTGGGCTTCACCCCGGCCAACTCGCCGGGCGCGCCGCAGTTGACCATTACCCTGGCTGAGCTGAAGTACCAGTCGCCCAAAGAAGGCCTGTATGTGACGGAAGCCTCCATCGGCGCAACTTTCAAGTCCGACGTCAGCGCCGGCACACGCCGCTACAGTGGGCGCTACGGCGCGTCCCTGAACCAGCGTTTCGGTATGTCGCCGAACCAGGAAACCAACACCAAGCTGGTCAGCGACGTGTTGAGTGATGCCCTGACGCGCTTGTTCAAAGACCCGAGCATCGGTTCGCTTCTCAGCGCACAGTAACTGTCGGGCGGGCGCGGAGCGCCCCGATCGCCGGGCTCAGCAATGAGCCCGGTTTTTTTATGCCTGTAGCCTTCATGCAGCCGTTTCGACATAAAAGTCCAGCACACTCACGCCAGTGAGCAGGTCCAGCTCCGGCAGGTCGGCATGCTGGTGCCCGCCGAGGGCGCAATACACCAGCCAGTGACGGTCCTGAACGTTGAACGCAAGGCCGCCGACCAGCGCTTCCTGCTCATCGTTCTGGGCCATCAGGTACAGCCGATCCTGGTTTTGTGCGTGCAGCATGACAAGCTCCCAAGCGTTCGAAGGGCAACAGAGTGGCTTGTTAAGGTGACGTTCAGGTGACGCTGTAAATTACTGGATACATTAACCGTACATGGGGGACGGAACGTTTCAGCGGCAGGAGGCCAATATCAATCAGGTTTGTATCTGAATTGATACCAAGACACTCGTCTACCGAGGTTTGCGATGGCGCTGTCCGCACTGCTGATCAATGCTGTGGCTTTATTGGTGGCCTGCCCGGGTGCAGCGCTGCTGTTCATTACCCGCCTGCGCGAGCAGCGGGCGCTGGCCGACCTGACCGCCCAAAGCGAAGACCGCGCGATCGACCAACCTATGTTGTTTCTGGATGTGCGTACCGAACGGTCGCATCGCCTGGCTTACCGCGTCGGGTTTGCCTGCCTGGGCCTGGCGCTGTCCGTCTCATGGCTCAGCACCCACCTCTAAAACCACCGCAAAACCAAAATGTGGGAGCTGGCTTGCTCGCGAATGCAGGGTGTCAGTCGATACATCTTTGACTGAACCACCGCTTTCGCGAGCAAGCCCGCTCCCACATTTTTTTGCTTCGGTGTTTAGAGGGGAATCCCGGCCTTGACCCGGTATTGATTCCTCACCGGCGTCGCATACTGCGTCACCAGGTACGGCCGGTGCTCCACCGGGCACTCATTCAAACGCCGCTCCCACTCAGCCTTGGCCTTGGCCAACTCATCGGCCGGGAACACCTCGGCTGCCGCCGGCACCTGCAATTGCGGGTCGGCGTCGCTCCACTGCGCATACGCCAGGTAATGCACCGGGAACAGGCGATAACCGCCGAGAATCTGCCGGTCCATTTCCACGGCCAGCAGTTTGGTGTCTTCAAAACGCTCGGTAATCGGCGGTGCGAAGTTCACGTGCACGCGGCCCTTGTAGCCGGTAATGCCCAGCGCAATGCTCACATCGTCTTCACCCGGTGCCTTGGTGTAGGTGCCGGTGGTCGCGCGGATGTACAGCTCGCGCGCCTTGGCGCTGTCGCACGGGTCGTATTCATAGCTGATCGACACCGGCGTCAGGTTCAGCGACTGGATCACCTCGGCAAACGGCTCGTCCTTGCGGCTGACATGGAACATCTTGAGGATCGCCGATTCGGTGCGATCATCGCCATCTTTGGCCCGGCCTTCGGCCTGGGCGATCCAGATCGACTGGCAGTCGTTGCGGATCGAATGGTTGATATAGGCCGACAGCAGGTTATACGCCGCCATCTTCTCCTTTCGCCCGGTGATCGAGCGGTGCACGATGAAGCTCTTGTTCAAGCGCATCAGGTCGCTGACAAACGGCTTTTGCAGCAGGTTGTCGCCGATGGCGATGCGTGGCGTCGGCAGGCCGGCGTGGTACACGGCATAGTTGACGAAGGCCGGGTCCATCACGATATCGCGGTGGTTGGCCAGAAACAGATAGGCGGTGCCGGACTTGAGCTGCTCGACGCCGGTATAGGTCACGCCGTCGGTCGCGCGATCAATGGTGTGATCGACGTAATACTCGACTTTGTCCTGCAGGGTGGCCACGGTGGTGACGCCGGCAAATTCACGGCGCAGTTTGCGGGCGATCATCGGCTTGAGCAGCCAGCCCAGGGCGCCGGCAAAGCGTGGGAAGCGGAAGTGGGTCAGGATGTCCAGAAAGGCCTTGTCACTGAACAGACGCGCCAGCACGGCCGGGACTTCGCTGTCGTTGTAAGGTCGGATGGTATCGAATTCGCCCATCATGCTCTCTTGTTAGAAACGGCTAGGGTAAGTAAAGGAAACATCAGGGTGCGGCCGCAATAGTGGCGCTGCCGTGAATAGCCCTGTAAATAGACCGGCGATTATACGCACAAGTCACCTGGGAGACCGCGATGCTGGAAACCGAGTCGTACGATTGTCCTTATTGTGGTGAACCGGCTGAGGCGGTTCTGGATCTTTCCGGCGGTGATCAAGAATATATAGAGGACTGTCCGGTCTGTTGCCGGCCGATTATTTTCGACCTGCAAGTGCACGGCGATGAATGGATGCTGAACGTGCGCAGCGAGAACGAGTAACAGGTACACCCCATGCAGCGAATCTACGAACCGGAAAACCTGATGGAAGGCGAGTTGCTGCAACAGATGCTTGCCAGCGAAGGCATCGAGGCGCACCTGGTGGGGCGCCATTTGCTCGGTGGCACCGGCGAATTGCCGATCTTCGGCCTGTTGGGCCTGGAAGTGGACAACGACCAGGCTGTCTACGCCCGTGAATTGATTACGGCCTATAACGGCGCGCAACCCATGCCCGGCGATGAACCCGACAGCTTTCCCGACGTGTTGGTCTGTTAGGCTGTCGGTCGGTTTACCCAAGAGTCGTGTTGCCCCATGTGTGGACGTTATGCCCTGTTTCGCTGGAACCCTTCCTTTGCTGCCTTGCCGGGCTTCCCGGCCGATCAGCAGGCCCAGTGGAACATCTCCCCGAATGATTCGGTGCTGATCCAGCGCCTGAGCGAAGGCCAGCGCACCCTGGCCCGTGCGCGCTGGGGTCTTACGCCACCGTGGCTCACCGACCTTTCGCGCACGCCTGCCCATGCCCGCGCCGAAACCCTGGCCGAACAACCGATGTTTCGTGAAGCCTTGCGCCAGCGCCGTTGCCTGCTGCCGGCAAACGGTTTTTACGAATGGCGTGGCACCCAGCGCAAACGCCCCTACTGGCTGACACCGGGTGAAGGCTCGACGCTGTTTTTTGCGGCGATCTGGGAGGCGTATCCGGTGCAGGAGCAGGTGTGGCTGAGTACCGCGGTGGTGACCCAGGCCGCGCAGAGCCAGCGGCGGCCGTTGATTCTGGATGCGGCAGGGCAGGAGGCATGGTTGAACCCCGAGACGCCGTTGCATGTGTTGCAGGGTTTGTTGGCCAGCGAGCCCGCCGCGTTGCGCGAGCGGGTGCTGGCCAATATGGTCAATGATCCGAAGTTGAATGGGCCGGAGTGCCTGACCCCAGGCTGAGGTTGAATGTGCTGGCCTCTTCGCGAGCAAGCCCGCTCCCACATTTGATGGTGTTCACAAATCAAAATGTGGGAGCGGGCTTAAAACCACCGCAGATCGCTAAACCTTGAACTGATTGATCAACCGCCGCTGCTGCTCCGCCAACTTGGTCAGATCCGCACTCGCTGCGCTGGACTCATCCGCACCGCCCGCCACCTCATTGGCCACCTGGCCGATATTGATCACATTGCGATTGATGTCCTCGGCCACCGCGCTCTGCTCCTCGGCCGCACTGGCAATCTGCGTGTTCATGTCGTTGATGACCGACACCGCCTGGGTAATCGTCTCCAGCGCTTCGGCCGCCTTCGCCGCATGTTGCACGCTTTCGTCGGTACGGTGCTGGCTGTCCTCCATCACTCGCACCACATCCCGCGTGCCTTGTTGCAGTTGCTGGATCATGGTCTGGATTTCTTCGGTGGCCTTCTGGGTTTTCTGCGCCAGGTTGCGCACTTCATCGGCCACCACCGCAAAACCACGGCCTTGTTCGCCGGCACGGGCCGCCTCAATGGCGGCGTTGAGCGCCAGCAGGTTGGTTTGCTCGGCAATCCCGCGAATCGCCGTGAGGATCGCGTTGATATTCTCGCTGTCCTTGGCCAGGGTTTGCACCACGCCGACGGCCCTGCCGATTTCTTCGGCCAGCGCGCCGATGGAGGTGGAGGTATCGCGCACAATGCGCATGCCTTGGCTGGCGGCCTGGTCGGCATGGCTGGCGGCTTGCGCGGCCTGGGTGGCGTTGCGTGCCACGTCTTGCGCAGTGGCGGTCATTTCGTGCACTGCGGTGGCCACCTGGTCGATCTCGACCATTTGTTTATGCACGCCCTGGTTGGTGCGAATCGCGATATCGGCGGTGTGTTCCGACGAGTCGCTGACCTTCTGCACCGAACTCACGACCTGCGTGATCATGCCCTGCAACTTGATCAGGAAGGTATTGAAGCCGTTGGCAATCGCTCCCAGCTCATCGGCGCGATCACTGGTGAGGCGGCGGGTAAGGTCGCCTTCGCCCTGGGCGATATCGTTGAGCATCGCCACCATTTGCTTGAGCGGGCGAGCGATGCCATGGCCCACCAGCCAGATCACCAGCAAACCGATCCCGGCGATCAACAGGCCGACCATGGCCATGCCAAAGGTGTCGGTCTTGCGTTGGGCTTGCAGGTCGCTTTGCAGCTTCTGCGAGTCGGCCATCACTGCGCTCAGTGGCAGTTGCAACATCAAGGTCCAGCGCGCTTCGGCCTGGCCGATGTTGAAGGGCAGGAACAGTTCGATATGCCCGTGTTCCTTGTCGATGTCGTAGCGCACTTCGCCGACGTTCAACTGGCCCAGGTTGGCCAGTTCGTTGCTGTCGAGCAGGTCGCTGGCTTTTTCGCCGAGCTTGCTGGCGTCCTTGGTGTAGGCCACCAGGCGACCGTTACTGGAAATCAGCGCCAGTTCGCCAGCGCCGTTGTACAGGTTCTGGTCGGCGCGGGTGAGCATGTCCTGGATGAAGTTCACCGACAGGTCGGCGCCGACGATGCCCTGGAACGCACCGTCGACCATGATCGGTTCGATAAACGAGGCGAGCATCACCATCGCATTCCCGACTTTATAAGGCGCCGGGTCGATGGCGCAGGGTTTCTTGCTCTCTTTGGAGCACAGGTAGTACTCACTGGCGCGCACGCCGGTGGACAGGATGTTCTGGTCGTTGACGTCGGCGAGTTTATCCAGGCCCAGGCTGCCATCGGCGTTGCGGTACCACCACGGCAGGAAACGGCCGTCGGCGCCCATTCCGACAATCGCGGTATTCACGTAGGCAGCGTCGTTATGGTCGATGGCATTGGGTTCCCAGCCAATGTAGGCACCGAGAATTTTCGGGTTGCGCACCACGGTTTCATGCAGCAGGTTGATCAACTGCTCACGGCCGACCTGCAGCGCGGGTTCGCCCTTGGCATCTTTCATCGCCAGCAGGGCATTGGCGGTGGCCAGGCCTTTGGCGGTCACCAGCGGCGCTTCCAGTTCGCGTTGAATCAACGTGGCCTGGGTTTGCGCCAACGCAGTGAGGCGCTGCTCAATGATCTGCTCAAATTGCGCCTGAGTGCGCTCCTGCACCAGCTCCTGGGTGCGCGCACCGGCAAACACTGCATAAAGCACCAGCACTGCGACCACACTCAGCACGATGGCCCCGGTCAGTGCGGCAACAGAAAACTGAATCGACTTGAATTTCATGGAGGCTCCAGGCGCAGGGCAGGTGGGCTGCCTTTTTGTATCGGCCATGGGCTCTGGAGGCTTGAGGCTTGGCGGGCAAAATAGTACGAGATGTCGCAAACGGACTGTTCGCCGCCGCTGTGGGTGTGTGGGATGTATCTGAAAGTTAGCGGTTACACGTCGTGTGTATCTGGCGTTGATACAAATGACCGCCTACGATACGCGCCAGGTTTTCAGGGAGAGCGTCATGAAAAAGTCATTGGCAGTAAGCGTACTCAGTGCAGCGATGCTGCTGGCAGGTTGCCAGTCGGTTAACACCACCAGCGGCGGCGCCGTGGGCGTGGAGCGCAAGCAGTACATGTTCAGCATGCTGTCGAGCCAGGAAGTCGACCAGATGTATGCCCAGTCCTACCAGCAGACGCTGGGCGAGGCGAGTGGCAAGGGCATGCTCGACAAGACCAGTGCCAACGCCAAGCGCGTGCAGGCCATCGCCAACCGCTTGATCGCCCAGGCGCCGAACTTCCGCCCGGACGCGGCGCAGTGGAAGTGGGAAGTCAACCTGATCAAAAGCGATGAGATGAACGCCAACTGCGGGCCTGGCGGCAAGATCTTCGTGTACAGCGGGTTGATCGACAAGCTCAAGCTCACCGACGACGAACTGGCTGCCGTTATGGGCCATGAAATCGCCCACGCCTTGCGTGAACACGGGCGTGAAGCCATGTCTAAGGCGTATGGCATCCAGATGGCCAAGCAGGGCGCCGGTGCGTTGTTCGGCCTGGGCCAGGACAGCCTGGCATTGGCCGATACCGTGGCCAACTACGGTATGACGTTGCCTAACAGCCGTGCCAATGAAAACGAAGCCGACCTGATCGGCCTGGAGCTTTCGGCCCGTGCCGGTTACAACCCGAATGCCGCGATCACCTTGTGGAACAAGATGGCCAAGGCGTCGGAAGGCGCGCCACCGGAGTTCATGAGCACTCACCCGGCCTCCGACAGCCGAATCGCCTCGTTGCAGGCGGCGATTCCTAAGGTGATGCCGCTTTATCAGCAGGCCAAAAAGTCCTGATATTCCAGGACCTGTGAAGATCCAAATGTGGGAGCGAGCTTGCTCGCGAAGGCGTCAGTTCAGTCAAATATTTACCGACTGGCACACCGCTTTCGCGAGCAAGCCCGCTCCCACAGTGGTTTGGGTTTACAGCTTTAGATCCACCCGCTGCTTTGCATGGCCTTGTACACCGCCACCACCGCCAGGATGAAAAACGCCGTGGCCGCCAACCGACGAATCAAGGTCAGCGGCAGTTTTTCCGCGGCAAAATTACCCGCCAATACCACCGGCACGTTGGCAATCAGCATGCCCAGCGTGGTGCCGATAATCACCAGCCACAACTCCGGGTACTGCGCCGCCAGCATCACCGTGGCGATCTGGGTCTTGTCACCGATTTCGGCGAGGAAGAACGCAATCAGCGTGGTCAGGAACGGCCCGAACTTGCGCGTGGTACTGGCTTCGTCATCGTCGAGTTTGTCCGGCACCAGGGTCCACAGCGCCGTGGCACAGAAGCTCGCTGCGAGAATCCAGTGCAACACTGCATCCGAGAAGAAACTGCCGAACCAGGCCCCCACGGCACCGGCGGCCGCATGGTTGGCCAGGGTCGCGGCGACAATGCCGGCGATGATCGGCCAGGGTTTGCGAAAGCGTGCGGCAAGGATGAGCGCGAGCAGTTGCGTCTTGTCGCCGATTTCGGCCAAGGCAACGATTGCGGTAGGTACGAGTAATGAATCCAGCATCAGGTAAGTTTCCAGGGGCGGGTCGACACGGCTATGACACGTACAGCCTTCCCGCCCCGGGTAAGGTGTGCGTGTCATAGGTCTTGTCAAACCCCGGTCCGTCTGTGCGGACTCCTGGGTCGCATACGCCATGGTCTGTTGACCAAGTATGTTGACGTATGCCGGACGAGCGTGGCGCTCGTGGGAGACTACTCCCCTAGGACGGAGCGGATTCTGCCTAGGCAAAATCCATTCGGCAAGCGTTCTTTTTCAAATCGCCATTAGCCACGTTTGGCACGATAAATGCGAAAACCATTGCCTTCGGCCTTCACCGCACACACGCCCAGATGCTTCTCGATCAGCGGTTGGTACTTGAGGAAGCTGTTGGCAACTAAACGAAGTTCGCCGCCTTTTGCCAGGTGTTTAGCCGCCTTTCGCAGCAAGTTCTCTGTGGCGAAATAATCCGTGTGCACGCCGACATGGAACGGCGGGTTGCTCAAAATCGCATTCAAACCCATCGGCGCGGCGTCGATGCCGTCACCGGTCAGCACCTCGGCTTCCAGGCCGTTGGCCGCCAAGGTCAGGCGGCTGCTGGCGGCAGCGAAGGCGTCCACATCGAGCATCGTCACGCTGTTATGCGGGTAGCGGCGTTTGACCGCCGCCCCAAGCACGCCGGCGCCGCAACCAAAGTCGAGCAAATGCCCGCTCGGCAGCTTATCCAGATGCTCCAGCAGCAACTCGGTGCCGCGATCCAGGCGGCCGTGGCTGAACACGCCGGGCAGGCTCACCACCTTGAGCGGCCCTTCGGCCAGCGGCACTTCGAAGACTTGCGCCAGGCTTTGCAGCTCGACCGCTTGCGGGGCATTGGCCACGGTGACTTGCCACAGTTGGCAATGCCGTGCGTTGTCGAGCTTGCGCGGCTTGCCGAACGGGATCATCTGCTTGGCGGCGCTTTCGATGCCGGCCTTTTTCTCCCCGACCAAAAACAGCTCGGCACCGGGCAAGCGTGCGGCCACGGCGTTGAGCAGGTAGTCGGTGAGGTCTTTGGATTTTGGAAGGAAAATCACCGCCGCATCAAACCCACGCTCGGGCACGTTCACGCCGAACTGGCTGCGCTCGGGAAAGCGCGCATCCAGCGCGGCCTGGTCGCCAGCATGCCAGCTCCAGCCGTGGGCATTGGGCAGGCGGCCGAGCAAGTCGTCAGCGGGCAAACCTACCAGCAGCAGGTTGCCTTGAAAAAGTTCGGCCTGACGAAGCAGTACTTCACTGCGCGGATCCATAGTCTGCTCCTTGAAAAGGAGCGCAGTTTATCAACTGACGACGCGCAGCGGGGCGCCGCTGAAAAAGCCTCGGGCGTTTTCAGCCAGTTGGCCGACGATACGCTGGCGCGCTTCGCGACTGCCCCAGGCATTGTGGGGAGTGATGATCAAGCGAGGAATGTCGCCGGCCAGCAGCGGGTTGCCTTTCACGGGGGGTTCCACGCTCAGCACATCGGTGGCCGCGCCGCCGAGATGGCCGTTGCGCAAAGCATCTGCCAGCGCCTGTTCGTTGATCAAACCGCCGCGTGCAGTGTTGACGACAAACGCGCCGGGCTTGAGCAGCGCCAGTTCGCGGGCGCCGATGAAGTCGCGCGTGTTTTCATTGAGCGGGCAGTGCAACGTCAGCGCGTCGACCTGTGCGAGCAGCTCATCCAGCGGCACGCGGTCCGCGCGGGCAGGGCGCCCGGGAATGGCGCCGAGCACCACGCGCATGCCAAAAGCTTCGGCCAGCCTCGCCACCGCCCCACCCAGTTCACCGTGGCCGAGCAGGCCGAGGGTTTTGCCTTCCAGCTCGACAATCGGGTAGTCCAGCAGGCAGAACTGCCTGGCCTGTTGCCATTTGCCGGCCGCCACATCCTGTTGATAGTCCTTCAGACGCGTCGCCAGGTTGAGCAACAGCATGATCGTGTGCTGCGCCACCGACGGCGTGCCGTAGCCGTGGCAATTGCTCACGGTAATGCCATGGGTGCGGGCGGCGTCGAGATCGACGTTGTTGGTGCCGGTGGCCGACACCAGGATCAGCTTGAGCTCGGGGCAGGCCGCCAGGGTTTGCGCGTTAAGGGCGATCTTGTTACTGATCACCACCTGGGCGCCTTGCACGCGTTCAAGCACATTCTGCGGCGTGGTGTCGGTGAACAGCTGCAAGTCACTGAAGCTGTTGCGCAGCTCGCTGAGGTCGAGGTCGCCCAGGTCCAGGGACGGATGATCAAGGAAGACGGCGCGGCGATTGTTCATTCTCAACTGTACCTTTTGCGACGAGGTTCGAAGGCGTAATCTGCCGAGCCTATCAGATGAAATAATCAGTTACTTAATGGAGTGAGCATGTACGTCGCCGAGTTTTTGACCGTAGCCCTGATTCACTTGTTGGCGGTGGCCAGCCCCGGCCCGGATTTCGCCGTGGTGGTGCGTGAAAGTGTTACCCATGGCCATCGCGCCGGCACCTGGACCGCTCTGGGCGTGGGCTCGGCGATTTTCCTGCACGTGGGGTACTCGCTGCTGGGCATCGGTTTGATCGTGTCGCAGTCCATTGTGCTGTTCAACGCGCTGAAGTGGGCCGCTGCAGCGTACCTGCTGTACATCGGCTTCAAGGCCCTGCGCGCGCAGCCGGCCAAGCCGCCCGCCGAGGGCGAGTTGCACCGTGAAGTGGGTGAGCGCACCCCACGCGGGGCGTTTACCGCAGGTTTTGTGACCAATGGCCTGAACCCGAAGGCCACGCTGTTCTTCCTGTCGCTGTTCACGGTGGTGATCAACCCGCACACGCCGCTGGCAATCCAGGCCGGTTACGGTGTGTACCTGGCAGTGGCGACGGCGTTGTGGTTTTGCCTGGTGGCCATGCTGTTCAGCCAGCAGCGCGTGCGCGCCGGGTTTGCGCGGATGGGGCATTGGTTTGATCGGACCATGGGCGCGGTGCTGATTGCCATTGGTGTGAAGTTGGCGTTTACCAGCATGAAATAGCGCTACACCTGAGTGGGCACGGACAAAATGTGGGAGCGGGCTTGCTCGCGAAGGCGGTGTATCAGTGGCAGAAACGTCGACTGACCCAGCGCTTTCGCGAGCAAGCCCGCTCCCACATTTCGATCTATGTAAATCCTCGATGCTGGCGCAAAGCTAGCATTCATTGGGCGCTGCAAATCATTCCTTTGGCTGATTTGGCTGAAACATTAGCGCTCTACAGTGCAGGTCTTAGCCAAGACCGTGCAGTCAGATAAGGGATTCGTATGTTGCAGACCCGTGTTATCCCGCCCGCCGAAGGCGCTTACCAATACCCGCTGTTGATCAAACGCCTGCTGATGTCCGGGGCGCGTTACGAGAAGACCCGGGAGATCATCTACCGCGACAAGCTGCGCTATACCTACCCAACCCTGATCGAGCGGGTCGCGCGCCTGGCCAATGTGCTGACCGAAGCCGGGGTCAAGGCCGGTGACACGGTTGCCGTGATGGACTGGGACAGCCACCGTTACCTGGAATGCATGTTCGCCATCCCGATGATCGGCGCAGTGATCCACACCATCAACGTGCGCCTGTCGCCGGAACAGATTCTCTACACCATGAACCACGCCGAGGACCGCTTTGTGCTGGTCAACAGCGAGTTCGTGGGGCTCTACCAGGCGATTGCCGGGCATCTGACCACCGTCGACAAGACCCTGCTGCTCACCGACGCTGAGGCCAAGACTGCCGAGTTGCCGAACCTGGTCGGCGAGTACGAAACCCTGCTGGCGGCCGCCAGCCCCAAGTACGACTTCCAGGATTTTAACGAAAACTCCGTCGCCACCACCTTCTACACCACCGGCACCACCGGCAACCCCAAGGGCGTGTACTTCACCCATCGCCAACTGGTGCTGCACACCATCGGTGTGGCGACCATCATGGGCAGTGTCGACAGCGTGCGCCTGCTGGGCACCAACGACGTGTACATGCCGATCACGCCGATGTTCCACGTGCACGCCTGGGGCCTGCCGTATGTGGCGACCATGCTCGGTTTGAAGCAGGTTTACCCCGGCCGTTACGACCCGGAATACCTGGTGGAGCTGTGGCGCAAAGAGAAGGTCACCTTCTCCCACTGCGTGCCGACCATCCTGCAAATGGTGCTCAACGCCAAGGCCGCACAGGACGTGGATTTTGGCGGCTGGAAAATCGTCATCGGCGGCAGCGCGCTCAACCGCACGTTGTATGAAGCGTCCAAGGCACGGGGCATTCAACTGACCGCCGCGTATGGCATGTCCGAGACCGGGCCGCTGGTGTCCTGCGCTCACCTCAACGAAGAGTTGATGGCGGGCACCGAGGACGAGCGCACCACCTACCGCATCAAGGCCGGCGTGCCCGGGCCGTTGGTGGAAGCGGCGATTGTCGATGGCGACGGCAACTTCTTGCCCGCCGACGGCGAGTCCCAGGGCGAGCTGGTGCTGCGTGCGCCGTGGCTCAGCGAAGGTTATTTCAACGAGCCGCAAAAGGGCGCCGAGCTGTGGGAAGGCGGCTGGATGCACACCGGTGACGTGGCCACGCTGGACGCGTTTGGCGTGATCGATATTCGCGACCGCATCAAGGACGTGATCAAGACCGGCGGCGAGTGGATCTCGTCATTGGCCCTCGAAGATCTGGTCAGCCGTCACCCGGCGGTACGCGAAGTAGCGGTGGTGGGCATCGCCGACCCACAGTGGGGCGAGCGCCCGTTTGCACTGCTGGTGGTGCGTGATGGCCATGTGATAGGTGCCCGCGAGCTCAAGGAGCACCTCAAGCCGTTCGTGGAGTTGGGCCACTTGAGCAAGTGGGCGATTCCAAGCCAGATCGCCGTTGTTACTGAAATTCCCAAGACCAGTGTCGGCAAACTCGACAAAAAACGTATCCGCGTTGACATCATCGAGTGGCAGGCCAACAACAGCACGTTCCTGTCCACGCTCTGACCCCCTTCGCCGCGCCCGTTCGGGCGCGGCAATGCTCTAACTCGCGGCTTCACTTGTGATTTCAGGATTTTCAGCCATCCTTCCCACGCCGACCGTCGTCGGCGTGGCGAAAGGGTTGTGGCAGACAGGTTGGTGATGCAAATCACACTTTAGAGGGATCAAGCGCTACCCCCTGCTGGCTATAGTCCCTCTCAGAGTTTTTCACGGATGTTGTGCTTCGGGCCATGGGGGCCCGGTTGCCGTTCGGCATTGGAATCGTTGTATTCCGGCCGTTACATGCATCCAGAAGAAAGAACTCACTGCCATAACAATAATGCACATGGAGTAGCGTCGATGACCTCAGTAAACCAGTTCTGGCGCCGGGCAAGACTGCCCCTGGCCGTCAGTCTCGCTTCTACGCTCGCCGGGCCTGCATTCGGCGTCAGTTTCAACATCGGTGAAATCGAAGGCAGCTTCGACTCATCCCTGTCGGTGGGGGCGAGCTGGTCGACTGCCGGTCGCAATAAAGACCTGATCGGTGCCAACAACGGTGGCAGAGGGCTGTCGCAGACCTCCGATGACGGCCACTTGAACTTTGACAAGGGCGATTCCTTCTCGAAGATCTTCAAGGGTATCCATGACCTTGAGTTGAAATACGGCGACACCGGCATCTTTGTGCGTGGCAAGTACTGGTATGACTTCGCGCTGCAAAACGAAGACCTGGACTTCAAGAACGTCAGCAACAACAACCGCAAAGAGGGCGCCAAGTCTTCCGGCGGGCAGATCCTCGATGCCTTCATCTACCACAACTACACCATCGCCGATCAGCCGGGTAACGTGCGGTTCGGTAAGCAAGTAGTGAGCTGGGGTGAAAGTACCTTCATTGGTGGCGGTATCAACTCCATCAACCCGATCGACGTGTCCGCGTTCCGTCGTCCGGGCGCCGAAATCAAGGAAGGCTTGATTCCGGTCAACATGTTCTACGTATCGCAGACCCTGACCGATAACCTCTCGGCCGAAGCGTTTTACCAGCTGGAATGGGACCAGACCGTCACCGATAACTGCGGCACATTCTTCTCCCAGCCGGACGTCATCTCGGATGGTTGCAGCAATAACCTGCGGGTGCTGAACAAGCGCTCCACCATCCCGGGCGCGGCCTTGCCTACCCTTAACGCCCTGGGCGTGGATGTGAACAACGAAGGTGTGCTGGTACGTCGCGGCGGTGACCGTGATGCACGCGACAGCGGCCAGTTCGGCGTGGCCATGCACTACAACTTCGAGCCGCTGGACACCGAGTTTGGCGCGTACTTTATGAACTACCACAGCCGTGCGCCGATCTTCAGCGCCACCGGCGCGCCAAACTCCGCCTACACCCGTCCACTGGGGCCGCTGGCGGCGTTGCGCCCATTGATCGTGGCAGGCAGCTCCCAGTACTTCGTCGAGTACCCGGAAGATATCCGCCTCTACGGCTTGAGCTTCTCCACCACGCTGCCTACCGGCACCGCCTGGAGTGGTGAACTGAGCTACCGGCCAAACGCGCCGGTACAACTGAGCACCACCGATATCCTGTATGCGGGCGTCACGCCGATTCCGGGCTATGGCAATGCGTCGGTGCTCAAGGGCACACCGGGCCAGGACCTGCACGGCTACAACCGTAAGGAAGTGACCCAGTTCCAGACCACCTTCACGCACTTCTTCGATCAGGTCATGGGGGCTTCTCGCCTGACCACCGTGGGCGAAATCGGCGTGACCCACGTCGGCGGCCTGGAGAGCAAAAACCAGGCACGTTATGGCCGCGATCCGGTCTTCGGCCCAGGCACGCTGCCCGGCGGCTTCTGCAATGCGCTTAACAATTCGACAGCCAACGGCGCAGGCCTGCCGAATGCGTCCGGCCTGAACACCAACTGCAACAACGACGGCTACACCACCGCCACGTCCTGGGGTTATCGCGCCCGGGCCATCTGGGAATACCCGGATGTGTTTGCCGGTGTGAACCTCAAGCCCAACGTGGCCTGGTCCCATGACGTCAAAGGTTACTCGCCTGGCCCTGGCGGCAACTTTGAAGAAGGTCGCAAGGCCGTCAGCCTGGGTGTGGATGCCGAGTATCAGAACACCTACACCGTCAGCCTCAACTACACCAACTTCTTTGGTGGCAAGTTCACCACCGTGGATGACCGTGACTTCATCGCGCTGAGCGCCGGCGTGAACTTCTAAGCACAACCTCTTTAAGCAGTCTGTTTTCAGGAAGAACCAGAACATGAAAATAACTAGAAGTTTGTTACATGTGGGTGTGCTTGGGCTGTCGATCCTGGCGAGCAACGTCATGGCGGCAGTCTCGGCGGATGAAGCCGCCAAGTTGGGCACAACCCTGACGCCGATGGGCGCCGAAATGGCCGGTAACGCGGCCGGCACCATTCCTAAATGGTCGCCGCTGCCTACCAATGCCGGCGCCGTGGATGCCCGTGGCTTCCTGGCCAACCCGTATGCCAGCGAACAGCCGCAGTTCACCATCACCGCGCAGAACGTCGAACAGTACAAAGACAAGCTGGCGCCGGGGCAGTACGCGATGTTCAAGCGCTACCCGGACACCTTCAAGATGCCGGTCTACCCGACCCATCGCGGCGCTACCGTGCCGGCTGATGTGTTTGCCTCGATCAAGAAGAACGCCACCAACACCAACCTGGTGTCCGGCGGCAACGGCCTGGAAAACTTCGAAACCGCGGTTCCGTTCCCGATTCCGAAAAGCGGTGTGGAAGTCATCTGGAACCACATCACCCGCTATCGCGGCGGCAGTGTGACCCGTCTGGTGACCCAGGCCACGCCGCAAACCAATGGCTCGTTCAGCCTGGTGTACTTCCGCGATCAGTTCGTGTTCCGCGACAAGATGAAGGACTACGACCCGAAAAACCCCGGCAACGTGCTGTTCTACTTCAAGCAGCAAGTCACCGCGCCGGCGCGTCTGGCCGGTGGTGTACTGTTGGTGCACGAAACCCTGGACCAGGTTAAAGAGCCGCGTTCGGCGTGGGTCTACAACGCCGGCCAGCGCCGTGTGCGCCGGGCGCCGCAAGTGTCCTATGACGGGCCAGGCACCGCTGCCGATGGCCTGCGTACTTCCGACAACCTCGACATGTACAACGGCGCACCGGACCGCTACGACTGGAAGCTTGAAGGCAAGAAAGAAATCTACATCGCCTCCAACAGCTATAAGATCGACGATCCGAAGCTCAAATATGCCGACATCATCAAGGCCGGCCACATCAACCAGGACCTGGCCCGCTACGAGCTGCGCCGCGTCTGGCACGTGGTTGCAACCCTGAAGGAAGGCCAGCGCCACATCTATGCCAAGCGTGACTTCTTCATCGACGAAGACACCTGGCAAGCAGCGGTTATCGACCACTACGACGGTCGCGGCCAACTGTGGCGCGTCGCCGAAGCCCATGCCGAGAACTACTACGACAAGCAAGTGCCGTGGTACGCCATCGAAACCCTCTACGACCTGCAGTCCGGCCGCTACCTGGCCCTGGGCATGAAGAACGAAGAGAAGCAGGCATATGACTTCGGTTTCACCGCCTCCACCGCCGACTTCTCCCCGGCGGCCCTGCGCCAGGACGGCGTTCGCTAAGCTGCTTTAACTGAGGCCGCATCCTCAGCGTGAAGCCCCGACTGGTTCGGGGCTTTTTTATGCGGGATATTTTTTGTCGCAGTTCTTTTTCAGGCAAATGTCGCAAAGATCTACAAACCCGCCGCTTTTACCGCTAGTCTGCGGACATCTGCAATGCCGACAACAGCCTTCTACAAGAGCCCGGCGATGACTGATCTGTCCCGAATCCAAGGGCCTGCAAGCGCGGTGATTCCGACCCTGGAAGCGCGTTTCTACAGGCCGCCTTTGCCTGATGGCTACGTGCTGCGCCCGCGCCTGTGCGAACGCCTGAGTGCAGGCCTTGCAGGGCGTCTGTTGCTGGTGAGTGCCCCAGCCGGGTTCGGCAAGAGTTCGTTGGCGGTGGAGTTTTGTCAGAGCCTGCCGGCGCATTGGCAAAGCCTGTGGCTGGGCCTGAGCCCACGGGATAACGATCCCGGCCGCTTCCTTGAGCGCTTGCTCGACGGCTTGCAGCAATACTTCCCGCAACTCGGCGCCCAATCCCTGGGCCTGCTGAAAATGCGTCAGCGTCACCAACCCTTTGCCTTTGAAGAATGGCTCGACGGCTTGCTCGACGAGCTGACGCTGCACCTGTCCACGCGCGCGCCCTTGCTGCTGGTGCTGGATGACTACCATCTGGCCCAGGGCCCGGTGCTGGATCGCTGCCTGCAATTTTTCCTCAATCATTTACCCGATGGGCTGCTGGTTTTGGTCACCAGCCGCCAGCGCCCGGACTGGCACCTGGCGCGGCTGCGGCTCTCGCGCCACCTGCTGGAGCTGCACGAACAAGACCTGCGCCTGACCCACGACGAATCGCTGGCCGTGCTCGACAGGCACAGCAGCTCGTTGCGCGGCGAAGCCCTGGACAACCTGATCCGTCGCAGCGAGGGCTGGGTGGCTGGCCTGCGCTTCTGGCTGCTGGCCCTCTCCGAAGCTGGCAATGAAGCCGCGTTGCCGCAACATTTGCACGGTGGCGAAGGGCTGATCCGCGACTATCTGCTCGAAGAAGTCATTGATTGCCTGCCGGCAGAGGTGCAAGCCTTCCTTTACGACACCGCCCCGCAGGATCGTTTTTGCAGCGATTTGTGCGACGCCGTGCGCGAAGCCCACGACAGCGCGCATATCCTCGGTTATTTGCAGGCCCACCAAGTGTTTCTGGTGCCGCTCGATGAGCAGGGCCATTGGTATCGCTACCACCATCTGTTTTCCGACCTGTTGCGTACCCGCCGTGCCAGCAGTGCCACCGTGCCGATTGCCAGCCTGCACCTGCGGGCCTGCCGCTGGTTCAACACCCAGGGCTTGATCGATGAAGCGGTGGAACAGGCGTTGCGCGCCGGCCACCTGGATGTGGCAGCGAACCTGGTGCAGAACCTGTCGGAGGAGCAACTGCTGGCCGAGCAGAACGTCGGCATGCTGCTGCGCTGGAAGATGGACTTGCCCGACAGCCTGCTGATCAGCACGCCGCGTTTGATCGTGCTCTACAGTTGGGCATTGGGGTTGGCCTGCCAACTGGATGCGGCCGAAGAACTGTCCGGCTACCTCAGCCGTTTCCTGCCGGCGCCGTCGGCCACTGCGCAGAAGTCGATGCTGGCTCAATGGTTGGCGCTGAGCGGGATTATCGCCCGTGGCCGGGGCGATCGTGAGTCCACCCTGCGCTACTGCAGCGAAGCGTTGGAAAGCTTGCCGCAAAAACGCTATGGCCAACGGCTGATGTGCCTGTCGACCTTGTCCAACCTGGCCATCGTCGATGCCGATTTGTGGCGTGCCCGTGGCCTGAATCGCGAATCCCTGGAGCTGGCGCAGCGCGTCGGCAACCCGCTGTTCGAGGCGTTGGCCCATTACGATCGCGCGCGGGTGTTGCAGGCGCGCGGCGAAATCCTGCGTTCCCTGGACGAAGTGCGCCAGGGTCTGCAACGCCTGCACGGCTTGGCGCCGCAGCGGCTGTACGCGGTGCGCGCACGGTTGTCGCTGTACGAGGGCTATTTGCTGCTGGTGCGCTATCAACCCGAGGCCGGCCTTGTCCGTTTACGCGCGGGTCTGAACGAAGCCCGCGCCTGCCGGGATATCAGCGTGCTGATCGGGCATTGTGTGATTGCCAACTTTGAAGGGCGCCGTGGGGATTTTCCCTCGGCGTTTGCCGAGCTTGCCGAAGCTGAGCGCTTGATGCACATCTGGGATGTACCGCCGATCTACTACCTGGCGATGATCACCCTGATCAAATGCGAGCTGTGGCTGGCTCAAGGCCGCACTGACCTGGCGGAGGCCTGGCTGACCCGGCTGGGGCAAACCTACAACGGTGAACACGCCGCCGCCGCACCGGAGTTTCACCCGCACTTGCCGCAACATATCGGGCTGCAACAGGCTGCGTTGGACGCCACCCGTCATCAGCCGGCCGCCGCGTTGCAACGCCTCGAGGAGCTGGCTCAGCAAGCGCATAACAGTGGGCGGCAAATGATTGCCCTAATGGCCCTGACCCAGCAGGCACAGTTGCTGCTGGAGTGCGGGCAGCAAGACCAGGCCCGGCTGGCATTGGCCCGCGCCCTTGAGGCGGGCGCCGGTGGGGCGTTGCAACCCTTTCAGCGGCTGCTGGAAAGTTACCCGGATTGGATGCGTGAACAGCTTGGCCGGGACACTCATGGCTTGCTGAACCAGAGCCTGTTGGCGCTGTTGCCTGCCGCTGCGATCGTTGAGGCATCGCCTAATCATGAAACCTTGAGCGCACGTGAACTGGCGGTGCTGCAACTCATCGCCCAAGGCTGCTCTAACCAGGAAATCAGCAACCGATTGTTTATTTCCCTGCACACTGTGAAAACCCACGCCAGCCATATCAACAGCAAGTTGGGGGTGGAGCGCCGTACCCAAGCCGTGGCTCGGGCGCAGGAAATGGGGTTGTTCAGGCAGGTGTGAAACTAATTTAGTTGCGTTGTGAAATGGTCAGATGCGCCACTTTTCTTTGATGTATTTCGAGGCGAATTCTATTTCGGGAAACAGTGATCGAGAGTTTATATTCAGGATGTCCAGTTGTTTGAGTATGGGTAATTTATGAGCCGCAGCGATGTCAATCTTTGTCATTGTCAGCTCTTTGGATTTTTCTGGAGTACGATATTCCAGCAGTCCAGCCGCTACAAAAGCCCCTGATTGAGCGATCACCCTGCGATTGGCCTTGGCAGGGTGTACAAAAAAGTATTTGAACAAGTCACCGGGTTTTGCCTTATCTAAGAAGTAAGGCTTCTCTATTCTGATAAATTGCAATAACCGATTCATAGGTTTGAGTTTTCTAAACGCAGTAGCGTCTTTTTTATTCCAGCGTCTTGAGGGGGTTCGCTGCCTGTAAAGGTGGGTCCTTTCGTTATCACTGAGTCTGGCCAGGTTACAAATAAGACTGACGGTGTCACTGTCTGCAAATTTAACGCGTCGGCTGGAGAAGTCGAGAATGCGCACAGCCCCATCTTCTTCTGCGTGCAGGGGGTCTGCGCAGGCAAAATACAGCGCGACTAATGGATTTAGCGAAACATCTAAAAGTCGGGTAGGGAGCCCGTAATGCTGCGCCTTTACGAGTTTGTCAAACATTGATTTTTCTGCAGTAAACTCTCCCGGTACTTCAAGTAACAGTTCACTCAGAATCTGACTTTCTGCCTCCGGCTTGAGTCCTCTGGTTATAGAAGGTTTGAGATCCCACGCAGCATTTGCTTCACCTCGATAGCACCTTACATGCGGCATTTTTTTAGTCAGGTTAAATATGCCGCTTAAGTACGACTCTACATCGTGTGCGCTAAGCGTGGCAGAAACAGGGCTGTGGTTTTTCATGGGTTGCCTGATTGTTTGAGCGCGTGATTGATTAATCGATGCTCAACTGTGCAGTACTACTGCTCACTCAGCTTCTTGATCTTCTTTCTGGCGTAGTTTGGCGTCAGGGGAGAATCTTCCGCAATGCTGTTCCATTCGTGCATGAGTTCCTTTGTTGTACTTTCCCACTCTGCGGTGAGATTGCTTTTCAACGACAACATTTCGATTTTTCTTTTCAGGCAACCATAACGAGAAGCCTTGGTTCTATGCTGCTCGGCTTTTTCCGAAGGGCGTATCAATATTTGCAACGAGGATAGAATCGTAACGGCGATAGCCGCTACTTTTAATGAAATAGACCACATGTCTTCCGGTGGTGCCTGGAAGAAGACGAATGAGACGACGATGACTGAAAAAGTGACCAAGGGCATGGCGATGAAGAAGTTCCACCACAGGTACCGTTCAGCCATTATGAAATGGCCCGTTTGAGCCGCATTAAGTCGGGCTTCCCATTCCTTGAGTTTCCGTTCTATTTTTGTTTCCGTACAGCATCCTGAGTTTTCCATAACGGCTCGAATTGATGGCTCGGTGAAGGTGAACGAGTGGCCGATGATACTGATTAGCCATCACCGTTGTCCAGTTCACACCGGGCGTCATCACCGTATGTCCGGGCACGCTTTCAGCGGCGTGTCGGCGGTTTTGCCGACCAGCGCGGCAAAACGCTTGAGGTTGTTCTGGTGCGCCACCACCAAGTCATCAATGCTCGGGCCTGCCGGTGTCTGCAAGGTGGTGCGGCAGGTCAGCGGTGCGGCGTCTGCGCCGCTAGTGGGCCGCAGGCGCCAGCGCACATCGAGCAGCGCGTATTGGCCCGGCACCGAGTCAAATCGCTGCACTTCAAGGCGCAACAACAGGGGCTGCCGGGAGTGACTGTTGGCCAGTTGATCCACCAGCGCGCTTTTCAGTTCATCCGCCAGGGTAGCGGCCCACCATTGGGTTTCAAGGATCGCCACGCCACTGTCGCCCTGGCGAATCACGATCTGCGCGCGGTCGACCTGGGGCGGCACGCTGATGCTTTCAATACGGATATCGCTTGCCTGGGCTTGAGTGCTGTTATTCCAGTGCACCGGGGTGAGGGTGTGGAACGCGATCGGCTCACTGCGACAGGCCGCGAGCAGCACCAGCGCGGCGACCAAGGTGAGTTTCAAGGGAAAGGTCATGGCGGCTCCAATGGTCATTTGCGCGGTGGCCCTTGCAGGTCTATAGGCGCGGCGCTGTCAGGGCGGCCGCGAATCAGCGATTCGGGATGCCGGCCCAGGTAGTCCGACAGCTCACGCAAGGAGCGCGACATGCGCGCCAGTTCGTCCAGGGTCTGGGTCAGTTGTTCACGCTGCGGCGAGTCTTCGGCCAGGGTTGAGTTGGCCGACTGCAAGGTCTTGCTCACGTCGCCCAGGGTGGTCTGCACGCCGGGCAGGGTCTTGGCGTTGAACTGGGCAAGGCTCTTGCGCAGCTCGACCAGGCTGCCGTCGAGGTTGCTGGCGATGCGCTCGATCGGCAGTTGGTTGACCTTATTGACGATGCCTTCGAGTTTCTCCTGCAACTGTTCCAGGTTGCCGGGGATGGTCGGAATGTTGACCGGGCGCAGGTTCGGGTCAAACACCACTTTGTCGGCTTTCGGGAAGAAATCCAGGGCGATGTACAGTTGGCCGGTCAGCAGATTGCCGCTGCGAGCCTGGGCGCGCAGGCCGTTTTCGATGAAGGAACCGATCAGGCGCACGCCGCCCGCTTCATCGTTGGGGTCATGCTTGGTGGCCTTGAGCAGCTTGGTGTTGGCTTCGCCGAGCAATTGCGGGTAAATCACAATGCCGACGTTGATCGGGAAACTGCGTTTCCTGGCATCGAAATCCAGGTTGATCGACACCACCTTGCCGAACTCGACTCCAAGGAACTCCACCGGCGCACCGACCTTGAGCCCGCGCAGTGCCTGATCAAAACGCAGGGCCATGTATTGCCCTTGACCGTTGGGCGGGGCGAGGGCGCTTTGCTGGTCGTCGAACAGCTCATAGGTGTGATCTTCGCTGGCCGGTTTGTCGTTAGGGCTGTAGGGCGGCGCCTGGAACGCGATGCCGCCGGCCAGCATCGATGACAAGGACTCGGTTTTCAGCGCGAAACCATTGGCGCCGACGCTCAGGTCGATGCCGCTGGCATTCCAGAAGCGTGTATTTTCGGTGACGTACACATCGTTGGGCGCATGCACGAAGACCTCGATCTTCACGCCCTTGCCATCGTCATCCAGTTCGTAGGCCACCACCTGGCCCACCGGGATCTTGCGGTAGTACACCGGCGAGCCGATATCCAGTGAGCCCAGGCCCTGGGTATGCAACGTGAAGCGCTTGCCCGGCTCGCCATAGGTGATGGGCGGCGGGTTTTCCAGGCCCTTGAACTGTTTGGCGCGCGTGTCGGATTGGCCGATATCGGCACCGATATAGTCACCGGACAGCAAGGTATCGATGCCGGACACGCCACCGGCACCGATGCGCGGGCGCACCACCCAGAACTTGGAGTCTTCACGGGTGAAGCTTTCTGCCTGCTTGGCCAGCTTGATGGTGGCGTTGACGCTTTTCTGGTCGTCGCTCAAGGCCACATCCGAGACTTGGCCGATCACCACGTTGCGGTATTTGACCTCGGTTTTATTGGCGACCAGGCCGTTACCGGTCTTGAAGTTGAGGACGATGACCGGCCCCTGTTGCAGCACGTTGTGCACCACCAGCGAGATGCCCGCCAGCACTGCCACGATCGGCACGATCCACACCAGCGAAACGCTGAAGCGCCGCGTTTTGATCGCCGGTGAACCGGCAGGCGTGTCAGTGTTGTGTGAACTCATCCGAGATCTCCTCGTTGTGTGGGTTTTCCCAGATCAGGCGCGGGTCGAAACTCATGGCCGCGAGCATGGTAAACACCACCACCAGGCCAAAAAACAAAATGCCCAGGCGCGGCTCGATGGTGCCCAGCGCCTGGAATTTCACCAGCGCGGCCACTAGCGCCACCACAATCACATCGAGCATCGACCAGTAGCCGATCAGCTCGACGAACCGAAACAGCTTCGAGCGCTCTTTGCGCGCCCACTGGCTGTTGCGCTGCACGGTGACCAGCAGCAGGGTCAGCGAGACAAACTTGATGCCCGGCACCGCGATGCTGGCAATGAAAATGATCAGGGCAATGTCCCAGGCGCCATGCTGCCAGAACTCCAGCACGCCGCTCATGATGGTGCTGTCGGCGCCGGAACCGAGCATGGTGGTGTTCATCACCGGCAATAAATTCGCCGGGATATAAAACGCCAGTGCCGTGAGCATGTAGGCCCAGGTGCGGGTCAGCGAGTGGAGTTTGCGCCGATGCAGCGGCGCACCGCAGCGCTCACACTCGCTGGGTTCGTCGCGCATGTCGCAGGGCTGGCCGCAGGTGTGGCACAGGCACAGGTTGAGTTCGCGCGCGGTCGGTGGTGAATTCATACGGCGTCCCACAAGTCGCGTACGTCACGCCCGGCGATGCGAATCAGCAGCAGGGCGAGGGCGGCGAGGGCAAACAGGCCGGTGCCGGGGATCACGTCGAGCATGCCGGCCAGCTTGAACACCGCGACCATGGCGCCCAGCAGGCAGACTTCGAGCATGCTCCATGGCCGCAGCGCTTCCAGCCAGCGCATGCATAGTTTGAACGCTGGCGAGCGCTTGCCGGCCAGGGCAAAACTCAGCACCCACATCAGCAATAGCAACTGAAACACCGGGGCGATGATGATCGAGATCGCCGCCACCAACGCAATGAAAGTGATCGGCCCCAGGCTCAGCGCGACCACCGAGTCCCAGAGGGTCGCGCTGTTTTTAAGGCCTTGCAGGCTGATGCTCATCACCGGATAGAAATTGGCAAAGGTCCAGAGCACCGCTGCGGTAATGGTCAGCGCAAGACGCTGTTGCACCGACAACCCGTTGTAGCGCTGCAACACGCCAGCGCAACGGGTGCACAGGGCTTTTTGGTGTTTGGCGAGCGTGACCTTTTCGTACACGCAATCGCAGTGTTCGCAGATGATCCGAGAATTGGCCATACGTCTTGCTCCAAATGCGACGCTACGGTGCGGGTTCCATGGCGCTTGAGTAGCTTAGCAGTTGAGGCCCTTCGAATCTGGGGCAAGCTCCACCATACTGCGCCTGGAATGTGCCATAGAGCTTGCAGGAACGCCCATGAATATCGATAAACCTGTGCTGATCCGCGAAACCTTCCCCGTCGGCCCTTTGCAGTGCAACTGCACCATCATTGGCGACCCGATCAGCAAAAAAGCCATTGTGGTCGACCCGGGCGGCAATCACGAGCTGATCCTGGCGCGTCTGGATGCGCTGGGCCTCAAGGTGGTGAGCATTATCCACACTCACGCCCACTTGGATCACTTCCTCGCGTCCGGCCAGCTCAAAGAGAAGACCGGCGCCACCCTGCATTTGCACAAAGAAGACCAATTTCTTTGGGATAACCTGGAAATGCAATGCCAGATGTTTCGGGTGCCCTACACGCCGGTGCCGTCGCCGGATCACTGGCTGGAGGACGACGAGGAGTTGGCCTGTGGTTGCGGGGTGGCGCTGCATACGCCGGGGCACACGCCGGGTTCGATGAGCTTCTGGTTTGCCGATGCCAAGTTGCTGATCGCTGGCGATACGTTGTTCAAGCGCGGCGTGGGGCGTACAGACCTGTGGGGCGGCGACCAGGCGACTATCGTGCGTTCGATCAAGCAGCGTTTGTACACCTTGGACGAGGGCGCTACGGTGGTTACGGGGCACGGCCCGGACACCCGTTTGGGCGATGAGATGCGGGAGAACCCGTTCGTGCGGGCGTAACTGGCGTGGAGGGAATATTTGCGCGGGCGAGGCTGTTCTTCAAAAGAATCGTCCTGGCAGGTCGCGTTCAGCCTTGGCCTGCTACGGTTTATACAGCGGGGATAATGGTCAATGTTTTGTTACAGGTCGGGAAGTGGCCACGGAATTTTTACCGTTTGTCGCGTTCCAAACTCGGCACAGGCCCATTGCCAATGTCCTTTGCACCACAGAATGCAAAAGTAGGAGCTCCCTTCATGTTTACTCCGCGTCGTCTTCTTGTTGTTGCCACCGCCGTAGCCTTGTTGTCCGGCTGCGCTTCACCTAATCCTTATGACGGCAGCCAGGGACAGGCCAGCAATGGTTCCGAAGGGGGCATCAGCAAAACCGCCAAATACGGTGGCCTGGGTGCTCTGGCCGGTGCGCTGGCAGGTGCTGCCATCGACCATAACAACCGTGGCAAGGGCGCACTGATCGGTGGTGCCATTGCAGGCCTGGGCGCCGCGGGTTATGGCTACTACGCCGACCAGCAGGAAAAGAAGCTGCGTGAAAGCATGGCCAACACCGGTGTTGAGGTGCAGCGCCAGGGCGACCAGATCAAGTTGATCATGCCGGGTAATATCACCTTCGCGACCAACTCCGATGCCATCGCCAGTAGCTTCTACACGCCGCTCAATAACCTGGCTGGCTCGCTGAAGCAGTTTAACCAGAACACTATCCAGATTGTCGGCTACACCGACAGCACGGGCAGCCGCCAGTTGAACATGGACCTGTCCCAGCGTCGTGCCCAGAGCGTGGCCAACTACCTGACCTCCCAAGGCGTCAGCCCGACCAACCTGAGCGCCCGTGGTGCCGGCCCGGATAACCCGATTGCCAGCAACGCCGATGTGAATGGCCGCGCCCAGAACCGTCGCGTTGAGGTCAACCTCGGCCCGATCCCTGGCCAGCAATACGGCCAGCCTGGTCAACAGCAGCAGCAACAACAGGCGCCGCAGCAGAACAACCAATTCCAGGGCAACCCGTACCAGCAATACCAGTAAACCCTGGGCATTAAAAAGGGCGCCGTGCAGTCAATGCACGGCGCCCTTTTTTGTGGCTGGCGATCACATCAGTCGATGTATTCGAACACCTTCACGATCTTCTGCACACCGGACACACCCTGGACCAGGTTGGCTGCACGGGTGGCTTCCGCCTGGGTCAGCAGGCCCATCATGTAGACGATGCCATTATCGGTGACGATCTTGATGCGCGAGCCGGGTACACCGCTGTCGGTGAGCATCTGCGCCTTGATCTTGGTGGTCAGCAGCGCATCGTTGCTGATGGCCAGCAGGGTGATCGGGTCCATGACCTGCAGCTCGTTGTGGACCTTCTTGACCCGCTGAACTGTCGAGGCGGCTTGTTCGGCCTGGGCCTTGAGATCAGCTCGCGGCGTCTGCCCGGCCAGCAGCACCACGCCGTTGAAGCTGGTGACCACAATGCGCGAGGCACCGTTGCCCAGGTCGGTAGCGGCCTTGGCGACGTTGACCTTGACCTTGGTTTCGATCAGCGAGTCGTCGATGGTGCTGCCGAAAGTGCGTGTGCCCCGGTCATCCTGAATGGGTGTGTCACGTGTCGCAGTGATTGCCGTGCTGCAGCCGCTGATGGCGAGGCACAGCGTAATGGCCAAAAGGCTGAGGCGGTTAACGGTCATTCTTCACTCCCGAACAGTTGGCTGTCGATCAGATCGCACAGGCAGTGGATCGCCAGCAGGTGGACTTCTTGAATGCGTGCAGTGACGTTGGCCGGGACACGGATCTCCACGTCCTCAGGCAATAACAGCGAGGCCATGCCGCCGCCGTCGCGCCCGGTCAAGGCTACGACAATCATTTCGCGGTCATGTGCGGCCTGGATCGCTTGAATAATGTTCGCCGAGTTGCCGCTGGTGGAAATCGCCAGCAGCACATCGCCGGGTTGGCCCAGGGCGCGGATCTGCTTGGAGAAGATTTCGTTGTAGCTGTAGTCGTTGGCGATCGAGGTGATCGTCGACGAATCGGTGGTCAGAGCGATGGCCGGCAGGCTCGGGCGCTCGCGCTCAAAGCGGTTGAGCAGCTCAGAGGAAAAGTGCTGGGCATCACCGGCCGAACCGCCGTTGCCGCACGAAAGCATTTTGCCCTCGTTGAGCAAGGCATTGACCATGACCTGACTGGCTTGCTCGATGTGCGGTGCAAGTACGTCCATCGCCTGTTGCTTGGTGTCGATGCTGGCCTGGAAAAGCTGGCGAATTCGGGATTGCATGTCCATCTGTGTGACCTTAAGTAGCGCGGCTGTTCGGCACAGAAATGTGCAGCCCGCAAAGCAAAGAGCAAAAGTGTGTGGTGAAGATATTCGGGCAATCAGCTGTCGAAGGCATTCTTGAGCCAGTTCAAATCAGCTGGGCCTGCCGGTGTGCTTTCCATGGCAACCACATCGAAACGGCAGGGGCTGTCAGCCCAGCGATGCTCTTTTTGCAGGAAAAACTGCGCGGCGAGTATCAGCTTCTGACGCTTACGCCCGTCGATACTGGCGAGCGCGCCACCCCATTGTGCGTGTTTTCTGTAGCGGACTTCGACGAATACTACTGTATCGCCGTCAAGCATGACCAGATCAAGCTCACCGCGTTTGCATAACCAGTTCTGCGCCAGAAGGCGCAGACCCTGTTGTTGCAGGTATTTAAGAGCTTGCAGTTCGGCGTCCTTGCCGCTTTGTGCGCTGGACCGCTCGGGCATCAGCGCGGGGTGTCCGGCAGGCGTTGAATCTCGCCGCCGACGAACTTCGCCCATGGCATCTGGCGGTCGACACGCTGGTAGGCGCCGATGCCCAGGTTGCCCGACAGGCCGTCAACGCGGGTGTCCGGCAATGCCTTGAGTTGGCCCAGGCGCGGTGCCAGGCGGTAGGCGTCCACACCCATCGCATACAGGCGGCCAAGGCTGCCATTGGCCTGTGGCCATTGTGCGGCAACCTGGTTGCGCAGCGGGTCGGTGGTGTTAAGCAGCCATGGGGTTTCGCAGAACATCACGTTGGTCATGTCCAGGTACTGGTTTTTGTCGCCGCTGGCGCTGAACACATGGGACGTCGCATACACAGGCACATCACCGGCGTACTGGAAGTTCAGGGTCGGTTTGATCTGCTGGGCCAGTTGCGGGGTCACAGCCAGGAAGATGAACTCGATGTCCTGGCGGCGCGAAGGTTGCGCGGCGACGTCGGTGCCGACGGTGCTTTGCAGGCTCTTGGCGCGACCTTCGCTTTTACGCAGCTGGAACAGGTCGGCAATCTGCTGGGCGAGGGCGACCGGCTGATCGACGTACTCGACACCCACTACGGTGCCGCCATTGGCTTCCCAGTCCTGACGGAAGGCTTTATAGACACGCTCACCCCATTCGCCACGCGGCACCATGGCGGCGGCGCGGTGCAGGCCGTCGGCACGGGCACGACGCGAGACTTCGCGGGCTTCGTCT
Organism: Pseudomonas sp. KBS0710; assembly: GCF_005938045.2. Taxonomy (GTDB): domain Bacteria; phylum Pseudomonadota; class Gammaproteobacteria; order Pseudomonadales; family Pseudomonadaceae; genus Aquipseudomonas. The sequence goes on along the minus strand of NZ_VCCF02000001.1, from coordinate 4,769,432 downwards.
TCAGCGGCCAGGCCGAACTGGAACAGTTGCGGCGGGTTTTCGTTAAGTTCGCTGTAGTTAAGGCCCAGGGTGGTGATCGGCAATTGCCCACGGGAGGCGAGCTGCTTGACCAGCGGTTTCTCCAGCGGGCCGACTACCAGTTGCACACCGGCGGCCTGGGCCTTGGCGTAGAAGTCGTCGAGGGAGGTCAGGCGCGAGCTGTCATAGAACTCGATGACCGGCGGTTTCTGCCCGGCTTGTTCGGCCTGGAAGTGCGCGGCCATGAAGCCTTCACGCAGCGCCTTGCCGACCGCGGCCAAAGGGCCTTCCTGCGGCAGCAGCAACGCGATTTTGGTCAACGGCTGGCTGGCCAGCTCCTTGAGCTTGGTCAGCGGGGTCGGCAGATTGACTGCCGCCGGGTGGCCTGGGTTCTGCGCGCGCCAGGTATCAATGGCGGCTTGCTGTTGTTCCAGGGTGCCAGCGCCTTTGATCGCCTGGGCCAGAGTGATCCAGCCGTCGAGAGTCGGGTTGCCGCTGGCTTGCAGTTGCTCGGCAGGCAGCGCGGCGACCAGCGCCCAGATGGCTTCGTGGTTATTCTTGGCGGCATCACCCGTCAGCAAGGGGGCCATGGCGACCCGCTCACGCGCGGCAGCCAGGGTCTGGCCATCGGCTTCATAGGCGCGGGCATGCACGGTGCCGGTACGGATCTGCTGGTCAGTCGGCAGCTCCTTCAGGCTTTGCAGGCTGGGGTGGTTCAGGGCAGCCAGCGCAGCTTTGGGCTGGTTGCGCGCCATGGCCAGTTCCGCGGACAGGGTGCTGGCAAACACTTGTGCGGCCGGCTTCAGGACATCCAGGGGCACCTGCGCAAGAATCTGCGCCGAGCGGCCAGGGTTGTTCTGGTGGTAGGCCAGGTCTGCCGCACTCAGGCGCAGCATCGCGGCCTTTTCTGGCGTACTGGCGTTGGTGGCCTGTTCGAGCAGTTGCTCGATACTGGCATCCGGGGTCCGGGGGAGGTCGCCAAGGCTGGACGAGGGCGAGCTGGCGCACGCGGCCAGTAAGGCAGCGAGGCAGAGGGCGGAGAGCAGCCGCAGGCAAGCGATCATGTAAGTGTTCCTGATACCGATCAAATTAGCGTGGAATTGTACCCAAGCACTGGCCCAGGCGCGATGTTACTGGCGTGAAACCATCGATTTAGGTCGTGTAAATGTTACGGGCCGGCATCGATGGCCGAACCCGAGGGCATATTATCGAGGCGCCTACGCGCTACAATGCGACTTTTCCTAACCATCGAGGTGTGCGTTTTGACTGCTCCAGGTCCTTTGAATTCCACTGCAGGCTCGCTTTTTGTCGTGGCGACGCCCATTGGCAACCTGGACGACATCAGTGCTCGGGCGCTGAAAGTGTTGCGCGACGTAAAATTGATCGCGGCCGAAGACACGCGGCACTCCCAGCGTTTGATGCAGCATTTTGGTATCAGCACGCCATTGGCTGCGTGCCATGAGCATAACGAGCGCGAGGAAGGCAGCCGTTTCATCACGCGCTTGCTGGCGGGCGACGACGTGGCGTTGATCTCGGATGCCGGTACCCCGTTGATTTCCGATCCCGGCTACCATCTGGTTCGCCAAGCGCGTGCCGCTGGTATCAATGTAGTGCCAGTTCCGGGAGCGTGCGCGCTGATTGCGGCATTATCGGCCGCCGGCTTGCCGTCGGACCGCTTTATCTTCGAAGGTTTCCTGCCCGCCAAGGCGGTTGGGCGCCGTGCGCGCCTGCAAGCCTTAAAGGAAGAACCGCGCACCTTGATCTTTTACGAGGCGCCGCACCGCATCCTGGAATGTCTGCAAGACATGGAGTTGGTGTTCGGCGGTGAACGCCTGGCGCTGTTGGCGCGGGAGCTGACCAAGACCTTCGAAACCCTCAAGGGCTTGCCGCTGGAAGAACTGCGGGCGTTCGTCGAGGGCGACAGTAACCAGCAGCGCGGTGAGTGTGTGGTGCTGGTGGCCGGCTGGACCGCACCGGAAAATGAAGACGCGGTGGGCAGCGAGGCGATGCGCATCCTGGATCTGCTGCTCAAGGAAATGCCGCTGAAGCGTGCGGCAGCCCTGGCGGCTGAAATTACCGGCTTGCGCAAGAACGTGTTGTATCAAGTCGCGCTGGATAAGCAGAAGGCCGAATAGTTCCGGGGTTAAACCGGTCTCCCGTCTGAACGTGATGGCATTGCTGCACTTTTAATACTTGTCCTGAAGCCGCCGTGCCGTTAACCTGCGCGGCGGAGAGTCGATTGGACAGTCGCTGCCCTCTATGAAAATTAGGGGGGGGAGGAAAGTCCGGGCTCCATAGGGCGAAGTGCCAGGTAATGCCTGGGAGGCGTGAGCCTACGGAAAGTGCCACAGAAAATAACCGCCTAAGCACTTCGGTGCCGGTAAGGGTGAAAAGGTGCGGTAAGAGCGCACCGCACGTCTGGCAACAGTTCGTGGCTAGGTAAACCCCACTTGGAGCAAGACCAAATAGGGTCCCAAGGCGTGGCCCGCGCTGGGACCGGGTAGGTTGCTAAAGATGTCCAGTGATGGCCATCGTAGACGAATGACTGTTCAAGACAGAACCCGGCTTACAGATCGACTCTCCACCTTTTTTCCTTCTGTCCGAATCTCGTACAGAAACCTGGTAGTAACGCAAGAATCCCTCCCTGCCAAATCATTGGCAGATGCATCTTCGTAATACCAAAAAAATCTTACTCTTAATAAATCACTTTAACTTTAAGCCATAGCTCCATGAGCTATTTGCGGTTGTTGAGTCAAAAACATCGCTGAACTCGCGTTTCTCCTCCTTTTACGTTCCTAAATCTCCGTTCTGTAAGGCTTTTCCTTGAATCCGCGCCTTGACGGTGTGGTGGGCGCATTCCTATAGTGTGCGCAAGTGGCGGAAAGTGGCACAAAGTGGGTTTTTTGAACGTAAAACGCTAAAATTTGGAGAAACGCATCTGTGTTTCGCGGAGCTAACGCTATCAGTCTCGATGCAAAAGGCCGTCTCGCCATGCCGAGCCGGTATCGTGACGAGCTCATTTCGCGAAGTTCAGGCCAGTTAATCATCACGATTGACGCCGTTGACCCTTGTTTGTGTGTTTACCCCCTCGATGAGTGGGAGTTGATCGAAACCAAGTTGCGCGCTCTGCCTTCATTGCGTGAAGAAAACCGCCGCCTGCAGCGTTTGCTGATTGGTAATGCCGTCGACCTTGAGCTCGATGGCAGTGGTCGTTTCCTGGTGCCGCCGCGCTTGCGCGAGTACGCCAAGCTGGATAAGCGCGCAATGCTGGTGGGCCAACTGAACAAGTTCCAATTGTGGGACGAAGATGCCTGGGATGCTGTTTCTGCAGCAGACCTGGCTGCTATTCAACAACCGGGCGCTATGCCTGATGAACTGCGTGATTTGATCCTGTGACTATTGATAGCGGCTTTAACCACATCACCGTACTGCTTGACGAAGCCGTTGAGGCTCTCGCCGTACGCGCGGATGGCTGCTATGTGGATGGCACCTTCGGCAGGGGCGGGCACAGCCGGTTGATACTCAGCCAGCTCGGGTCCGACGGCAAACTCCTCGGGTTCGACAAAGACCCTCAAGCGATTGCCACCGGGCAAGCGCTAGCGGCCGAAGACGGCCGCTTTGTCGTTGTGCAGCGTAGCTTCGCCGAGCTGGGTGCCGAAGTCGCCGAGCGTGGCATGGCAGGCAAGGTGGCCGGGGTTTTGCTCGATCTGGGCGTGTCCTCGCCACAGCTTGACGACCCTGAGCGCGGCTTCAGTTTCATGAACGACGGCCCGCTCGACATGCGCATGGACCCGACCCGTGGCATCAGCGCTGCGCAGTTCATCGCCACCGCGCCCCATGAAGAAATCACCCGCGTGTTCAAGGAATACGGTGAAGAACGCTTCGCCGGCCGCATGGCTCGTGCCGTAGTCGAACGTCGTGAAATCCAGCCGTTCGAACGCACCGCTGACCTGGCTGAAGTGCTCAAGGTTGCCAACCCTGCATGGGAAAAGGGCAAGAACCCGGCAACCCGTGCGTTCCAGGGCCTGCGTATTCACGTCAATAATGAATTGGGTGATCTGGAAGCCGGCCTTGAAGCCGCTCTGGACGCCCTGGAAGTGGGCGGTCGCCTGGTGGTGATCAGCTTCCACTCCCTGGAAGACCGCATCGTCAAATTGTTCATGCGTCGTCTGGTCAAGGGCGAGTCCGACAACCTGCCGCGCAACCTGCCGGTGCGTTTCGAAGCCTTTGTGCCGAAAATCAAAATCCATGGCAAAGCGCAGTTCGCTTCCGAAGCCGAACTCAAGGCCAACCCACGTTCCCGTAGCGCCGTTATGCGCGTCGCGGAGAAGTTGCGGTGAGCAAGCTTTTCGCCAAGCCCCTCCCGGGCGGCAGCTTCTTTATGTTGCTGCTGTTTATCGGCGTGCTGGTGTCCGCGATTGCGGTGTCCTACAGCGCCCACTACAACCGCCAATTGCTCAACACCCTGTACGGTGAGTTGAGCGTGCGTGATAAAGCGCAGGCGGAATGGGGCCGGTTGATCCTTGAGCAAAGCACCTGGACGGCCCATAGCCGTATCGAAGTGCTGGCCACCGAACAGCTGAAAATGCACATTCCGGGCGCGGCCGAAGTTCGGATGGTGGCGCCATGATGAAACTCGAAGGCGCACTCTACCCGTGGCGCTTCCGCCTGATGCTGGGTTTGCTGGCATTGATGGTGAGCGCCATTGCCTGGCGGATCATCGACCTGCAAGTGGTCGACCGTGACTTCCTGATCGGTCAGGGCGACGCCCGTAGCCTGCGGCACATCCCGATTCCTGCGCACCGAGGCCTGATCACCGACCGCAATGGCGAGCCCCTGGCCGTGAGTACGCCGGTGACCACCTTGTGGGCCAACGCCAAGGAGCTGCAAACCGCCAAGGAAAAATGGCCGGAACTCGCCGCCGCCCTGGGCCAGGACCCTAAAGCCCTGAGCGAGCGCCTGGAAACCCAGGCCAACAAAGAATTCATCTATCTGGTCCGTGGGCTGACGCCTGAGCAGGGCCAGCAAGTGCTCGACCTTAAAGTCCCCGGTGTCTATGGCATCGAGGAGTTCCGTCGTTTCTACCCGGCCGGTGAAACCACCGCGCATATGGTTGGCTTTACCGACATCGATGACCACGGCCGTGAAGGTGTGGAGCTGGCCTACGACGAATGGCTGGCCGGGGTGCCGGGCAAACGGCAGGTCATCAAGGATCGGCGCGGCAGACTGATCAAAGATGTCCAGGTGACCAAAAACGCCAAGGCCGGTAAGCCCTTGGCGTTGTCGATTGACTTGCGCCTGCAGTACCTGGCCAACCGCGAACTGCGTAACGCGATCATCGAGAACGGCGCCAAGGCCGGCAGCCTGGTGATCATGGACGTCAAGACCGGCGAGATCCTCGCCATGGTCAACCAGCCGACCTACAACCCGAACAACCGTCGCAACCTGCAGCCGGCGATGATGCGTAACCGCGCAATGATCGACGTGTTCGAGCCGGGCTCGACCATGAAAGCCGTGTCCATGAGTGCCGCCCTGGAAACCGGGCGCTGGAAGCCAAGCGACAAAGTCGAGGTTTACCCAGGCACCCTGCAGTTGGGCAAATACACCATTCGTGACGTGTCGCGCAGTGAAGGTCCAGTGCTGGATTTGACAGGTATCCTGATCAACTCCAGTAACGTGGGCATGAGTAAGGTCGCCTTCGATATCGGTGGTGAAGCCATCTACCAGCTCGCGCAAAAAATCGGTTTGGGCCAGCCCACAGGCCTGGACTTCCCGGGCGAGCGCGTCGGCAACCTGCCGAATTATCGTGACTGGAAAAAGGCCGAAACCGCCACGCTGTCCTACGGCTATGGCCTGTCGGTGACCGCGATCCAATTGGCTCACGCTTTCTCTGTATTGGCCAATAATGGCCGAATGGTTCCGCTGAGCCTGATTCACTTGGATGCCGCGCCGCCGGCCACTCAGGTCATCCCTGAAAATGTCGCCAAAACCATGCAGGGCATGCTGCAACAAGTGATCGAAGCGCCGCGTGGCGTATTCCGTGCCCAGGTGCCGGCGTACCACGTAGCAGGCAAGTCCGGTACTGCGCGTAAAACGGCGGTGGGCACCAAGGGCTACGCCGAAAACTCGTACCGCTCGCTGTTCGCCGGCTTCGGCCCGATGAGCGATCCGCGCTACGCCATCGTCGTAGTGATTGATGAGCCCAGCAAAGCCGGCTACTTCGGTGGCCTGGTATCGGCGCCGGTGTTCAGCAAAGTGATGTCCGGCACCCTGCGCCTGATGAATATCACGCCGGACAACCTGCCGCCGACTCAACAAGCGAACGCCGGGCCACCGGCCGCAGCTGTCAAAGCCAATGGAGGGCGCGGCTGATGTCTCTTAGCCTTAACAAGATTTTTGCCCACGCCGGACGCGATCTGCTGATTCGTGAACTGAGCCTGGACAGCCGTAACGTACGCGCCGGTGACCTGTTCCTGGCGGTGCCCGGCGGCAAGCTCGATGGCCGTGCGCACATCGCCGATGCCTTGCAGCGTGGCGCGGCCGCTGTCGCCTATGAAGTCGAAGGCGCCACCGTGCTGCCGATCACTGATGTGCCATTGATTCCGGTCAAGGGCCTGGCTGCGCAACTGTCGGACATCGCCGGGCGTTTTTATGGCGACCCGAGCCGTCAGCTGAACCTGATCGGCGTGACCGGCACCAATGGCAAGACCAGCGTGACTCAATTGGTCGCGCAGGCACTCGACCTGCTGGGCCAGCATTGCGGCATTGTCGGCACCCTGGGCACCGGTTTTTACGGCGCGCTGCAAAGCGGCCTGCATACCACGCCAAACCCGATCGCCGTGCAAGCGACCCTGGCCGACCTGAAAAAGGCCGGTGCCAAGGCGGTTGCCATGGAAGTCTCATCCCACGGCCTCGACCAAGGCCGAGTGACGGCCTTGGCGTTTGATGTGGCGGTGATGACCAACCTGTCCCGCGATCACCTCGACTACCACGGCACCATGGAGGCGTACGCCGCCGCCAAGGCCAAGCTGTTTGCCTGGAATGACCTGAAGTGCCGGGTGGTCAACCTGGATGACGCATTCGGCCGCCAACTGGCTGCCGAAGACAGCGAGGCGCGCCTGATCACTTACAGCCTGGAAGACTCCAGTGCGTATCTGTATTGCCGCGAAGCCCAATTTAATGACGAAGGTGTGCTCGCCACGCTGGTCACGCCCCAGGGCGAACACCACTTGCGCAGCACCTTGCTCGGGCGTTTCAACCTGAGCAACGTGCTGGCGGCAGTGGGCGCATTGCTGGGCCTGGATTACGCCCTGGACGAAATCCTGCGGGTACTGCCCAAGCTCGAAGGGCCGGCCGGCCGTATGCAGCGTTTGGGTGGCGGCTCACAGCCGCTGGTGGTGGTCGATTACGCCCACACCCCGGACGCGCTGGAAAAAGTCCTCGAAGCCCTGCGCCCCCATGCCAAGGGTAAGTTGCTCTGCCTGTTCGGCTGCGGCGGTGACCGTGATCGCGGCAAACGCCCGCTGATGGCGGAGATCGTCGAGCGCCTGGCCGATGGCGTGCTCGTCACCGACGACAACCCGCGCAGCGAAGACCCGAGCCAGATTTTCGACGACATCCGTGTCGGCTTTAAAGACGCCACCAAGGCCACCTTCGTTGCCGGTCGCGGCGCCGCCATTGCCCAACTGATTGCCAGCGCCAGTGCTGACGACGTGGTAGTGCTGGCGGGTAAAGGTCACGAGGACTATCAGGAAATCAACGGCGAGCGCCATGCCTTTTCCGATCTGGTCGAGGCTGATCACGCCCTGACTGCCTGGGAGGTTGCCCATGCTTAAGGCGATGAAGTTCAGCGAACTGACCCAGGCCTTGTCGGCCCGCGTCGTGTCGAGCGATTGCCGCTTCGACGGCGTCAGTATCGACAGTCGCAACATCAAGCCGGGGCAACTGTTTGTTGCACTGGCTGGCCCGCGTTTCGACGGGCACGACTACCTGAACGAAGTTGCCGCCAAAGGTGCCGCAGGTGCCTTGGTGCAGCGTGAAGTGGCTGACTCGACGCTGCCGCAGTTGCTGGTCGCCGATACCCGCCTGGCCCTTGGTCAGTTGGGCGCGCTGAACCGCGCCGCATTTGACAAGCCGGTTGCGGCCGTCACCGGCTCCAGCGGTAAAACCACGGTCAAGGAACTGCTCGCTGGTGTGTTGCGCACGCGCGGGCCGGTACTCGCCACCCGTGGCAACCTGAACAATGATTTCGGTGCGCCGCTGACCCTGCTCGAACTGGCCCCGGAACACACGGCGGCGGTGATCGAGCTGGGCGCTTCACGCATCGGCGAAATCGCTTACACCGTGGCGCTGACCAAGCCCCACGTTGCGATCATCAACAATGCCGGCACCGCCCACGTGGGCGAGTTCGGTGGCCCGGAAAAGATCGTCGAAGCCAAGGGCGAAATCCTGGAAGGCCTCGATGCCTCGGGCACGGCTGTCTTGAACCTCGACGACAAGGCCTTCGAGACCTGGCGTGTACGCGCCGCCGGTCGCAAGGTGCTGACGTTTGCCGTGCTCAACGCGGCCGCTGATTTCCACGCAGCCGACATCACCGTCGATGCCCGTGGCTGCCCGTCCTTTACCTTGCACACACCGCAAGGCAGCGAGCATGTGCAACTGAACCTGCTGGGCAACCATAACGTCGCCAATGCCTTGGCCGCCGCCGCTGCCGCGTCGGCCCTGGGTGTGTCGCTGTTCGGTATCGCCACCGGCTTGGGCGCGGTACAGCCCGTCAAGGGTCGCACCGTGGCGCAACTGGCGACCAACGGTATGCGTGTGATTGATGACACCTACAACGCCAACCAGTCCTCCATCTGCGCCGCTATCGACCTGCTCAAAAGCTTCGCTGGGCGCAAGGTGCTGGTGCTGGGGGATATCGCTGAACTGGGCGACTGGGCCGAGCAATCCCACCGCGAAGTCGGTGCCTACGCGAGCGGCAAAGTCGACGCGCTCTACGCCGTCGGCCCGAATATGGCCCACGCCGTCGACGCCTTCGGCCTCGGTGCGCGGCATTTCGCTACCCAGGCCGAGCTGATCCAGGCGTTGGTGGCGGCTGAACACGACCAACAAACAACCATTTTGATCAAGGGATCGCGCAGCGCGGTGATGGAAAACGTCGTCGCGGCCTTGTGTGGCTCAAGTACGGAGAAACATTAATGCTGCTGCTGCTGGCTGAGTATCTGCAACAGTTCCACAAAGGCTTCGCGGTCTTTCAGTACCTGACCCTGCGCGGGATTCTGGGTGTGCTGACTGCGCTGTCTTTGTCGCTGTTCCTGGGGCCGTGGATGATCCGCACCCTGCAGAACCTGCAAATTGGTCAATCGGTTCGTAATGACGGCCCGCAGTCGCACCTGTCCAAATCCGGCACCCCGACCATGGGCGGCGCGCTGATTCTGTCTTCCATCGGCATCAGCACCTTGTTGTGGGCCGACCTGCACAACCGCTACGTGTGGACAGTGCTGCTGGTGACCCTGTTGTTCGGCGCCATCGGCTGGGTCGATGACTACCGCAAAGTGATCGAGAAAAACTCCAAGGGGCTGCCAAGCCGCTGGAAGTACTTCTGGCAGTCGGTGTTTGGCCTCGGCGCCGCGATCTTCCTGTACATGACCGCGCCAAGCGCGGTCGAAACCACCTTGATCATTCCGATGCTCAAGGACGCCAGCATTCCACTGGGCGTTGGCTTTGTGGTGCTGACCTACTTCGTGATCGTCGGCTCCAGCAACGCGGTGAACCTGACCGACGGCCTCGACGGCCTGGCGATCATGCCGACGGTGATGGTGGGCGGCGCGCTCGGCATCTTCTGCTACCTGTCGGGTAACGTGAAATTCGCTGAATACCTGCTGATCCCGTATGTGCCGGGCGCGGGTGAATTGATTGTGTTCTGCGGTGCGTTGATCGGCGCGGGCCTCGGCTTCCTGTGGTTCAACACCTACCCCGCACAAGTCTTTATGGGCGACGTCGGCGCGCTGGCGCTGGGCGCAGCCTTGGGCACCATCGCGGTGATCGTCCGCCAGGAAATCGTGCTGTTCATCATGGGCGGTGTGTTCGTGATGGAAACCCTGTCGGTGGTCATCCAGGTGGCTTCCTTCAAATTGACCGGGCGTCGTGTGTTCCGCATGGCGCCGATTCATCACCACTTTGAACTCAAGGGCTGGCCCGAGCCGCGCGTGATTGTCCGTTTCTGGATCATCACCGTGATTCTGGTGCTGGTCGGCCTTGCCACCCTGAAACTGAGGTAGAAACGAGTGTCCCTGATCGCTTCAGACCACTTCCGCATCGTTGTCGGCCTCGGCAAGAGCGGCATGTCCCTGGTTCGCTTCCTGGCGAACCAGGGCACGTCGTTTGCTGTGGCCGATACGCGGGAAAATCCACCGGAGCTGGTCACGCTGCGCCGTGACTACCCGCACGTGGAAGTGCGTTGTGGCGAGCTGGATGTCGAGTTTCTGTGCCGTGCCGACGAGCTCTACGTGAGCCCCGGCCTGGCCTTGGCGACACCGGCCCTGCAAGCCGCTGCGACACGTGGCGTGAAGCTGTCCGGCGACATCGACCTGTTCGCGCGTAACGCGAAGGCGCCGATCGTGGCCATCAGCGGCTCCAACGCAAAAAGCACCGTGACCACCCTGGTCGGCGAAATGGCGGCTGCAGCCGGCAAGCGCGTGGCCGTGGGCGGTAACCTCGGCACGCCAGCGCTGGACCTGCTCAGCGACGACATCGAGTTGTACGTGATGGAGCTGTCGAGCTTCCAGCTCGAAACCACCCACGACCTGGGGGCTGAAGTGGCCACCGTGTTGAACGTGAGTGAAGACCACATGGACCGCTACAGCGGCCTGCCGGCGTACCACCTGGCCAAGCACCGGATTTTCCGCGGTGCCAGGCAATTTGTGGTCAACCGCCAGGATGCCCTGAGCCGTCCGCTGATGGGCGAAGGCATGCCTTGCTGGACCTTTGGCCTGGGCAAACCTGATTTCAAAGCCTTCGGCATTCGCGAAGAGAACGGCGAGAAATACCTGGCCTTCGAATTCCAGAACCTGATGCCGGTGCATGAGCTGAAAATTCGTGGCGCACACAACCAATCCAATGCCTTGGCGGCCTTGGCGTTGGGTCACGCCGTCGGCCTGCCATTTGACGCGATGCTGTCGAGCCTGCGCACTTTTGCTGGCCTGGAGCATCGCTGCCAGTGGGTACGCGACCTCAATGGCGTGAACTACTACAACGACTCCAAGGCCACCAACGTGGGCGCCGCACTGGCCGCCATCGAAGGGCTCGGCGCTGATATTGACGGCAAGCTCGTGCTGATCGCCGGTGGCGACGGCAAGGGTGCCGATTTCAAAGACCTTAAAGGTCCGGTGGCTGCACATTGCCGCGCCGTCGTGCTGATCGGCCGTGACTCGGACTTGATCGCCGCCGCGCTGGGCGACGCTGTGCCTCAGGTACGCGCCACCTCGCTGGACGATGCGATTACCCAATGCAAAGCCCTGGCCCAGCCGGGCGATGCGGTGCTGCTGTCGCCGGCGTGCGCCAGTTTCGACATGTTCAAGAACTACGAAGAGCGCGGCCAGCTGTTCGCTCGCGCTGTGGAGGCCTTGGCATGAATTTCCGAAATATTATCAAGCCGTACCCATCGCCGATCATCACGGGCCGTGGCGTCGACCTCGACTTCCCGATGCTCGCCGGCTGCCTGGCGCTGCTGGGCCTGGGGTTGGTCATGATCACCTCGGCGTCCTCGGAAGTGGCCGCCGTGCAGTCGGGCAACACCCTGTACATGATGATCCGTCACCTGGTGTACCTGGTGATCGGCCTTGGCGCCTGCATCGTCACCATGATGATCCCCATCGCCACCTGGCAGCGCCTGGGTTGGCTGATGCTGATCGGCGCGTTTGGTTTGCTGATCATGGTGATCCTGCCCGGCATCGGCCGCGAGGTGAACGGTTCGATGCGCTGGATCGGCTTCGGCGCGTTCAACGTGCAGCCGTCGGAAATCGCCAAGGTGTTCGTGGTGATCTACCTCGCCGGTTACCTGGTGCGTCGCCAGAAAGAAGTGCGCGAAAGCTGGATGGGCTTTTTCAAGCCGTTCATCGTGCTGCTGCCGATGGCTGGCCTGCTGCTGATGGAGCCCGACTTCGGTGCCACCGTCGTCATGATGGGCGCGGCGGCGGCGATGCTGTTCCTCGGCGGCGTCGGGTTGTTCCGCTTCACCTTGATGGTGGTGCTGGCCGTGGCCGCCGTGACCGTACTGGTGCAGGCGCAGCCTTACCGGATGGCGCGTCTGATCACCTTTACCGACCCATGGTCCGACCAGTTCGGTTCCGGCTACCAGTTGACCCAGGCGCTGATCGCCTTCGGTCGCGGCGAGTGGCTCGGCGTTGGCCTGGGCAACAGCGTGCAAAAGCAGTTCTACCTGCCCGAAGCACACACCGACTTCGTGTTCTCGGTGCTTGCCGAAGAACTCGGCGTAGTGGGTTCGCTGTGCACCGTCGCACTGTTCGTGTTCGTGTGTGTACGCGGCATGTACATCGGTTTGTGGGCCGAGAAGGCCAAGCAATATTTCGCCGCGTATGTGGCGTATGGCTTGTCGTTCCTGTGGATCGGCCAGTTCCTGATCAATATCGGCGTGAACGTCGGCCTGCTGCCGACCAAGGGCCTGACCTTGCCGTTCCTCAGTTACGGCGGCAGTTCGTTGGTGATCTGCTGCGCGTGCCTGGGCTTGTTGCTGCGCATCGAGTGGGAGAGTCGAACTCATCTGGGCAGCGAAGAGATGGAATTCAGCGAGAGTGATTTTGCCGAGGAGCCGAACCATGGGCGCTAACGTGCTGATCATGGCGGGCGGCACCGGGGGGCATGTGTTCCCGGCCCTGGCGTGTGCGCGTGAATTCCAGAACCGTGGCTACACCGTGCATTGGCTCGGTACGCCGCGCGGCATCGAAAATGAACTGGTACCGAATGCCGGCTTGCCGCTGCATTTGATCAACGTCACCGGCTTGCGCGGCAAGGGCAAATTGTCCCTGCTCAAGGCACCGTTTGTGTTGCTCAAAGCCGTGTGGCAAGCGCGTAAAGTCATCCGTGAATTACAGCCGGTGTGCGTGCTCGGTTTCGGTGGTTATGTGACCGGCCCTGGCGGTGTTGCCGCCAAGCTCGCTGGCGTGCCGGTGATCGTGCACGAACAGAACGCCGTTGCCGGTACTGCCAATCGCCTGCTGGTGCCGTTGGCCAGCCGCGTGTGCGAGGCGTTCCCGAAAACCTTTGGCGCCTCGGACAAATTACGCACCACCGGTAACCCGGTGCGCACCGAACTGTTCATGGCCATTGCTCGCCAGGCCCTGGAAGGGCGCAAGCCGCACTTGCTGATCCTGGGCGGAAGCCTGGGTGCCGAGCCGCTGAACAAGTTGCTGCCTGAAGCTTTGGCGCTGCTGCCCGTGGAGCTGCGTCCCGAGGTGTTCCACCAGGCGGGTAAAAACCACGATGAAATCACCGCTACCCGCTATCGCGAGGCCGGTGTCGAGGCGAACGTACAGCCTTTCATCAAAGACATGGCCCATGCCTATGGCTGGGCCGACCTGGTGGTCTGTCGCGCTGGTGCGCTGACCGTCAGTGAGCTGGCCGCCGCCGGTCTGCCGTCCTTGCTGGTGCCTTTGCCCCACGCTATCGACGATCACCAGACCCGCAACGCCGAATATTTGGCCGGGGAGGGCGCTGCCTTCCTGCTGCCGCAAAGAACGACTGGCGCCGCCGATTTGGCCGCACGCCTGACCGAGGTTTTGATGCAACCGGAACGACTCAACAGCATGGCGAGCACCGCAAGCCGCCTGGCTAAACCTGACGCAACCCGCACCGTGGTCGATATCTGCCTGGAGGTGGCCCATGGTTGAGAATCAGAAAGCCATGCCGCAGCCGGAAATGCGCCGCATCCGTCGTATCCACTTCGTCGGCATCGGCGGCGTGGGCATGTGCGGGATTGCCGAAGTACTGCTGAACCTGGGCTATCAGGTATCCGGCTCGGACTTGAAAGAGTCGCCGGTGACCGATCGCCTGAAAACCTTCGGCGCACAGATCTTTATCGGCCACCGCGCCGAGAACGCCGCAGAAGCTGACGTGCTGGTGGTATCCAGCGCCGTGAACACCTCCAACCCGGAAGTGGCCACCGCCCTTGAGCGCCGTATTCCAGTGGTGCCACGTGCCGAGATGCTGGCTGAGCTGATGCGCTATCGCCACGGCATCGCCGTGGCCGGTACGCACGGCAAAACCACCACCACCAGCCTGATCGCCTCGGTGTTCGCGGCCGGTGGCCTGGACCCGACCTTCGTGATTGGTGGCCGCCTGAATGCAGCCGGCACCAATGCCCAGCTCGGCACCAGCCGTTACCTGATCGCCGAAGCCGATGAAAGCGACGCGAGCTTCCTGCACCTGCAGCCGCTGGTCGCTGTGGTTACCAACATCGACGAAGACCACATGGCCACCTACGACGGTGACTTCAACAAGTTGAAGAAAACCTTCGTCGAGTTTCTGCACAACCTGCCGTTCTACGGTTTGGCGGTGGTGTGCCTGGACGATCCGGTGGTGCGTGAAATCCTGCCATCGGTCAAACGCCCAACCGTGACCTACGGCTTCAGCGAAGACGCCGACGTGCGCGCGATCAATGTGCGCCAGGAAGGCATGCAAACCTTCTTCACCGTGCTGCGCCCTGACCGCGAGCCGTTGGACGTGTCGGTGAACATGCCGGGCAATCACAACGTATTGAACTCGCTGGCGACCATCTGCATTGCTTCCGATGAGGGCGTCAGCGATGAAGCCATCGTCGAAGGCCTGTCGCGTTTTGCCGGTGTGGGCCGGCGCTTCCAGGTCTACGGCCAACTGCCGGTAGACGGCGGCGACGTGATGCTGGTGGACGACTACGGCCACCACCCGACCGAAGTGGCTGCAGTGATCAAAGCCGTGCGTGGTGGCTGGCCGGAGCGCCGCCTGGTGATGGTTTACCAGCCGCACCGCTACAGCCGCACCCGCGATCTGTACGACGATTTTGTCAATGTATTGGCCGATGCCAACGTGCTGCTGCTGATGGAAGTTTACCCGGCCGGTGAAGAGCCGATTCCGGGCGCCGACAGCCGCAAGCTGTGCAACAGCATCCGTCAGCGTGGCCAGTTGGACCCGATCTACATCGAGCGCGGTGTGGACCTGGCGCCGATCGTCAAGCCGCTGCTGCGTGCCGGTGACATCCTGCTGTGCCAGGGCGCCGGTGATATCGGTGGCCTTGCGCCCAAGCTGCTCGCCAGCCCGCTGTTTGCGGCGGCAAAGGGGAAGTCGAAATGATCACTGACTACGCCTCCCTGTTCTCGACCATCACGCCCGCCGACTTCGGCCGCGTAGCTGTATTGTTCGGCGGCAAAAGCGCTGAGCGTGAAGTCTCGCTCAAGTCCGGCAATGCCGTGCTCGAAGCGCTGCAAAGCGCCGGCGTAAATGCATTCGGTATCGATGTGGGCGACGACTTCCTCGCCCGCTTGCAAGCCGAGAAGATCGACCGTGCCTTCATCATTCTGCACGGTCGTGGCGGAGAAGACGGCAGCATGCAGGGCTTGCTGGAGTGCCTGGGCATTCCTTACACCGGCAGCGGCATCCTCGCCTCGGCACTGGCCATGGACAAGTTGCGCACCAAGCAGGTGTGGCACAGCCTGGGTATTCCAACCCCGCGTCACAGCGTGCTGTGCAGCGAAGACGATTGTATTTCTGCAGCCAAGGAACTGGGCCTGCCTTTGATCGTCAAACCTGCCCATGAAGGCTCCAGTATCGGCATGGCCAAAGTGAACTCGGCCGCTGAATTGATCGACGCATGGAAAGCGGCAAGTACCTACGATTCGCAAGTGTTGGTGGAGCAGTGGATCCAGGGTCCCGAGTACACCATCGCCACCCTGCGTGGCCAGGTATTGCCGCCTATCGCATTGGGCACGCCCCACACCTTTTACGACTACGACGCCAAGTACGTGGCTTCCGATACTCAGTACCGGATCCCGTGTGGCCTCGACGCAACCAAGGAACAGGAATTGATGGACCTCACGGCGAAAGCCTGTGAGGCACTGGGTATCGCCGGTTGGGCGCGGGCAGACGTGATGCAGGATGACCAAGGGAATTTCTGGTTCCTTGAAGTCAACACCGCTCCGGGCATGACCGATCACAGCCTGGTACCTATGGCAGCCCGTGCTGCCGGTCTGGACTTCCAGCAGTTAGTGCTGGCGATCCTGGCCGCAAGCATTGAGCCAAGAGGCTAACCCCATGAACGGCGCATCGCTTCGTCATCAGCAACCTCCAGTGCCCAGCCGCAAGCCGGTGCCCCGAGGTGCCAGCCGAATGGTGGCTAAAGAGCCGATGTCGGCGCGCCTGCCGAAAGCCAACTTTGGTTTTCTCAAAGCGCTGTTCTGGCCGGTGTTGCTGGTGGCGTTGGGCTTCGGCACTTACGAGGGCGCACAACGCCTGTTGCCGTATGCCGACCGGCCGATCACCAAGATCAGTGTGCAGGGCGACTTGAGCTACATCAGCCAGCAAGCGGTACAGCAGCGCATCGGCCCGTACCTGGCGGCGAGCTTCTTCACCATCGACCTGGCGGGTATGCGCGCAGAGCTGGAACAGATGCCGTGGATCGCCCACGCCGAAGTCCGCCGTGTATGGCCGGACCAGGTGACGATCCGCCTGGAAGAACAACTGCCCGTGGCCCGTTGGGGCGATGGCGCGCTGTTGAACAACCAGGGCCAGGCGTTTGCGCCGCGTGAAGTGGCCAACTATGAGCACCTGCCGCAGCTGTTCGGGCCGCAGCGGGCGCAGCAGCAAGTGATGCAGCAGTACCAGGCGCTGAGCCAGATGCTGCGGCCACTGGGTTTCTCCATCGCACGCCTGGAATTGCGTGAGCGGGGCAGCTGGTTTTTGACCACCGGGGCAGGCAGTTCCGGCCCGGGCATTGAGTTGTTGCTGGGACGCGACCGCTTGGTGGAAAAGATGCGCCGCTTTATTGCCATCTACGACAAGACCTTGAAAGAACAGATTACGAACATTGCGAGCGTCGACCTGCGTTACGCCAACGGCCTGGCCGTCGGCTGGCGTGAACCAGCTGCGCCGACGACAGCCAAACCCGCTGTCGCGAAGAATTAAGAAGAGGCAGGACCCATGGCAAACGTGCAAAGCGGAAAAATGATCGTCGGTCTCGATATCGGCACCTCCAAAGTGGTGGCGCTGGTCGGCGAGGTCGGGGAAGACGGTGTGATCGAAATCGTCGGTATCGGCACGCATCCGTCCCGGGGCCTGAAGAAGGGCGTGGTGGTGAACATCGAGTCCACCGTGCAGTCGATCCAGCGCGCCATTGAAGAAGCGCAGCTGATGGCCGGTTGCCGGATTCACTCGGCGTTCGTCGGCGTGGCCGGCAACCATATCCGCAGCCTGAACTCCCACGGCATCGTGGCGATCCGCGACCGTGAAGTCAGCTCGGCCGACCTTGAGCGCGTACTCGACGCCGCCCAGGCTGTGGCGATCCCGGCTGACCAGCGCGTGCTGCACACCCTGCCGCAGGACTACGTGATCGACAACCAGGAAGGCGTGCGTGAGCCGCTGGGCATGTCGGGCGTACGCCTGGAAGCCAAGGTCCATGTGGTGACCTGCGCCGTTAACGCTGCACAGAACATTGAAAAATGCGTGCGCCGCTGCGGCCTGGAAATCGACGACATCATTCTTGAGCAGTTGGCCTCGGCGTACTCGGTACTCACCGACGACGAAAAAGAGCTGGGCGTGTGCCTGGTCGACATCGGCGGCGGCACCACCGACATCGCGATCTTCACCGAGGGTGCGATCCGTCACACCGCCGTGATCCCGATTGCTGGCGATCAGGTCACCAACGACATCGCCATGGCGCTGCGTACACCGACCCAGTACGCCGAAGAAATCAAGATCCGCTACGCCTGCGCCCTGGCCAAGCTGGCCGGTGCCGGTGAAACCATCAAGGTGCCAAGCGTGGGCGACCGTCCACCGCGCGAACTGTCGCGCCAGGCCCTGGCCGAAGTGGTCGAGCCACGCTACGACGAGCTGTTCACCCTGATCCAGGCTGAACTGCGCCGCAGCGGTTACGAAGATTTGATCCCGGCCGGCATCGTGCTGACCGGTGGCACCTCGAAGATGGAAGGCGCGGTCGAACTGGCCGAGGAAATCTTCCATATGCCGGTTCGCCTGGGCGTACCCCATGGCGTCAAAGGCCTGGGCGACGTAGTGCGCAACCCGATTTATTCCACCGGTGTGGGCTTGCTGTTGTACGGGCTGCAAAAGCAGACCGACGGCATTTCCCTGTCGGGCCCGAGCATCCGTGACAGCTACCGCAACAACGATGACGAAGCGAAAGCACCGTTGTTCGAGCGGTTGCAGGCTTGGGTAAAAGGCAATTTCTAAAGATTTACCGCAACACCGCAGTAAGCAGTAGGCGAAAAAACTAGAGAAAATGAAAGGAGAGGGAACATGTTCGAACTCGTAGACAACATCCCCGCAAGCCCGGTTATCAAAGTAATCGGTGTCGGCGGTGGCGGCGGCAACGCTGTCAACCACATGGTCAAGAGCAACATTGAAGGCGTTGAATTCATCTGCGCCAACACTGATGCCCAGGCGCTGAAAAGCATCGGCGCGCGGACCATCCTGCAATTGGGCACAGCCGTGACCAAGGGCCTCGGCGCTGGCGCCAACCCGGAAGTCGGCCGTCAAGCCGCGCTGGAAGACCGCGAGCGTATTGCTGAAGTGCTGCAAGGCACCAACATGGTGTTCATCACCACCGGCATGGGCGGCGGTACCGGTACCGGTGCGGCCCCGATCATTGCCGAAGTGGCCAAGGAAATGGGAATTCTGACCGTTGCTGTCGTGACGCGTCCGTTCCCGTTCGAAGGTCGCAAGCGTATGCAGATCGCCGACGAAGGTATCCGTCTGCTGTCTGAAAGCGTCGACTCGTTGATCACCATTCCCAACGAGAAGCTGCTGACCATCCTGGGCAAGGACGCCAGCCTGCTGTCGGCTTTCGCCAAGGCTGACGATGTACTGGCTGGTGCCGTTCGCGGTATCTCCGACATCATCAAGCGCCCAGGCATGATCAACGTCGACTTTGCCGACGTGCGTACCGTGATGAGCGAAATGGGCATGGCGATGATGGGCACTGGCTGCGCCAGCGGTCCGAACCGTGCACGCGAAGCCACTGAAGCGGCGATCCGCAACCCATTGCTTGAAGACGTGAACCTGCAAGGTGCGCGCGGCATCCTGGTGAACATCACCGCCGGTCC
This sequence comes from Pseudomonas sp. KBS0710, assembly GCF_005938045.2. GTDB lineage: Bacteria > Pseudomonadota > Gammaproteobacteria > Pseudomonadales > Pseudomonadaceae > Aquipseudomonas. Next base: position 4,750,089 of record NZ_VCCF02000001.1, on the reverse strand, counting down.
TGACCTGTCCCTGGGTGAGTACTCCGACGTGGGTAGCATCATCGAAGCCTTCGCTTCCGAGCACGCAATGGTCAAAGTCGGTACCGTTATCGATCCGGACATGCGCGACGAACTGCACGTGACCGTGGTTGCTACCGGCCTGGGCGCAAAAATCGAGAAGCCTGTGAAGGTCATCGACAATACCGTTCATACCAGCCACAACAGCCACGCCAGCCAGCAAGCTGCCGCTCCAGCGCCTGCGCGCCAGGAACTGCCGTCTGTGAACTATCGTGACCTGGACCGTCCGACCGTGATGCGCAACCAGGCTCAGGCCGGTGCTGCGGCGTCCCGTAGCCTGAACCCGCAAGATGATCTGGACTATCTGGACATCCCGGCATTCTTGCGTCGTCAGGCCGATTAATGGAATGTATCAGGGCTATGAAGGTGATTGGTGTTCAGCAAAGGTCTGGTCTGTTATTATCGCCAGCCTTTGTTGATACCAGTTCGCAATTTGCGCTGAAGCGGTCCAAGCCATGATTAAACAACGCACCCTGAAGAATATTATCCGTGCCACAGGTGTAGGTCTGCACTCCGGGGAGAAGGTATACCTGACCCTCAAGCCCGCACCTGTCGACACCGGCATCGTGTTTGTTCGTGCCGACCTGGACCCTGTGGTGCAGATTCCTGCTCGCGCGGAAAATGTTGGCGAAACCACGATGTCGACCACGTTGGTCAACGGTGACGTCAAAGTGGACACGGTGGAGCACTTGCTCTCGGCCATGGCTGGCCTGGGCATCGATAACGCCTACGTCGAGCTCTCCGCGTCCGAAGTCCCCATCATGGATGGCAGCGCTGGACCCTTCGTATTCTTGATTCAATCTGCCGGCCTGGAAGAACAGGACGCAGCCAAGAAGTTCATTCGCATTCTGCGGGAAGTGACAGTAGAAGACGGCGACAAGCGCGCCACCTTCGTCCCGTTCGAAGGCTTTAAAGTGAGCTTTGAGATCGATTTCGATCACCCGGTATTCCGTGACCGCACCCAAAGTGCAAGCGTGGATTTTTCCAGCACTTCGTTCGTAAAAGAAGTCAGCCGCGCCCGTACCTTTGGTTTCATGAGTGACATCGAGTACCTGCGCAAGCACAACCTCGCACTCGGCGGCAGCGTTGAAAACGCCATTGTGGTCGACGCGGATGGTGTACTGAACGAAGACGGCCTTCGCTATGAAGACGAATTCGTGAAGCACAAGATCCTCGATGCAATCGGTGACCTCTACCTGCTGGGCAATAGCCTGATAGGCGAGTTCAAAGGCTTCAAGTCGGGCCACGCCCTTAACAACCAGCTGCTGCGCAAGTTGATTGAGCAGACAGACGCTTGGGAAGTCGTGACCTTCGAAGATGCCAGCACCGCACCGATCTCTTACATGCGTCCCGTTGCGGCGGTGTAAGTAACAACTCTCTTTCTTTAGTTTTGAAAGGCCACCTTCGGGTGGCCTTTTTTTATGCCGATCGTTCCCACGCGGAGCGTTGGACGATCAGACCTAGACGGCCGCCGCCTCCACAATCCGATTGCGCCCGGTGTGCTTGGCTTCATACAGCGCCTGGTCAGCATTGAGCAGCAAATCCTCAAGGGACATGCGGCTGCGTTTTTGCCAGGTGCTCATGCCGATACTCACTGTAATGGGCCCTTCAGCAGCGGCCATCCGTGGCAAATGCTCGACACTGCTGCGGATATGCTCGGCAATCAACCAGGCGCCCTTGGCGTCGGTATGCGGCAGCACCACTGCAAACTCCTCGCCACCGTAGCGCGCCGCCAGGTCAGCCGGGCGGCGGATGTTGTCTTCGATCACCTGGGCAACTGCGCGCAATGCCTCATCGCCGCCGTGATGACCATGCAGGTCGTTGAAGGCCTTGAAGTGGTCCACGTCGATCATCAGCAGGCTCAGCGGCTCGGTCGAACGTTGTGCGCGGTCCCATTCCAGGCGCAGGCGCTGGTCCAGGGTGCGGCGGTTGGCAAGGCCGGTGAGGGCGTCGGTGGCTGCCAGTTCTGACAGCACTTGCTCGGCGCGGTGGCGGCGGCGCAGCTCTTTGCTCAGCATCCAGGTCAGCCACAACAGGCCGATGCACAACACGCCTGTGGCCATGCTCACCAGCCACGCTGCACGCCGCCATGGGGAAAAGACCTCATCGCTGGACAACGCCACCGCGACAATCAACGGCAAGGTGCCCACATTCGAGAAGCTATACAGCCGTGGCTGGTTATCGACGCTGGAGACGCCACGAAAGCTGCCGTCGCGTTCGCGCAGCATGCGCGCGACATTGGGGCGTTGGCTCAAGTCCTTGTCGATCATGTCCACTTCCAGCAGCGGTTGTTGCGCCAGCAGGATGCCTTGGTGGTTGATCAGGTTGATGGTGCCGTTGCCGCCGATGTTCAGGCTGCTGAACAACTGTTGGAAGTACGACAGGCGCATCGAGGCCACCGCCACGCCCAGAAAGCGCCCGTCCGGCGATGACACGCGGCGGCTGAATGCGATGCGCCACTGGTCATCACACACGCAACGGGCCAGGAATGGGCGGCTGATATACAGCCCGAGGTCCGGTTTTTTGCGGTGTGCCTGAAAGTAATCGCGATCAGCAAAGTTGCCGGTCTTGGGTGTGAGCAGCGAGGAGTCGGCGATCACTTCACCACTGGGGTCCAGTAACAGAATGTCGCCCTTGAAAGGAGCAGCGGCAGAGCGATCAAACAGCACCAGGTGGCGGATATTGGCGGACACACCCTGTAGGTCGCTGCGTTCGGTGGCGGCGATCAGGCCCTTTAGCGCCATGTCATAGAGTTCGACGTTGCGCAGTACATCGGCGTCGATCAGTTGGGTGATGTTATTGGCGGTGCGCTTGGCGGTCTGCAAGGTATTGGCGTGTTCGCGAATCAGCAGCGCGGTGACGATCCCCACGATCACGAAGACCGTGAGGCAACTGCCCAGGATCAGCAAGCGTTCCGGGCGACGGGTGGGTCGGTTGAGACTTGGGCTCATCGGGCGTACTTCTGCTTCGAGGATGCCAATAGCGTAGTAGGCAAACGCAGGTTTGGTGTGGGAGCTGGCTTGCCTGCGATGCAGACACCTCGGTACATCTGCAACACCGCAGCGATGCTATCGCAGGCAAGCCAGCTCCCACACAAGCCCGCTCCCACATCAGCTATTCATCGTCAGACAGATTTTGCTCAGAACACGTTGATCGGGTAATCCACAATCACGCGATACTCATCCACATCCCGATCCACCGCCGAGTAGCCATTGCCACCGCGGTTGGTTGCCCACTGCAGGCGCACGGCCAGGTCCTTGGCTTTGCCGCCTTGCACCACGTACTTCACGTCGATGTCGCGTTCCCAGTGCTTGGCGTCTTTGCCGTCGGCGCTGTACCAGGCGCTGTAGCCACGGCTGCTGGGGTCGACCTTGGTCAGGTCGGTCTTGCCGCTGATATAGGACACGGCGGACGTCAGCCCAGGCATGCCGAGGCCTGCAAAGTCATAGGCGTATTTGAGCTTCCAGGAGCGCTCGTTGGGGCCGTTGAAGTCGGAGTATTGCTGGGAGTTGTCCAGGAACACGCTGTCGCCCTGGGTGATGTAGTCGAACGGCGTGTTGCCGTTGACCCGCTGGTACGCGGCGGTGACGCTGTGGTTGCCCACGCCCACGGTGAAATGCAGGCTGTAGGTGTTGTTGTCGATGCTGCCGAGCAACGACTGGCCGGTGTCCTGGGTGTGGTAGTAGTGCAGGCCCGGGTTGAGGCTGACCAAGTCGTTCAGTGCGTAGGTGTAGTCCAGGTCGTAGTAATACTGGTGCCACACGTCCTTGAGTTCGGAGGCGTACAGGTTGCTGGTCAGGCCCGGGATGCCGCTGAAGGACACGCCTGCCCAGTTCAGGTGCTGGCTGTCGGCGTTGGCGGGCAACGTACCGTAGCTGGTGCCGATACGTCGGTGACCGCTCTGGTTGTAGAGTTTGGTAAAGCTGGCCTGGCCGCCCTCGAACATCCACCCGTCGACGCTGTGGTTGGCCAGGCTCACGCCACGAAAAGTCTGCGGCAACATGCGGGTCATGCCGCCGGCGATCACCGGGTTGTTAAGGAACAGGTCGCCGGCTTTGAGCTCGGTGTCGAAGGCACGCATTTTCAAGGTGCCGCCTGCGGTGGAGAACGCGCCAGGCGCTTTGCCGTTGCCGCTGCCGTAAGGCAGGATGCTGGAGCCGTCAGTGCCGCCGCCGCCGTCGAGCTTGAGGCCAAGCATGGCATTGAGGTCCAGGCCAAAACCGACGGTGCCCTGGGTGTAGCCGGATTCGAACGTGCCGATGAAACCCTGGCCCCATTCTTTGCTGTCATCGGTGTGAATGTCGCGGCGGTCGCGGTTCATGTAGTAGTTGCGGGTGTTGATCTTGAGGCTAGAGCCTTCGACGAAACCGTCAGCGGGGGTCGAGTCTGCCGCGTGGGCAAAGGGGACGATCGTTGCTGCAATCGCGAGGAATAACGGGGTGAACGTCAGCGAGTTCTTCACCGGTGTAGCTCCTTTGGTCAATCGAAAACGGCCAATGTCGTGAGGGTGTGCCTGGCCTTTTTTACGGCAAAAAAAAGCCGCTGAAGTCAGCGGCTTTAAACAGATTCCCAGTGTAGAGCCCTGGAAATAAGTCGAGGGAAATTCGGGTGAGCGGGAAGCTGCCTTGCCGTCGCGCTCATCGGTGCGTCAAAGTAACGCAGGTGAGCGGTGCGATATAGAGTGTAACAAGATAATGACTGTTGCCCAAACCGCAACAGTTGCGCTGGTGGTTGACGCGCCGCTCCCACATTGGATTGAGGTGTTCTTGTGAGTTACACCGGCAAGGTAATGCCGAAGGTATTGCCGCCGCCCTCACTGCGCACAAACACATCGCCGCCGTGCATCAATGCAATCGCCTTGACGATCGCCAGCCCCAGCCCGTGATTCGCGCCGCTGTTGCTGCGCGATGCGTCCACTCGGTAGAAGCGTTCAAACAGACGTGGCAAATGCTCACTGGCGATCTCATCGCCGGGGTTGGTCACCCCGATCGCCACCCAATGTTCCTGCACCTCAATATTCACGTCGATGATCTGCCCCGGCGCGGTGTGCTGCACCGCGTTGCTCAGCAGGTTGATCAGGGCGCGGCGCAGGTGGGCTTTTTCGATGTGCACCATGGCATCGCCGCGCACGCGCACGTTGACTTGGGCGTCTTCGAGGATGAAGTCCAGGTAGTCGAGGGTGGTGGCGACTTCATCGGCCAGGGAGCTTTCGATCAGTTTGGTGGCCTTGCTGCCTTGGTCGGCGCTGGCCAGGAACAGCATGTCATTGATGATCGAGCGCAGACGTTCCAACTCTTCGAGGTTCGATTGCAACACCTCAAAGTAATGCTCGGCCGAACGACCACGGGTGAGCGCCACCTGGGTCTGGCCGATCAGGTTGGTCAGCGGCGAGCGCAGTTCGTGGGCCACATCGGCATTGAACGACTCCAGGCGCGAATACGCCTGTTCGACCCGATCCAGCGTGGAGTTGAACGAGTTAACGAACTGGCTCAGCTCCGGCGGCAAGGGCGACAACTGCAGGCGCCCGGAGAGTTTGGGTGGTGCGAGTTTTTGCGCTTCATCCGAGAGCTTGCCCAGCGGCTTGAGGCCGATACGCGAGACCCAAAAGCCCAACAGAGCCGCCAGCGCCACGCCGACACAGGCCAGGCCGATGAGCGCCATCAACAGATGGTGTTGAGTGGCGCGAAAGTTCTCGGTGTCGATGGCGATCATAAAGCGCAGCGGCGGGCGTTGATCCTTGGCCGCGAACTGGCTTACCAGCACCTTGAACGGGTATTCATGCCCAGGCAGGCGCAAGTCGCGTTTGCCCGTCGGCCCTTGGGCGAATGCACGGATCTGCGCGTCGGGGCTGCCGTATTCGTAGCTCGGGTCGCTGCTCACCACCCAAAAGCGGATGCGCGGGTCTTCTTCGCCGAGCAACTTCAACTTGGCGGTGATCTTTGCCCAGTGGTCCGGCGTGCCGAAGCGGTTCACCGAGGATTCCAGCACGCTGTAGCGCGCATCCAGTTCGGCGCCCGGCAACAGGCCCAGGCCGCGATCCACTTGCTGGTACAACGCGCCGCCGATCAATACGAAGATCAGCAGCGCCACCAGGGTGAACATGCCGCTCAGGCGCAGGGCGATGGAGTTAGCCGACACTTCTGCTCTCCAGCACATAACCCATGCCACGAATGGTGTGCAGCAACTTGTGTTCGAACGGCCCGTCGAGCTTGGCGCGCAGGCGCTTGATCGCCACTTCCACCACATTCGCGTCGCTGTCGAAATTGATGTCCCAGACCATTTCCGCAATCGCGGTCTTGGACAGGATTTCACCCTGGCGCCGCGCCAGCACGCTGAGCAGCGAGAACTCTTTGGCGGTCAGGTCCAGGCGCAGGCCGTTGCGGCTGGCCTTGCGGCTGATCAGGTCGATCCACAGGTCGGCCACGGTGACTTGCACCGGCTCATGCCCGCCGCTGCGGCGGGTCAGTGCTTGCAGGCGCGCCACCAGTTCGAGGAACGAAAACGGTTTGCCCAAATAATCATCGGCGCCTTCACGCAGGCCGCGAATGCGGTCTTCCACGCGTTCGCGGGCGGTGAGCATGATCACCGGTGTCTGCTTGCGTGCCCGCAGTGCGCGCAACACCCCAAAGCCGTCGAGGCCGGGCAGCATCACATCGAGCACGATCACCGCGTAATCGTTCTCCAGCGCCAGGTGCAAACCCTCGACGCCTTCGCGTGCCACATCCACGGTGTAACCTTGTTCCGTCAGGCCACGGTGCAGGTAGTCCGCGGTTTTTTCTTCATCTTCAATAATCAGGACGCGCATGACCCCGCCTTTAGTGTGTGGTCGCCAGCGCCAGCGCTGGTTTGGGCCTGTGGAAAAACTTCTCAAGGTACAAGTATATGACCGGTGTGGTGAACAGCGTCAGCGCCTGGCTCACCAACAGGCCGCCGACGACTGCGATACCCAGCGGCTGGCGCAGTTCCGCGCCTGGCCCGGAGCCGAGCATCAACGGCACTGCGCCGAGCAGGGCCGCGAGGGTGGTCATGATGATCGGCCGGAAACGTGTGACGCAGGCTTCATAAATCGCCTCTTCAGGTGGCAGCCCGCGCACGCGCTGGGCCTCCAGGGCAAAGTCGATCATCAGGATGCCGTTTTTCTTGACGATACCGATCAGCAGCACCAGACCGATCAAGGCCATGATCGAAAAATCCTGGCCCAGCAACCACAGCATGATCAACGCCCCCAAGCCCGCCGACGGCAAGGTGGAGATGATGGTCAGCGGGTGCACGAAGCTCTCATACAGCACACCCAAAATAATATAGACCGCCACCAGCGCCGCCAGGATCAGCCACGGTTGGCTGGCCAGCGAACTCTGGAACGCCTGGGCGGCGCCCTGGAAGGTGCCGATCAGGGTGGTCGGCATGCCGATTTCGTTCTTGGCCTGGTTAAGCATGATCACCGCATCGCCCAATGCCACGCCGGGTGCCAGGTTGAACGACAGGTTGGCGGCCGGGAACATGCCGTCATGGCTGATGGACAACGGCCCCACGCTGGGCGGGTCGACCTTGGCCAGTGCCGACAATGGCACCATCTCGTTGGTCAACGGTGAACGCAGGTAAAAGTAGTTCAGGCTTTCGGCCTTGCCGCGTTGCTGGGTGTCGAGTTCCAACACCACTTGGTACTGGTTGATCTCGGTCTGGAACTCGTTGATCTGGCGCTGGCCAAACGCGTCATACAGCGCCTGGTCGACATCGGTAGCCGTGAGGCCAAAGCGCGCCGCCGCCAGGCGGTCGATGCTGATGTGGGTGATGCTGCCGCCCAGTTGCAGGTCGTTGGACAGGTCGCGAAAGGCCGGGTTGGCGCGCAGTTTTTCGGTCAGGCGTTGGGTCCAGGTATTGAGTGTCGGGCCGTCGTTGCTCTTAAGTACATATTGGTACTGGGCGCGGCTTGGGCCGGAACTCAAGTTGATGTCCTGGCCGGCGCGCAGGTACAGGACGATGCCCGGCACCTTGGCCAGTTTGGGGCGGATGCGGTCGATGAACTGGCTGGCGGACACATCGCGATCGCCGCGGTCTTTCAAGGCGATCCAGAAACGCCCGTTGGCGATGGTCTGGTTACTGCCGGTCACGCCCACCGAGTGGGAAAACGCTTCCACCGCCGGGTCGGCCTTGACGATCTCGGCCAGGGCCTTGTGCTTGGCGACCATGTCCGGGTACGACACGTCAGCCGCCGCTTCGCTGGTGCCGAGGACAAAGCCGGTGTCCTGCACCGGGAAGAAACCCTTGGGGATAAACACGTAGCCGACCACGGCCAACGCCAGGGTCACCATGAAGATCGCCGCCATGCTGCGTTGATGCGCCAACGCGCGGCGCAGGTTGCGCGCGTAGCCGGCGAGCAGGCGCTCGCTGAAGCCCGGTTTGTCATGGGCACGATGAGTCGGCGCGCGCATGAACAGGGCGGCCAATGTCGGCGCCAATGTCAGCGATACCACCACCGAAATCAGGATGGTCGAGGTGGCCGTCAGCGCAAACTCCTTGAACAGCCGCCCGACCACGCCGCCCATGAACAGCAGCGGAATAAACGCCGCCACCAGCGAAAAGCTGATGGACACCACGGTAAAACCAATCTCGCCGGAGCCCTTGATCGCCGCCTCGCGTTTATCCAGACCGGCCTCCAGGTGTCGGTGAATGTTCTCCACCACCACGATGGCATCGTCGACCACAAAGCCCACGGCGATCACGATCGCCACCAGCGTCAGGTTGTTCAAGCTGAAGCCGAGCACATACATCAGCGCGAAACTGGCGATCAGCGACACGCCGAGCACGCTGGACACAATCAGCGTGGCTGACAGTTGGCGCAGGAACAGCGCCATCACCGCCACCACCAGCAAGATGGCGATCAGCAGCGTCACTTCCACTTCATGCAGCGAGGCGCGGATGGTCTTGGTGCGGTCGGTCAACACGCTGACCTGCACCGAAGCCGGCAGCATGCCTTCCAGGCGCGGCAGCTCGGCTTGAATGCGGTCCACGGTCTCGACAATGTTGGCGCCGGGCTGGCGCGAAATCACCAGGTTGACCCCGGGCGTATCCCCGGACCAGGCCTGTACGTAGGCGTTTTCCGAACCGTTGACGACTTTGGCAATGTCACGCAGTTGCACTGGCGCGCCGTTCTTGTAGGAAACGATCAGTTGGCCGTATTCCTCCGGGTGAAACAGCTGGTCGTTGGTCGATAATGTCGACACGCTGTTCTCACCGTAGATCGCACCTTTGGCCAGGTTCAGGCTGGACTGCTGGATGGCCAGGCGCACGTCGGCGAGGGTCAGGCCGATGGCCGCGAGTTTGTCCGGTGAAGCTTGAACGCGAATCGCCGGGCGTTGCTGGCCGGTGATATTGATCTGGCCGACGCCGTCAATCTGGCTGATCTGCCGCGCCAGCAGGGTTTCCACATAGTCGCTCAGTTCGGTGCTGGGCATGCTGTCGGAACTGACGCTGAGGATCAGCACCGGGCTGTCGGCCGGGTTGACCTTCTTCCAGGTCGGCAGGCTCGGCATGTCGCTGGGCAGTTTGCCGGAGGCGGTGTTGATCGCCGCCTGCACTTCCTGCGCGGCGGTGTCGATGCTTTTGTTCAGGGTAAATTGCAGGGTCAGCAGGCTTGAGCCCAAGGCGCTGCTGGAGGTCATCTGGGTCATGCCGGGGATGGCGCTGAATTGCACCTCCAAAGGCGTGGCCACGGAGGAGGCCATGGTGTCCGGGCTGGCGCCGGGCAAGGTCGCGGTGACCTGGATGGTCGGGAATTCCGCCTCCGGCAGTGGCGCCACAGCCAGGCGCGGAAAGGCAATCAGCCCCAGCAGCACCAGAGCAAAGGTCAGCAGCAGGGTAGCAACCGGGTGGTCGACGCACCAGGCGGACGGCGAACGGCTGCCGCTCATGGTTGCACCTTGGCTTGGGCGGTCTGGATCACTTGCGGTGGCTCTTTGAGCACCTCGATCTGCGCACCGGCCTTGAGCCGCGACTGGCCATCGCTGACCAGCACATCACCGGCTTGCACGCCTTTGATGATGTTCACGTCGCTGTCCTGATAGGCCACCTGCACCGGCACGATCTCAACCTTGTCACCGTTGACGCGGTACACAAAATGCGCGTCGAGCCCACGTTGCACCACGGTCGGCGGCACCACCAGGGCGTTTTTGTCGAGGGCGGTCTGGATCTTGATGGTCACCAGTTGCCCCGGCCACAGGCGCTGCGAAGCGTTGTTGAATTCAGCCTTGGCGCGCAGGGTGCCGGTGGTGGAGCTGATCTGGTTGTCGATCAGGCTCAAGTGGCCTTCACCGAGCAGGTCGCCGGTCTGGCCGTCAGTGTCGGCGCCCATGTAGGCATCGACGCTGGCTTGAGTGGGCGCGGCGATCAAGCCTTGCAGGGTTGGCAACATTTGTTGCGGCAACGAGAACTCCACGGCGATCGGATCGATTTGCGTCACCGAGAACAGGCCTTGGGTATCACTCATACGCAGGAAGTTGCCTTCATCCACAGTGCGAATACCGACACGGCCGGTGACAGGCGAGCGAATCTGAGTGTAGGAAAGCTGTACCTGGGCCGAATCAATCGCGGCCTGATTACCTTGCGCCGTGGCCTTGAGCTGGTTGACCAGCGCTTGCTGCTGGTCATAGGTCTGCTTGGAAACGCCGTCGTCGACGCTCAGTTCTTTGTAGCGTTTGAGGTTCACCAACGCCACTTGCAGTTGTGCCTGGCTTTCGCCCAGTTGTGCCTTGGCCTGGTCGAGGCTGGCGCGGATCGAGCGGTCATCGATGGTCGCCAGCAGATCACCGGCCTTGACCAGTTGGCCTTCCTTGACCAGCAGCTTGGTGAGGATGCCGTCGATTTGCGGGCGGATCACCACGCTGTGCAGCGACAGCACCGAGCCGATACCGCTGACAAATCGAGGAATGTCCTGCTGTGTGACGCTCACCACCCGCACCGGGATGGCGGTGGACACCGCCAGTTTGGTTTTGGCCGGTCGGTTGAAGGCCCAGGCTGCAATTGCCACGACCACCAGGGCACCCACGATCAGGGCGGTTTTTCGTTGAATGTGCATGGGGTGGGGCGCCGGCGCAAAGGGTTGGGAGAGTGAGCGTTCTTTATAGCCCGCCAACCCGGTCAGCACGGTGACTGCTAACTGACAGCGCTGTCAGTAAAGTCCGACCATTCGTAACGGCGGTGGTTAAAGATCCGAGGCGTGCAGGTATACTGCGCGCCAGCGTGGCCCGCAAGTCGGCCACCGCCTCATTTTATGTACGCCCCGGAGCTTCCATGACTTCCCCGACACAACCCCCTGTTGAAGCGGCCGACCTCGTCGATCCGGCCGACGCTCAAAGCGTTGAAAAAGCCGAGATCCCGGCGTTCAAGTTTCCGTTCAAGCCGGGTGAACTGGCCGGGGCCAAGAATGCCGCCCAGCCTTGGTACAAGAATGGCGCCAAGAACGGCCATACCAAGTCGCCAGGCATGGCGCCGCCGGGCACTCGCCGCTCGATGGGTAAACGCTGAGAATAGAACGACCAGCGTTTTATCAGGTGCGGACTACAACACCTGCTGATATTTCTGATTGAAGACCCACGACCGTTTCTAGAAAGCTTGCACAGCCTTGATTCCACCCCCCGACCGTTCAGATCGGGCCAGGTGGCCAAGGCTGGTCTTTCTGGAAAAGGATGTTTCCCGTGGCTTTGATACCCCTGTGTGCAGCACTTGCCCTCTTGCTGTCGATCGACGCCGTGGCCGACGATGATCAACCCCGGCGCGAAATTCGCTTTGCTGTTGCCGCGCAGTTCCCGCCCTTTCAGAGTCGTAGCCCGCAAGGTCAATTGGTGGGCTTGAACATCGACTTGGGCAATGCCCTGTGTACACAGTTGAATGTGCGTTGCACCTGGGTCGATCAGGTGTTTGTCGAAGACTTCCCGGCCCTCGAAGCCCGGCAGTTCGATGCGATCATGGGCATGGCCGCCACCTCGGGGCGGCGGCGGTCGGTGGGGTTCACCGATAATCTGTATCCCTTTACCACGCGTCTGGTGGCCCATAAGGACTCCGGCTTGTTGCCCGACACACGCTCGCTCAAGGGCAAGCGTGTCGGTGTATTGCTGGGCAGCAACCGCGAAGCCTTTGCGCGGTCGCAGTGGGCGCCGGCGGGCGTCATCATCAAGAGTTTCTGGCTCAACGACGAACTGGCTCGCAGCCTGGTGGCCGGCACTATTGATGCGACGCTGCAAGGCACTGTGGAAATTCGCAAGGCGCTGCTCGACACCCCGGATGGCCAGGATTTCGACTTTATGGGGCCGGCCTTGTCCGGCGAACTGCTGGGCAATGGCATTGCCATTGCCGTACGCAAGTTTGATTCCAGCTTGCGTAACGATCTCAACCACGCGCTTGAACAACTGATGCACAACGGTGAATACCAGCGGATTCTGGCGCGTTATCACTTGGATGAGCCGCCCTCTATCCAGTGATGGCCAATTATTTGCGCGGAACATGAACTGGATCAGTATTTGCCCTATCGGTGCGCAAAAAGCCGACGGCCCTGCCAACTCTTCCAATAGTGCGGCTATGGCCGAAAAGGCTCCGCTACTATGAGTTTGGGATTGTTCCTACTAAACAAACAGGCGTGTCGTACTGAGAGACCCGTTAGTGCTTGTTAGAACGTCTTGCGCGTCAGGGTCGCAAACCATGATTGAGCCCTGAGCGCTTCACGCCACTATTTGCACAGGACAGGTTTATGACTACGGTAGGACGAATACTAGCGCTTGCTCTGATTACGTTGGCCGGGAGTGGATGTGCTGTGGCCCCGTCACCTGAAAACCCTTGGAAGGAGATACGGTTCGGGGTTGAGGCGGATGTAAAACCCTTTGAGTACCGCAATGCGCAAGGCGAGCTTGTGGGGCTGGATATCGAATTGGGCAATGCGCTTTGCACTGAACTCAACGCGCGCTGTATATGGGTTGATCAGCCTTATGCAACCAATATTACGGCGCTGCAAGCCAACCATTTCGATGCAATCATGCCGATGACGCCCACACCGGCGCGGCGTGAAACAATCGACTTTACAGACATTCTCTATCCCCTCGAAAGCCGCTTGGTAGCCCGTAGCGGCTCAGACTTGCTGCCCAATCCCACATCGCTCAAAGGCAAGCGTGTCGGCGTTCTGGCGGGCACCAGCCGTGAAGCCTTCGCCAGGGCACGCTGGGCTCCTCAAGGCGTGACGGTGCGCAGCTTCAACCTCAATGGCGAGTTAATCAGCAGCCTGTTGGCGGGTGAGCTTGATGCGACCCTGCAGAACACCATCGAAATCAACGAAGCATTGCTGAACACTTCCAAAGGCGCAGCGTTTGCCTTCGCAGGGCCAACGGTGGTTGATGAGATGCTGGGTGGCGGTGTCGCCATCGCCACTCGCAAGGCCACGCCTGATCTGACGGCAGCGCTGAACAAGGCTCTGCAGCGCTTGAAAGATAATGGCAAGTACCTGGCGATCACTCAGCCCTACCTGGCGCCCGCCGCCGGGAGCCCCGAACCGGCCAAGATGGTTTACACACCGGCCGAGGGTGGCTTACCGTTTTCACAAACCGTGCAAGTCGGAAAAACGCTCTACCTCTCAGGGCTGTTAGGGCTCGATAAAAACGGCAAGCTCGTGCGCGGAGGCATTCGCGCAGAAACTGCCCAGGCGCTGGAAACTCTGCGTAGCACGCTGAAGGGCAAGGGTTTGGGGATGGACAGAGTGGCCAAGTGCACGGTGATTCTTGCCGATATCAAAGACTTTTCAGCCATGAACAACGTCTATGCCAGCTACTTTCCCGCCGACCGTCTGCCTGCCCGCACTACCTTTGCGGCGGGCAAACTGTTGGACGATGCGCGGATAGAAATCGAGTGCCTGGCCAGCCTCTGAGGTTGCTGGTCTAAGAGGCCTGCAACGAAATAAACGCGTAGTTGGCCGGCACCTGGGTTGCGATCTGGGCGCCGGCGTCCAACAGTTGTTCGGCGATGTCCATGCCGGAAACGTGAAAGACCCACTCACTGGCCACGGATGGCTGACCCGCCGCCAATTCGATCGCCTGGGCAAACGCGCCCATGTCCGGCAAATACGCAGTAAACCCATCGCCCTTGAGCGCCGTGGTACGAATACCCAGCAAGGCGCACACAGCCTCCTTGGTCTGCACATCGTCACGGTCGGCCTGGCGGGAGCGACGGATCAGCTCAGCCAGCTCTGCATCCATCAACTCACCGCCGACGATCAGCGCCGGCCCCTGTTCCCAGGACTCCGGCGGGCAATCCTTGGCGGCGGGGTTCAAAGGAATGTGCGGATTGATTTCCATCGGGTAGATGCGACACACCAGCGGACGACGTTCGTAGATGCCGCAACGGTTGTCTTCGTCAAGATTCCGGCAACGCCCGGCGTTGTAGGCGGCAAAGGTGATTGCCACAAACGCCTCGGTATTGCCGCTCGGCACTATCACTGAACGGCGTTCGGCATGCTCGCGTTGTTGCACCGGTAAACCCAGGCCACTGCCGAGAAAACCCTCCACCAGCACGATGACGTTACCGCCGTCAGCCGCCCAACTGCGGGCTTCTTCGAGGGTCAGGGGAACGTGATGGTCGCTGCAGCATTTGCCGCAACCCACGCAGGAAAAGTGAGTGTTCATGGAGGATCTGTCACCAGGCAAGGTCAGAGGGCACTCTTGAACGGTGACGGGTTTTTGCCTCTATTCACTGTTCAGGCTCAGTGGAAGCAAGTTATGCGCCAGTGCCTGTCAGCCCTCGGGCACCTGGTCACGCAGTACAAACAGCATGCCGGCACTTTCGTACAACTGCCGGGCGCGTTGGTTGCTTTCCAGCACCTTCAGGTCCACATAGGGTTCGCCGCGTTGCTTGAACACGTGGAAGGTGTGCAGCAACAAAGCGCGCCCCAGCCCTTGGCCTTGGGCGCACGGGTGAATCGAGAGGTTCTTGATA
This sequence comes from Pseudomonas sp. KBS0710, assembly GCF_005938045.2. Lineage (GTDB taxonomy): Bacteria > Pseudomonadota > Gammaproteobacteria > Pseudomonadales > Pseudomonadaceae > Aquipseudomonas. Next base: position 4,735,062 of record NZ_VCCF02000001.1, on the reverse strand, counting down.
AACGCGCTGGTCCAGCACTGGGCCACGCCGAGAATGCCGTCTGCGTTACTGGCCACCAGGCATAGCGTGGGGTCGAATTCGGCGTCGGTGATGAACTGTCGGCGCCATTCTTCCAGGCTGGCGACACGTCCGCCGCCCTGGTCCTGGGTCATGCGCAATACGGCATGGATGGCCGGGGCCAGCTCATCGCGGTAATGATCCAGCCGGGTGTCGGCCGGCCACTGCGGTGCAGGCAGGCTGGCGGTAAGGTCGCGGCGCAGCAGTTGAAAATACTCCGCCACCGCTTACAGACCCTTTTGCGCCACAGTTTGCGCGGCAACCACCAGGCATTTGGTCAGCTCGGGCGACGAGAACTTGGTGAGCACCGCGTCGGCACCCGCCAGGCGGGCTTTTTCGCTGTTCATCGCGCTGTCCAACGAGGTGTGCAGCAGCACGTAAAGCTCCTGGAAGTCCGGGGTTTCGCGCAGGGTGCGGGTGAGGGCGTAACCGTCCATTTCGGACATCTCGATGTCCGACACCACCACGTTGATCTGCTCGGCCGTGCCTTGCAGCTCCAGCAGCACATCAATCGCTTCCTTGGCACTGCGCGCGGTGTGGCACGTCAGGCCGAGGTTGCGCAGGGTGTGCACCGATTGCTGCAGAGCCACTTGGCTGTCGTCCACCACCAGGATTCGCGCGTTGCCGAGCACTTCGGCTTCTTCCATGGTCAAGTCGGTCGGCGCCGCTTCAACGGGGGCCGGGGCGATGCCGTGGATGACCTTTTCGATATCCAGCACCTGCACCAGGCCGCCTTCGACCTGGGTTACGCCGGTGATAAACGAGCGATTGCCGCCCGAGCCATAGGGTGGCGGGCGGATGTCGGTGGTCAGGCAGTGCACGATCTTGCTCACCGCCTGCACATGCAGGCCTTGCTTGGAGCGGCTGACGTCGGTGACGATCAGGCAGCCACCGTTCGGGTCTTTCAGCGGCATTTCGCCGAGGGCGCGGCTCAGGTCGATCACCGACAGCGAGGCACCGCGCAGGGTGGCGATGCCTTTGACGTGAGGGTGCGACTCCGGCAGCTTGGTCAGCGGCGGGCAGGGGATGATTTCACTGACTTTGAGCAGGTTGATGGCCATCAGCTTGCCGCTGCGCAAGGTAAAGAGCAGAAGCGAGAGTGAATCTGCGCGGGCTTTGGTGGTGGACATAAAAACCTTCTGTGGATCAGGGATGACGATCTATGGAAGGTTATCGACTTGGAGGAGCCAGGCTTTAACCGGATTTTGTGTCGGGCTGGGCTTGTATGGGAGCCAACTCCCACACAAAACCCGTCCCATATGAGCTTGGTGTCAGCCCTTCCAGACCTGCGGGTTGACCAGATCCTGCGGACGCTGGCCCAACAGAGCGCTGCGCAGGTTGTCCAGGGCGCGGTTGGCCATGGCTTCACGGGTTTCATGGGTGGCCGAGCCGATATGCGGCAGGGTCACGGCATTGCTCAGTTGGAACAATGGCGATTCGGCCAGCGGCTCTTGTTCATACACATCCAGCCCGGCGCCACGGATTTTCCGGGTTTGCAGCGCTTCAATCAGCGCCGGCTCATCCACCACCGGCCCACGGGAAATGTTGATCAGGATCGCACTGGACTTCATCAGCGCCAATTCGCGCGTGCTGATCAGGTGGCGGGTCTTGTCGCTCAACGGCACCACCAGGCAGACAAAATCCGCCTCGGCCAGCAACTGGTCCAGGCTGCGGAACTGCGCGCCCAGCTCCTGCTCCAGCTGGGTCTTGCGGCTGTTGCCGCTGTACAGAATCGGCATATTGAAGCCCAGGCGCCCGCGCCGCGCGACAGCTGCGCCGATGTTGCCCATGCCGACGATGCCGAGGGTCTTGCCGTGTACATCGCAACCGAACAGCGGCGCGCCAACGCTGGCTTTCCACTCGCCGGCCTTGGTCCAGGCATCCAGCTCGGCCACGCGGCGCGCACTGCTCATCAGCAGGGCGAAGGCCAGGTCGGCGGTGCTTTCGGTGAGTACGTCCGGGGTATTGGTGAGCATGATCCCGCGCTCGTTGAAGTACGGCACGTCGTAGTTGTCGTAGCCGACCGACACGCTGGACACCACTTCCAGCTTGCTCGCGCCTTCCAGCTGCGCACGCCCCAGCTTGCGGCCCACGCCGATCAGGCCATGGGCGTGGGGCAGGGCTTCGTTGAACTGTGCGTTGATGTCACCCAGCTTGGGGTTTGGCGCGATGACCTCGAAGTCCTGTTGCAGGCGTTCGATCATTTGCGGGGTGACGCGGCTGAAAGCGAGGACAGTCTTTTTCATTGCAGGCGGGCTCATCGACTACGGGAGAATGGTAAGCACGCTAACATTCCTGCCGACAATTGTCAGGACACCGCCGACCCCATGTGTACACAGTTCAAAATGTGGGAGCGGGCTTGCTCGCGAATGCGGTGGGTCAGTCGATACATCCAGTGGCTGATACACCGCCTTCGCGAGCAAGCCCGCTCCCACAGTTGATCTGTGTTGCCAGGTATAAATCAGTTCGCCAGGCGTGTGCCGCCGAGGCTGCCGCTCAACTCATACGCCACCAACTCCGCCTGATGCGCTGCCAGAATTTCCGGCAACGAACCGCGCAGGTATTCCACCCAGGTCTTGATCTTCGCATCCAGGTACTGGCGCGACGGGTAGATGGCGTACAGGTTCAGCTCCTGCGAGCGGTAATTGGGCATCACCCGCACCAGTGTGCCGTTACGCAGGCCTTCGATGGCGGCGTATACCGGCAGCAGGCCGACGCCCATGCCGCTGGTGATCGCGGTTTTCATCGCATCGGCCGAGTTCACCAGAAATGGCGAGGTGTTGATCGCCACGCTTTCCTGGCCTTCGGGGCCGTTGAAGGTCCATTTGTCCAGCTGGATCACCGGGCTTACCAGGCGCAGGCAGGCGTGGTTGAGCAAGTCCTGTGGCCGCTGTGCGCAGCCTTTGGCCTTGACGTAATCCGGCGAGGCACACGCGATGCTGTAGGTGATGCCCAGGCGCTGGGACACAAAACCCGAATCCGGCAGTTCGCTGGCCAGCACGATGGACACGTCGTAACCCTCGTCGAGCAGGTCCGGCACGCGGTTGGCCAGGGTCAGGTCGAAGGTCACGTCGGGGTGGGTACGCCGGTAACGCGCAATGGCATCAATCACGAAATGCTGGCCGATACCGGTCATGGTGTGCACTTTCAACTGCCCGGCGGGGCGTGCGTGGGCGTCGCTGGCTTCCGCCTCGGCTTCCTCGACGTAGGCAAGAATCTGCTCGCAACGCAGCAAATAGCGCTTGCCGGCCTCGGTCAGCGCGATGCGGCGCGTGGTGCGGTTGAGCAAGCGGGTTTGCAGATGGGCCTCAAGGTTGGAGACCGCGCGCGAGACGTTGGCGGTGGTGGTGTCCAGTTGCACGGCGGCGGCGGTGAAGCTGCCGGCCTCGGCCACGCAACTGAAGGCGCGCATATTTTGCAAAGTGTCCATGGAGTGTTCTCAAGGGAGATAGCAAATTGTGACAGAAAGTTACGCCGTCCAGTGATCCCTACCAACGGATTATCGCCTGAACGGTAACAAAGATTCACAGGAATGCCAGCTTATCGTTCCCCATGGCGCCCCCTAGAATTGCGCCACCTTCCCCGCCTCACCACCTCAGGAATTCGTTCGCCGTGCCGCGTCGCATCAGCAGAGAGCTTAAGACTCTCAGTGTTTGGGCCTTATCGTTAGCAATCAGCGGCTGCATCGGAACCGGAGGAATCGCCCCCCAAGGCCAGGCCCTCAACGCCAATACCCTGGCCACCGACGCCGCCATCCAGAGCGCCGCCCAGGACGCCCATTGGCCCACTACGCAATGGTGGCAAGCCTACGGCGACACGCAACTCAACCGCTGGGTCGACCTCGCCACGCAAAACAGCCCGAGCATGGCCATGGCCGCCGCACGGGTGCGGGAAGCGCGGGCCATGGCCGGGATTGCCGAGGCGGCCGAGTCGTTGCAGATCAACAGTGACACCACCCTTAAGCGCCACAGCTGGCCGAAAGATCAGTTCTACGGGCCGGGCGAGCTGAGCGGAGCCAATACCTGGGACAACACCTCGTCCCTGGGCCTGAGCTACGCCCTTGACCTGTGGGGCCGTGAAAGCAATGCCAGCGAGCGTGCCGTCGACCTGGCGCATATGAGCGCCGCCGAAGCGCGTCAGGCCCAGCTCGAATTGCAGAACAATGTGGTGCGCGCCTATATCCAGCTGTCATTGCACTTCGCCAACCGCGATATCGTTGCCGCCACCCTGGCCCAGCAACAGCAGATTCTGGATCTGGCCAACAAACGCCTGAACGCCGGCATCGGCACACATTTCGATGTGAGCCAAGCCGAAACGCCGCTGCCGGAAACCCATCGCCAGCTCGACGCCCTCGACGAGGAAATCGCCCTGAGCCGCAACCAGCTCGCGGCATTGGCCGGCAAAGGCCCAGGCGCAGGCGCGCAACTGCAACGCCCGAGTTTGTCCTTGGCTGCACCGCTGAAGCTGCCTTCGAGCCTGCCCGCGCAATTGCTCGGCCAACGTCCGGATGTGGTCGCCAGCCGCTGGCAGGTCGCCGCCCAGGCGCGCGGCATCGATGTGGCGCACGCCGGTTTCTACCCCAACGTCGATCTGGTCGGCAGCCTGGGTTATGTGGCCACCGGCGGTACGATGCTGGGGTTTCTCAGCGGGCAGAAATTCAACTACACCGTCGGCCCGGCGATCAGCTTGCCGATCTTCGACGGTGGTCGTTTGCGGGGGCAATTGGGCGAAGCCAGCGCCGGGTATGACATCGCCGTGGCCAAGTACAACCAGACGCTGGTCAATGCGCTCAAGGGCATCAGCGACCAGTTGATCCGCCGCGAATCCATGGACAAGCAAGCCACCTTTGCCGCGCAGTCGGTGGCCTCGGCGCAGAAAACCTACGACATCGCCATGATCGCCTACCAGCGCGGCCTCACCGATTACCTCAATGTGCTTAACGCCCAGACCCTGCTGTTCCGCCAGCAACAGGTTGAGCAACAGGTGCAGGCTGCGCGCCTGAGTGCGCATGCTGAATTGGTCACGGCATTGGGTGGCGGGCTCGGTGCCGGCAGCGACGTACCACAGGACGCCAAGACGCTCCCGAGCAAAACCCCGGCGGCGCTCGCCGTGTTTGATCACTGAGTAAATTGCAATGACTCCCTTGCCTGCACCGCTGCGCTGGCTGCATTCCCTTGAGTGGCGCCGTGGTTTTTTCGACTGGGCACGCAGTGATGGCGTGACCTGGGTGTATATCTTCAAGGTGTTGATTGCTGCGTTCCTGACGCTGTGGCTGGCCATGCGCCTGGAGTTACCGCAACCGCGCACGGCGATGATCACCGTGTTTATCGTGATGCAACCGCAGAGCGGCCAGGTGTTTGCCAAAAGCTTTTATCGCTTCCTCGGTACCTTGGCGGGCTCGGCGGTGATGGTGTTGTTGATCGCTTTGTTTGCGCAGAACACCGAGTTGTTCCTCGGCGCGCTGGCGATCTGGGTGGGCATTTGCACCGCTGGCGCCACGCGCAATCGCAACTTTCGCGCCTATGGGTTTGTGCTGGCCGGTTATACGGCAGCGATGGTGGGGCTTCCGGCGCTGGCAAACCCGGACGGCGCATTTATGGCGGCGGTATGGCGGGTGCTGGAAATCTCCCTGGGGATTATCTGTTCCACCGTGGTCAGCGCCGCGATCCTGCCGCAAACCTCCAGCGCGGCGATGCGCAACGCCTTGTATCAGCGCTTTGGCGTATTTGCGCTGTTCGTCACCGACGGCCTGCGGGGGCGCAGCCAGCGTGAAGGTTTCGAGGCCAGCAACGTGCGCTTTATCGCTGAAGCGGTGGGCCTGGAAGGGCTGCGCAGCGTCACCGTGTTTGAAGACCCGCACATGCGTCGACGCAATGGCCGGCTCAGTCGCCTCAACAGCGAGTTCATGAGCATCACTACGCGCTTCAACGCCCTGCACCAGTTGCTCGAACGGCTGCGCGCCGATGCGGCCGATCACGTGGTTGCGGCGATCAGGCCCGGTTTGCAGGACCTTGCCGAAGTGCTCGACGGCTTCTCCGGCCAGGCGCTCACCAGCCCCGACGCTGCACGGCTGGCCAACCAACTCAGTGCCTACAAAGACGAGCTGCCCGCCAAGGTGCGTGCCCTGCGTGCAAGCTTTCAAGAGGCCAACCCAAGCGAAGCCGAACAGCTGGATTTTCATACCGCCTATGAGTTGCTTTATCGCTTTGTCGATGACGTGCACAACTACGCGCTGACCCACGCCTCTCTGGCCGAACACAGCCATGAACGCGAACAGTGGAACGAGACCTTTATCCCCAAGACCAACTGGCTGGCCTGCGCGGCTTCGGGGCTTCGTGCGGCGTTCATCCTCATTGTGCTCGGCAGTTACTGGGTGGCCACCGCCTGGCCCAGCGGCGCAACCATGACCCTGATTGCCGCCGCTACGGTCGGCCTGTCCGCCGCCACGCCCAACCCCAAGCGCATGGCCTTCCAGATGGCTTGCGGCACTTTGATCGGCGCATTGGTGGGCTTTGTCGAAATGTTCTTCGTGTTCCCCTGGATCGACGGCTTCCCGTTGCTGTGCGTGATGCTCGCGCCGGTGATCATCTTCGGCTCGTTCCTGGCTTCACGCCCGCAATACGCCGGGGTTGGCGTGGGCCTGCTGATCTTTTTCAGCACCGGTTCGGTGCCGGACAATCTGACGGTCTACAACCCCTACACCTTTATCAACGACTACATCGCCATGATCATCGGCATGCTGGTGTGCGCAGCGGCGGGGGCGATCATCCTGCCGCCCAACAGTCGTTGGTTGTGGCGCCGCCTGGAGCAGGACCTGCGCGAGCAAGTGGTGTATGCGATCAGCGGCAAGCTCAAGGGCCTGGCCTCGAGTTTTGAAAGCCGCACCCGCGACCTGCTGCACCAGGCCTACGGCCTCGCCGTCGGCCAGCCGCACGTGCAGCGCGACCTGCTGCGCTGGATGTTTGTGGTGCTGGAAGTCGGCCACGCGATCATCGAACTGCGCAAGGAACAGGCGATTTTGCCGGTGCACCCGGCGTATGCCGAATCCCAGCCGTGGCGCCAGGCGATCCGCGTGATGGGCCGCTCGCTGGTACGGCTGTTCCTGCAGCCCAGCACCAGCAACCTGGAGCGCGGCCTGGTCGCTGTGGACCATGCGATCAGCCGCGTACAGGCCACCGACGAACCCTTCGCCCCGCACTTCGACACCTCGGCCCTGCGCCGGGTCAAAAGCTACCTGCACTTTATCCGCACCTCGTTGCTCGACCCGCAATCGCCATTGGCGGCCCTTAAAGGAGCCCCGTATGCCCCGTGAAATCGCCTTCCATGGCCTGTACATGCCGACCATGACCCTGATGTTTCTGGTCGCGGCCGTCCTGGCCTGGGCCCTGGACCGCTTCCTGGCCGGGTTCGACCTGTACCGTTTTTTCTGGCACCCGGCGTTGCTGCGCCTGAGCCTGTTCGTTTGCCTGTTCGGCGCCCTGGCGCTGAGCGTCTACCGTTGAGAATGCCCCGATGAAAAAGTTTTTCAGCCTGCTCGCGACCTTGCTGGTACTGGCTTTGGCGATCTGGATTGGCCGCACGTTGTGGGTGCATTACATGCAAACGCCCTGGACCCGCGATGGCCGCGTGCGCGCCGACGTTATCAATGTGGCGGCGGACGTCACCGGTGAAGTGGTGGACGTGCCGGTGCGTGATAACCAGTTGGTGAAAAAGGGCGACCTGCTGATGCAGATCGACCCTGAGCACTACCGCATTGCCGTCAAGCAGGCGCAGTCGCTGGTGGCTTCGCGCAAAGCCACCTGGGAGATGCGCAAGGTCAACGCCCATCGCCGCGCCGACCTCGACGCTTTGGTGATCTCCAAGGAAAACCGCGACGACGCCAGCAACATCGCCGACTCGGCCCTGGCCGATTACCAGCACGCGCTGGCACAACTGGAAGCCGCCGAGCTTAATTTGAAACGCACACAAGTGGTGGCGGCAGTGGACGGCTATGTCACCAACCTCAATGTGCATCGCGGCGACTACGCGCGCATCGGCGAGGCAAAAATGGCCGTGGTGGACATGAACTCGTTCTGGGTCTACGGCTTCTTCGAAGAAACCAAGCTGCCCCATGTGAAGGTGGGCGACAAAGCCGATATGCAACTGATGAGCGGCGAGACCTTAAAGGGCCATGTGGAAAGCATCTCGCGGGGTATCTACGACCGCGACAACCCCGAGAGCCGTGAGCTGATCGCCGATGTGAACCCGACCTTCAACTGGGTGCGCCTGGCCCAGCGGGTGCCGGTGCGGATTCACATTGATGAAGTGCCGCAGGGTGTGTTGTTGGCGGCGGGGATCACTTGCACGGTGATTGTTGATCGCGGCCTCTGAGTCGCCTTGATATTCAAGCTATCCAAAGAAACACTGCAGAGACCCTATGCCCTCTGGTTCTACACCGATTATGTTGGCACCGATGAGGATTCTCTGTTCGGCTAGTTCGGTTAGCAGCACAGGGTCGTTTCGGGCTGGGGAACCCAAGTCGTTATAGCCTTGGTTGTTGAAGGGCTTATTCAGTGTGCCGTCGGCATTGAATTTGGCTATGTAGATCAAGTTGCCCGATGAGGCCGTGACAAGGTCGCCTGCGGCTGTACTCATGATGGCGTGCCAGCCATTGTCGTAAGCGCTATTGAATTGGCTGACCAAGGGCTTGCCTTGATTGAACAACTGATGCGCCGCGCCATTGGGGGTAATGGCGCACAGTAACCCGCGTGTAGCGTCGACATAGTTCATGCCCACTTGGCCGGCACCTACAAGACTGCGGTCTGCGCGCTCCGTGAGACCGTTGAAGGTAGTGTGGTCGGTAATGCCAAGTATGCGGTAGACACCCGGGTTTTGCGGATCACCAAAGGTTTCGTCCAACGTGCCGTCGTGGTTGAGCCGCGCGAACATTGCGGTATGGAGTGTAGGGGTGAATCGGGCATGGCCGGCAATAACGATTTTCTGGTCGTGGCCCTGGCTGATACAGGCGTTAACGGCAGTGGCGGCAGCGGTGTTCTTCAGTTTGAAGTCCAGTCTGCCATTGCCGTTAAGAACGCTGTCCAACTCACCATTGGGCTGCAAGCGAAACACAGTGCCCACTGTCGAGTGCGAATTGTAGCGCTTGGAGTAATTGGCGCTGACCAGAATGTACCCATCATCCTGTACGTGCACGGTCGTCGAGTCTGCCGTCAACCCTTCGTCCTTATGGGTGAGTAGAGTGCACATGCCTTGATTGGCAAAAGCTGTGTCAAATGCGCCGTTGCTTTCGAAGCGCGCAACGACCACGTCTGCCCAACCATTGTCCTTGTCACGCCATGTCCAGCCCACCATCAGGATTTTTCCGTCGGGTTGGACTGTCAGCCTTGAACCTCCGGCCGGCACTAAGGGGAAGAAGTTACCGGTAACCAGACCCTTGTTGCCAAACGTTTTATCAAGTTTGCCATTGGCGTCTAAGCGGCCTAAGCCAAATATGTTATTGAGGCCGTTTTGAAATAAGTTGGCACAGAACAGAATGTTGCCTTCCTTATCGGTCGTCAGCCCTTTGAAGAGATGCAACACGACCAGTTCAGGATGCTCCGCCAGGATCTCATATAATGTGATTTCTCCATTGACGCCAAAGCTTGGGTCCTTAGTGCCGGAGCCGTTAGCAACATTCATGTTGGTATGCCTCTCTCAGTTAGCGGAGCGCTGCCATGTCGGCACGGGACGTTCATAGCCGAAGCAACAGTCTTGAGTCTGTTCTTGGGGGCATACCTTGTCTACTGTCAGATCTGACAGGTATTAAGTGGTCATTGCTTGCTCAAGGGAGTAACACATAGGTCTCATGCAAATGCCGCCACAACAGCGCGCCACTCGCTTGCTTCTCGAACACCACGGTTGCGCGTCGATCGGTCTGCGTGCCGCTGTCATCAATCTGGTGTTCGCGATAAGTCACCGTGGCGCCGCGCGCATGCCGGTCAATCCCGGTCATTTCGCTCAGGGTGATCTTCAGCCCTGGGCGCATGCCGCCCAAGCGGGTGAACAGCGCATTCACACCGGCCGCATTGACCCGTGCGCCGGTGGCAGGCGCAACCATGCTGAACTCAGGCGAAAACCGTGCGAGCAAGTTCTGCAATGTGCCTTCAGGCGCAACCCCGGCAAACCATTGTTCGATCTCGACGTGGGTCTGGGTTACTTCTTCAAAAAAATCGCTGTAATCAATCATGCTTGTGGCTCGCTGGCAGGGTGAAGCAGTGTCCGTACCCTGGACGCATCCAGGCGCAGCACCGCGAAAAGGGGCAGCAGTGTCAGGGCTGCGGCTATCGTGAAGGTTGTGGCGAAGGAATCCAAGGCCGACAACAGCGCGCTGAGTAGCGCCGCGCCGAGGCAAAAACTCACTTGCCGGTTGATGTTCCACAGGGCGCTGGCGTGGCCCATGCGCTCAGCGCTAATGTCGAGAAACGCCAGCGTCTGTGCGGTGCTGCTGCACAGGCTGCCGCCCAGCCCCATCAACCCGTAGGCGGGGATTACCCAGGTTGGCTGGTTCAACAGCAGGATGCCAATGCATTGCAGGGCCATGCCCGCCAGCAGCAACGGTTTTGGACCGCAACGGTTGAACAGTTTTTTACTCAGGTAAATCGCCAGTGCCGATGCCACTGCCCACGGCAGCATCAGCGCACCGGTCTGTGTGGCGTCATAGCCGAGGCCGCGCAGATAAAGGATGGCGATCAGGCTGGTGCCGATAAAAACGCCAGGGATGCACAGGTAGACCAGCATCGCCACCCGCAGCATCGGGCTGCGGATTTGCCTGAAGATACTTCCCACATCCAGTGCCGGGCGCTCCGTTGCGGGCACGTCGGGTTTTATCCACAGCATTGCCAGCAGCAAGGTGATCAATGCCAGCGGCAGGTTGGCATAGAAGAGCCAGCGCCACGAGACGCTGTCGACAATCACGCCACCCAACGCTGGAGACAACGCCGGCACCAGCAGGGCCACCGACATGACGCGTGCCGTCAGTGAGCTGCGTTCTGCGGGTGGAAAATGTCGATACGCCAAGGCTTGCCCCACCGGGATCAGCAAGCCGCCGCCCAAGCCTTGCAGCAAACGCCAACCGATCAGTACTTCAATCGAGCCGGCCTGGCCAACCATCACCGAGGCCCCCGCGAACAGCAACAGGCTCGTGGCAATCAGGTTGCGTTCGCCCAACAGGGCTGCCAGCCACACACTGAAGGGAATGATCACAGTCAACCCGAGCATGTAGGCGTTGCTGACCCAGGCCAATTGCGTCACCGAGGCGCGCAGTTCCAGGGCGATATCCGGGTAGGCGACGGTGGCGACAAACATGTTCACCAGGTCCAGGGCAAAGCCCAGCAGAAAGATCCAGGCGACTTTCGAGCGGTAGGTCATAAACGCGATCCTGCGAGTGAAGCGGGCAGGGTAGGCGTGATGCAGGGTTTGGGATACGCCGGTTTGCCTGTTAGTTTGTCAAAAATATTTTGACAAAGGAGGCGGCTGCCGATGGTCAGCCTGGACCGATTCGACACCTTCAAGGCCGTGGTCGAGGCCGGCTCGCTCACCGCCGCCGCCGACCGGCTGGGCCAGACCCGCGCGGTGGTCAGCTTCAACCTCAAGCGCCTTGAGGCAGAACTGGGCGTGACCCTGTTGACCCGCAACACCCGCCAGTTGGCGTTGACGGATGCCGGCGAGCGCTTTTACCTGCGTTGCACGCGCATGCTCGAAGAAGCCCGGCTGGCGGTGGAAGAAGCCCGCTCTGAACATGCCCAGCTCAAAGGCACCTTGCGCATCACCACCACGGTGGAATACGCGCTGGCAGTCGTCGCCCCAGCGGTGGAGGCTTTTCGGCGCCTGCACCCGGACTTGAACATTCACTTATCCACATCCTCCACCCATGCCGATTTGATCTCCGAACGCTTTGACGTGGCGATTCGGCTGGGGCGACTGCTCGACTCCAATCACCGGGCGGTGCAGCTATCGACCTATGAGGTGTTTGCCGTAGCCGCACCTGAGTTTGCCAAGGTGCAAACCCTGGATGCGTTGGAGCGCGTGCCCAAGTTAGGCCATGGCCGCTTGACGGAGCTGAGCCTGACCGACCCGGCCGGCGGCGAGCATCAATACCGTTCCGGCCCTGCTGCGCTGGTGGCCGACAGCGCCTCCGTTCTCCAGGCCTTCGCCGTGCGTGGGCATGGTGTGGCGGTGCTGCCGCAATGGCTGGTGCAGGGTGATCTGGAGGCGGGGCGGTTGGTGCGGTTATTGGCGGACCATCACTTTGCCCCGCAAGGGGTTTACGCGATGTACCCGGACACGCGGCATTTGCCGCTGAAGGTGCGGGCGTTTATTGATTTTATGAAGGGCTAGAGTGAGCCCGAGAGTCCGAAGCGTTTCTTCAGCACTTTCTCCAACAATCCCTTAGGCAACAACGCCGCCATCAACGGCAACGCCCGGCTGCCATTGCCCGCCCGCAACATCCTTGGCGGTTTTGGGTGTTGCACAGCCTTAAGCACTTGAGCTGCAAAATGCTCGGCCGACGTAGGGTTGCCCTGCGAGGCCTGGGAGCGCGCACGAATGCCTTCGCGCAAGGGCCACCAGGGCGATTGTTCGTTGATCAGCAGTTCGGCCTGAGCGCCGGCGTTTTTGGCGAAGCTTGTATTGATGGCTCCCGGCTGTACTTCCAGCACGCGCACGCCAAACGGCGCCAGTTCCATGCGCAAGGCATCGCTCAAGGCATGCACTGCCGCTTTCGATGCGCAGTAGGCACCGGCAAACGGCGTGACCAGCACACCCGAAACGCTGCCGATATTCACCACCAGACCTTTGCTGCGCCGCAGCGCGGGGAACAGCGCTTGGGTGACGCCGACGATGGAAAACACGTTGGTCTCGAACTGGCGCTGCATGGCTTCGGTGCCGCCGTCGAGCAGCGGACCCATGGCGCCGTAGCCGGCATTGTTGATCAACACATCCAATTCACCGAGTTGTTCGGCCAGGCGCTGCAAGGCCGCGCTGTCGTTGACGTCCAGCTGCACGGCGTTGAAACCGGCAGCGGCAAGTGCGGCGACATCGGCTTCGCGGCGGGCGCTGGCCCACACGTCGAAGCCGGCGGATTTGAAGGCGTCAGCGAGGGCGCGGCCAATGCCACTGGAACAACCGGTGATAAGTACGTTGGGCATGGGTCAATCCTTTGTCAGTCCGAGAAACTGCCTTGCAGGTGCTCGGCGCGAAATTCCAGGGTTTGCGGGCGGTAGCCGGGGCGCAGCGGCGGCGTGGGCAAACAGTCGTCCCAGGTGGCGCCAGCCTGTAGTTCGCCGGGGCCGCGATAGCGCGGGGCAGCATAAACGTTATCGGCCAGGTTCACCGTGTCCCCCGGCGCATAGGCTGCGAGGCGCCAACGCAATTCGGTAAGGGGCACGTCGTTGCCGTTGATCAGCACCAGTTTTAATGGGCGGTCGGCGGGACATTCTTGCGGCGCATAGGTTATGCGCAGTTCCAGACGCGACAGTTGTGAGGCTTCGCGGCTGTCCAGCCACACCACCCAGATCGCCACAAAGCCCAGGCCGACGGCGGCGGCCAGCGATACCGGCAAGGCCTTGGCGGGGTAGCGCAGCAGCAGGATCAGCCAGGTGATGATCAGGAGAACGCCGAAGAACATGGAGACCACCTCGAATAGGGAACGAGCATCCTAACTTAAGCGTAGGTGGGATTGGGTAGCTTGAGATAAGTGTTGATTGGTCGGACGCCATCGCAGGCAAGCCAGCTCCCACATTCGACTGCATTCCAAGGGCATACCCGGTCCAACTGTGGGAGCTGGCTTGCCTGCGATGAGGCCCTTACGGTCACTGCAAAACCCAAGAAAAAGCCCCCACCCAGCCCACTGCGGATAGGGGACGCAGCGGGCTGGATGAGGGCTTCTTGTACGACCGTGTTACTGCGCGATAGTTTTCACCGACACGCCACGCTCAACCGGCGTCGAGCGCCCGTAGATATCTTCGAAGCGTTCGATATCGTCTTCGCCCAGGTAGCTGCCCGATTGCACTTCGATAATCTCCAGCGGGATCTTGCCCGGGTTGCGCAGGCGGTGCACCGAGGCGATCGGGATGTAGGTGGACTGGTTCTCGCAGAGCAGGAACACGTTCTCGTCACAGGTGACTTCCGCCGTGCCGCTCACCACGATCCAGTGTTCGGCGCGGTGGTGGTGCATCTGCAGCGACAGGCACGCGCCCGGCTTGACCGAGATGTGCTTGACCTGGAAGCGCCCGCCCATGTCCACCGAGTCGTAGGAACCCCACGGGCGGTAGACTTCGCAGTGGTTCTGGGTTTCGCTGCGGCCCTGGTCGTTGAGGGTGCTGACCATCTGCTTGACGCCCTGGACCTTGTCCTTGTGGGCAATCATCATCGCGTCCTTGGTTTCCACCACCACGATATTGTCCAGGCCAATCACCGACACCAGCTTGCCGTTGCCGTGGATCATGCAGTTGCGGCTGTCCTGGATCACCACGTCGCCTTTGCTCACGTTGCCGTTGACGTCTTTGTCATTGACCGCCCACAACGAGGCCCAGCAACCCACGTCGCTCCAGCCGGCACTCAGCGGCACCACGCAGGCGCGCTGGGTTTTTTCCATCACGGCGTAGTCAATGGAGTTGTCCGGGCAGCAGGCGAAAGTGGCTTCGTCGAAGGTCACGGTGTCGGCATCCTGCTCGCTGCGTTCCAGGGTCAGCACGCAGGTGTCGTAGATGTCCGGGTCGTGTTTTTTCAGCTCCTCAAGGAAGCGGCTGGCGCGGAACAGGAACATACCGCTGTTCCAGAAGTAGCCGCCGCTTTTGACAAACTCGACGGCGCGTTTTTCATCGGGTTTTTCCACGAACTGTTGCACGCGGCTGACACCTTCGGGCAGCAGCGAGTCGTTGCTGGACTTGATGTAGCCGTAACCGGTTTCCGGGCGGGTCGCCGGGACGCCGAACAGCACCATCTCGCCACGCTCGGCCGCCACAGTGGCCAGGGCGAGGGCGCGTTGCAGGGCTTTCTGGTCGTCGATCACGTGGTCGGCGGGCAGCACCAGCATCAGCTCGTCACGGCCTTCGTTGACCAGCATCATCGCGGTCAGCGCCACGGCCGGCGCGGTGTTGCGGCCGAAGGGCTCCATCAGGATGCGTTGGCATTCGAGCTTACGAGTGCTCAGTTGCTCGTTGACGATGAAGCGGTGGTCTTTGTTGCAGACCACGATCGGGGCGTCCATGCCTTCGAACACCAGGCGCTCCAGGGTTTGCTGGAACAGCGTGTGCTCGCCGGTCAGGGCCAGGAATTGCTTGGGGAACTGTTTGCGGGAAAGCGGCCAAAGACGTGAGCCGCTACCACCGGAAAGGATTACTGGGATCATGGGTGTTTCTCCTTGAATCGATTTGGGTCAGAGCCTGTGGGAGGGGGCTTGCTCCCGAAAGCGGCGTATCAGTCAGCACATCTGTTGCTGAACCACCGTATTCGCGAGCAAGCCCCCTCCCACAGGAGGAGCGTCAAATTGAAAAGCTAATCAGCGGGTCGACACGGGGCGCTTGACCCACACTGGCGAAATGCTCGAACCCGAGCCGGTCACATACAGCACCGCCGCTTCACCACGTTCCAAAGCCACCGGCTTCACATCGCCGACTTTCTTGTCACCGTCATACAACGCCAGGCTCACTTTCACCGGGTTGATCTCACGTTCGCCACGGCCCTTGGCGGCCACCGACTTGACCACGTCGGTCTTGCCATCGGCGGTTTTCAGGGTCAGGGCCTTGTCGCTGAGGTTCTGCACGCGCACCAGGGATTTTTGCTTGTTCTTGAACGGCGGCTCTTCGATCAGCTGCGGCTGGCCGCTGCCGCTGTTAACCAGGGTGTAGTAGTGATCGGCCGCGAGCTTGACCGGTACGGTCTGGCTGCCGACCTTGGCGCTGTAGTCGCCGCCCGGCATGAAGCTGAAGTCACTGCTGGCCAGCGGCGCAACATCGCTCAAATTGGTCGCGCCGACGGTGGCGCTGACTTCCTGGTTCGACGCGTTGTAGACCCGCACGAAGCTGGAGCCTTTTGGCGCCGTCGGGCCGTACAGGGCGGCGTCGCCACCGGCGAAGGCAGACATCGATACGAAGCTCATGCCCGCTGCGATAGCCAGGGTTTTAGCGAGACGACGAGGAGTTGTAGTGAAAGTCATGTGAGTTACCTCTCTTTCAGTTTTGCGCCCGGTCGGGCGTCTCGGATTTTTTGAAAGTGTTGATTGCCATGTTCTGTTGGCGCGAACCGGCTTGTTTAAGCTGCGCAACCCACTGCGGGTCGGCATCACCGATTTCGTTGTTGACGGGCAGATAACGTTCCGGGAACTCCCAGATCAGCACCTGTGGCGGGCTGTTCTTGAAGTCATCGCTTTTCAGGTAGCTGAGCATCGGCAGGATCGGGCCATGGCCGTCTTCGGAGTAGTTGATGACGTCGCTGTGCAAGGCTTGCTTGAGTGCGCCGACGAAGTTCCAGTTGGGGTTGGCGCTGTAGCTGGTGCCCACCAATGCCACTGGGGTTTCGCTGTCGGCAAACAGCGCGTCGTCGCCTTTGTTTTCCGCCAGGTGCGTGACGCGTTTTTGCAGCGGCTCTTTAGGCGGCATCAGGTTTTCGAACAGCGGGTCCAGCGGCAGAAACAGGCGCAGGTCGCCTTTGTGCGGTTCGGTTTTTTCGGCTTCTGTGACGAAGCGCTGCGGCTCGCCGCTCAGTGGCGTCTTGTCGGCAATGGTCTTGGCCAACTGTTTGGCAGCGATTTCCGCGCCGTCCGGGGTCCAGTGGGTGTCGGTGCGCAGGAACACTTGCGTGCCGCCAAGCTTGGCCTGTTGCAGCGGGCCAAGCAGGTCCGGCGCGATGATCTTGTCGGCCGCCACACGGGCGTGGAAGTCCTCGTACAGGTTGGCGTGGATGCGCGCCGGTTTCACTTCACCTACGTGTTCCGGGTACAGGCGCACCTTGGCCGGCACGATCGCCATCACCAGTTGGATGCCCTGGGCCTTGAGCTTCTGGCGCACGCCTTCGACCAGCGCGTAGTTGCCTTGCAGGTTCTGGTCTTCGTTGACGATGGGGTTGAATTCCTCGTCGCTGTACAGCCAGTGGTCGCGGCCCAGCACCACGCCGGGTCGGCCTTCATTGAACAGCTTGTAGTCCAGCGCCGCCCAGAGGTTGGTGCCCAGGCGCTTGATCGGGAACTCATCGTCGTAGTGCGTCTCGACGGCCTTGGTCCAGCGCCCGTTGAGCACGGTGGCGTCGGCGTTGGTGCTGAAGCCGAAGAAGCTGCGCAGCGACCAAGCGCCCAGAGCCAGCAGCACCAGCAGGAACAGCGTGATATAGAGGACGCGAAATGAACGGGTCATGGTCGGCTCCCTCAAAATTGGAAGTAAAGGAACGGCGAGAAACTCTGCGCCGACAGTTTCAGAATCGACGCCACGAACAGCAGCAGCACCGTGGCGCGCATGGCGTAGCGTGGCCAGTCAGCGGTCCAGTAGGCCGGTTGCACGGCGGCGTCCTGGCCCACGCTGAAACCGGGCTGGTGGATGCTGCCGGGGTTGTCGCCCGGTACTGCTTTGATCAGGCTCGGGTCGGCGGGTTTGGCTTTTTCGGCAGGGCGGTTGGTGTAGAAGTCGCGCAGGCCAAAGAACGCCAATGTTGCGTAGGCCACCACCAGGGTTGCCACTTGCAGGCCGGTGAGGCTGGCGCGGTTGAGTTCCGACAGCGACCATTCGCCAAAGCTGAACATCGCGCCGTACATGCGCCCGGCGACGTGCAGGTTTTCGGCGCGGAAGATCACCCAGCCCATGACCACTAGCAGGAAGGTGAAGGCCCAGCGCAGCAGATTGAAACTGCGTGGCGCGGTATTCAGGCCGATGGCTTTTTCAATCGCCAGCCACATGCCGTGCCAGGCACCCCACACGATGTAGGTGATGTTTGCGCCGTGCCACAGACCGCCGAGCAGCATGGTCAGGAACAGGTTGCGGTAGGTGGTCAGCGTGCCTTTACGGTTGCCGCCCAGGGTGATGTACAGATAGTCACGCAGCCAGGTCGACAGGCTGATGTGCCAGCGCCGCCAGAACTCGGTGATCGACTGGCTGATGTACGGCTGCTTGAAGTTTTCCATAAAGCGGAAACCCATCATCAAGCCCAGGCCGATGGCCATGTCGCTGTAGCCGGAGAAGTCGAAGTACAGCTGCGCGGTGTAGGCCAGCGCGCCGAGCCAGGCGTCACCCGTGGTGGGGCTTTGCAGGGCGAAGCAGTGGTCGGCCACCACCGCCAGGGTGTCGGCGATAAAGACCTTCTTGATGAAACCCTGCATAAACCGCGTGCAGCCCTCGGAGAACTTGTCGAGGGTGTGTGTACGGTTGTTGAACTGGTCGGCCAGGTCGCGAAAGCGCAACACGGGACCTGCAATCAGGTGCGGGAAGATCGCCACGAACGCCGCAAAGTCGATGAGGTTGCGGGTCGCCGGGGTGTCGCCACGGTACACGTCGATGATGTAGCTGATGGACTCGAAGATGTAGAACGAGATGCCAATCGGCAACAGCACGTGGGTGAGGATAAACGGCTCCAGGCCCACCGACTTCATCATCACATTGATGCTGTCGACGCCGAAGTTGGCGTACTTGAAGTAGCCGAGAATGCACAGGTCGACAGCCACGCCGAGCAATAGCCAGCGCTGGGCCGGTTTGGTGCGCACGCCCGCCGCACCGACCTTGAGGCCGATCCAGTAGTTCCACAGCGTGACGGCGGCGAACAGTGCCAGGAAGTCCACTCGCCACCAGGCGTAGAACACGTAGCTGGCAATCAGCAGCAGCAGATTGCGATAGCGTTGCCCGCTCAAGTAGTACAAGCCGAGAAAGATCGGCAAGAACAAAAACAGGAACACATTGGACGAGAAAACCATCCCGATCTCTCCATGTTTAACCAACAGTCAAGGGCCAACGGCCCTCCCCAAACCCCCCACGATTTCGCGGGAGGGCGCTACTACATTCCTACTGACGAAACCGGCTCAAACTGTGGGAGCGGGCTTGCTCGCGAAAGCGGTGGTTCTGTAACGGATGTGTTGACTGACACTCCGCCTTCGCGAGCAAGCCCGCTCCCACACTGGGACCCAGTTTCGTCAGTTGTTTTTTCAGGAACCTTTATTGCCTTTTTCGTGCGTCGGGTCGTAGACCTTGGTCAGGTCACCGCCGAGGCGGAAGGTCTTGAACGGCTGCATGCCGTGCTTGCGCTCAAGCACCTCCGGTGCGCAGGTGTAGAGGGTGCAGAAGGGCTCAAGCCAGGCAAATTTCATGTCTTCCTTGAGGTCCTTCATGTCCTGTTCCTTGCCGTTCTTCTGCTCGAAGATGTCCGGGTCTTTCACCCCGGCCAGCACCTTGTCGCCCAGGCGTTTGAGCGCGCCGTTGTTTTCCTGGCGCAGGTCCACACCGTTGACCAGGGCAAAGCTGGCGATCATCGACAGCGGCGGCAGCGCGTAGTTGTGGTACGCCAAGGCGCGTTGCTGACGCTTCAATTCGTTGGGCAAGAAGCCCTGGGCATCCACCTGATTGGCGCCGACCTTGTATTCCTTCACGGCCCAATCAAACAGGTCGCGGCGGTTGGTGGCGATGGACGTGGCCATCACCGACCACGCGGCCCAGTAGGAGTGGTTGTTGGTTTTATCCAGCGGCAGGTTGTCCCAGTCGCTGACGACTTGATCGGCGAGCTTGTTGAACCAGGCTTCGATCAACTGTGATTCCTGCTGGTGGTTGGCCAGCGGGTGCGAGTCGGAGAACTTCAGGCGTACATAGGCCGAAGCCATGCTGCCCAGCGCCCATTTGCGCATCGACTTGCCGGTGTGGTTGAAGTCCTTGGACATCAATGCATTTGCCTTGGCCCAGCTCGTAAGCCAGTTGAGTGTGCATTCCAACTGCTCCGGGCGGCCGTCGCGCATAAACTGCATCACGCGCTTGCTGGTGTCTTTTTCCAGCTTGGTGATGTCGGCAGTGCTGTCGCGGAAGGCTTTTTCCGATTGCACATTCAGGGTGGCGCGGGCCTTGTCCGAGCCTTCGTACTTGCTGCGAAATTGCAGCGAACCGGTGTACGGCGCCGGCATGGCGTCGCAGTCATTCTTGAAGTCGCCGGTCTTGAATGCTTCCACCGGGGCGAAATAACCCTGGGGTGGGCGCAGTGGGGCGGCGGCGTTGACTGTACCTGCGAACATCGCCAGGCCCAGCAGCGTTGGAATCAATAACTTCTGCATAAGTAACCTCACTTCCCTAGCTGGGCGGTCTGTTGACCACTCGCCGGGAACACATTGCGTGTGCAAATTTTCGCTTCGACTTTCTGCGCGGCAGTGCCCGCTTCGGGGCCTTGCACTTCCACGGCCAGCAAGTTCTGCGAGGCCCAGTCTTCATCGGTGCGCAGTTCAAAGGCGAAACGCCCGTCTGTATCGGATGTTTCGGGTTTCTCGATCTTGATGTCCTCGTGGCGCCCGTTCATGTACCAGAGGGTGGCTTGCAGGGTTTTCACCGACGGGTCGGCGAAGCGGATATCGACCTGATGGTTGGCGTTGCGCAGGTCTTTGTTCGAGCTGTTGACCATCAATTCGTTCTTGCCGGGTTTGAGCGTGGTGCTGGCGCTCATTTGCGCCGGCTTGCCTTCGCAGCCGTTATCGAGCAGCGCCATCATCTGGCGGTAGATGGTTTCCTGGTCGAGGCGGTACAGCGGCGAGAATTCCCAGATAAGGATTTTCGGCGGGGTTTTCTGGAACTCGTCGCTGCCCAGGTATTGGATCATCGAGCCTTCCAGGCCGCCGCCGGGGAAGGCGACGTTGAGGATGTCGGCACCGATTTCCTGCTCCAGGAAGCCGGCGAAGTTGTAGTTCTTGCCACTGTGGCTGGTGCCCACCAGGGTGATCTGCGGGTTACCCGAGTCGCCGAACAAGTCGCCGTCACCGGCTTCGCCTTTGGGCTCGGTGGTGAATTGGTCCATGTACTGGATCGCGTAGCTGGTGCCGCACAGTTGCCCGGCCATGTTGTGCAGGGTGCCGGTCTTGCCCATGCGCCCAGAGCGTTTGGTCTCGAACTCGCGCTTGGGAATATCGGCAAACTCGGGCATGGCGCGTACTTTGGCACCGACGATTTTTGCCGTGCGTTGGGCGCCGTATGGGGTCCAGTGCTGGTCACCACGGAAGTAGAAATCGTGGGCCGGCAGTTCATCGGGCAACTGTTCGTTGGTCAACGGTGACAAGTCCGGCACCACATAACCCATCTTGGCGAAACGGCCGAGCATGGTTTTGTAGTTGCCCAGTGCCTTGTCAAAATCAAACGCGGCTTTTTCCTCGGGGTTGAGCTTGTTGCGGTTCACCAGGCCTCGGGTCGGCTGGTACACCACCACCAGTTCCACGCCCTTGGCCTTGAACGCGTCGTGCAGTTGCTGCATGCGTTTGTAGCCTGCGGGGCTGGTGTCGAATTCGGTACGCAAATCTTCCTGGGTACGGAACAGCCAGTCGCCCTGGGCTTGCACCAGGGTGGTGAAGTTCTGCTGGTAGCGCGTGGTGTAGTTCTTTGCGTCATGGGCGGCCGGGCACAGGCTGCAGCACGGCTCGGCGGTAAAGGTCGGTGCCTTGATTTCGTCGGCGCGCACGCCCTGGCTGGCCGCGAGCAGGCCGAGGGTCAGACCCGAGAGGCTCAGCAGTTTGATCATGTGTGGGTGCATAAGGGTCATCCTCAGTCCAGCATTTGGGTCTGGCGTTCGACAGGGTCGATCAGCACGGCTTTCTGCTGGCGCACCAGCAGGTCGAGAATCTCTTCCTGGCGATCGCCCAGCACACCGGCAAAGCTGATGCCGCTGGATTTGGTCGGCGCCAGCATCGACACGCGGTACAGCTCAATGCTCAACGGCGAATCAATCGACAGCGGCCCGCTGCCGTTGCCGGCCAGCTCACCGCCGACCACGATCAGCGAGACTTTCGCGTCAAACGGGTCGAGGGCGATGTCGCGGTCGGTATCGGTCAAGTCCTTGATGTGCCCGTACACGCCGGTCAGCCCGTTGGCCATGGCAGTGTTCTCGTACAGGCGAATATTCACGCTGTTACGCACGCGGATGCCGTGGCGACGGTTGGCGATGACCTTGTTGCCCCACAACAGGTTGTCGCCGCTCTCGTAGAGGGTGATGCCGTCGGTGTGGTTGCGGTAGATCTCGTTGTCGGCGATCAGGTTGTTGACGCTGTTACGGTCGATCACCAGGCCCGAGAGCTTGTTGTCGTAGCTGCGGTTGTTGAAGATGAAGCTGTCGTTGACCTCACGGGAAATAATGATCCCGTGCTTCTTCTTGGTGCCGTAGACGGTGTTGTCGGCAATGATCAGGCCGTGGGAACGGTCGTGCGGGTCGATGCCGTAGACGATGTTGTCTTTGTAGGTGTTGCCCTTGATCACAAAGCCGGTGGTCTCGTAGCAGTAGAAGCCGTACCACATGTCCGAGAACTCGGAATCGATGATCCAGCCGGTCGGTTCGGCGCGCTTGAGTACCTTGGCCATGTTCGGCGTGTACTGGGAAATACTCACCCCGTAAGACTTACTGTTGGCGTAGCCGAAGCTGGCCATCTTGGTCTTGGAGATGTAGGTCTCGGTGCCGCCCCAGGCCAGCAGGAACGGGCGAAATTCCTTGGGCGACTTGAACAGCGCCGGGCCGTTGGATTTTTCGTCCCAGCCGGTGATTTTGGTGTCACGCACAAACAACTGGCCGTCGTTGATCAGGAACGAACCCGCCTGTTGGGACAGGCGCAGCTCCTGGGTCTTTTTGTCGATGTCGAGGATGCCCTTGCGCCCGACCACAATCGGCAGCTTGGCCAAAAACACACCCGGCGAGGTTTCGCTGAGGTACTGCTTGGGCACTTTGCCGAGCAGGTCCTTGAGGTTCATGTAGCCGTCGTCGACAAAGATCGCCTGGGGAATGCCGTGCTGGCGCACCACCCATTCGGCCATCTTGTTATCGCCGCCGATAAAGTCCTTGAGCGCGTCTTCCTGCATCATGCGGCGGATGCTGACTTTGCCGGGCTTGCTGCGCACGATCTTCTTTTCCATCGCCGCAGCGGTGTAGCCAGTCAGGTCCGGCAACGCAGGCTTGGGCAGTTCCAGCGGCGCGGTGGGCGGGCTGGAAATGGTGTAGGTCTTGGCCTGTTGCAGTTCCTTGGCGATGGTCGGCGCCTTGGCCGCCGTATCGGCAAAGGCTGTGGCGCTGGCCATCAGCATTGCCGCGACGAGTAGGCTTTGAGCATTCATTGCGCAGGCTCCCATCAGAATTTCCAGATCACGTCGACAAACGCGCGGTGCATGTACGAGTCGACCTGGCTGCCATAGGCATCGCCCGGCTTGAACACGCCTGCACGAAAGCGCACCAGCGCCGACGGCTCGTCGATCGACTGGCTGAGCGCGGCCGGCAGCAGGCCTTTCTTGAAGTACTTGGTGACCACCAGGTCCATCTCCTGACCCAGGTCTTTCTTGCCGTCTTCCAGCGGTAACGAGGTGCTGGACAGGATCGCGCCGGTCACGTCGTCGGTGTTGTTCTGCACCGCATCGATGCCGTTGCTGCCCACCGGCTTGTTACCGTCCACACGCCAGAACTTGTGATAAACCAGGCTGGCGTCGTAGTCCTCGCGCAGCTGCCAGGAACCGAAAAGGCTCATGGACTGCATGTTGTTCATCTCACCGCGAAACGCCTCGCCAAAGCGATGCACGCGGGACTGGGTGCCGGTCCAGTTCGAACGGTTGCTTTGCAAGCCGTTCTGTTCGTATTCGGCGCTGGCACGGGAATAGGCCGCACCGACTTGCCACTGCGGGTCGAGGCGCAGGCGCACGCCGATATCGGTGGCCCAGCCATTCACGTCGTCGCTGCGCTTGGCCTGGGTTGGGCGGGTGCCGTCGGCGTTGAGGGCGTTGACCGTGTCGCGGTTGCCTTTCATGCCGGTGACGCTGGCCCAGTAGTTGACGGTATTTCTGTTGTTCAAGCTGTAGGCATCGCTGTTGGCTTCGATGCCGAGCCAGGTCAGGTCGCCGTTTTCGCGCTTGTCCAACGGGTCGCTGGCCACGCCGGGTTCGGCGTAGTCGAGCTTGCCGTCGTCATGGGTGTGATGACCGCGCAGGCCGATCCACTGGCCCGGCGTCCACTGGTAGGCGGCGTCGGCGTAGAAATGCTGACGGTCCTTGTCCTTGGGCGACAGTTCCTTGAGGTCGGTGCGGTATTCGCTGAAGCGTTCGGCGGCGCCCACATTGGCCTTGAGCAAGGTGGTGTCGAAGGTCCAGTTCAGCGCTTCGATATTGGTGTCGCGCCATTGGCCGTCGTCATTGCGCAGGCGCTGGCGACCGAACTTGAGGATCTCGCCGGGGTAGGGCGTAAAACCGCTGTAGCCGACCCAGAACTCGCGCAGGGCCAGGTAGTTTTTCTTGGCCTTGCGGTCGTCGTTGCTCGATTGCTCGGTAGTGTCATCGGCGGACTGTTGCAGGGTGTCGGTCTCGATGATGTCGCTGGAGGTCACGGCCTGGCCCATGGCGTAGGCGCTCCACGCGCCGCTTTCGCCGTAGACCCACGGGCGCAGGTCGAGGCCGATGCCGTTGACGTCGCCGCCTTTTTGCGTGCCGAGGTCGCGGTCATCTTCGGACTGTGCGGTGGCTTTGACTTCCAGGCCGAAGTTCTTGGCTTCGGTGAGCGCGGCCAGGGTCGGGCACGACCACAGCAGGGCGAAGGTCAGGCCGATTCCGGCCTTGACGAATGGGTTGAGCTTCATAGGGATTCCTCGCCGTCTTCTTCTTGCAGGGCGTGCAGTTGCAGCGTGCTCTGGGCCAGGGTGCCGCGCGTGGCCAGTTCCTGTTGCACCAGGCGTTGGCCTTCGGCGCGTTGCTCTGGCGTGAGCGGGGCTTCGAGCTGCGTGGCCAGGTCATTGGCTTCTGGCGTGTCCTGGGCTTTGGCCAATTGGCTGAAGACATAGGCGTTCAATGGGTCGGGCTTGGTGCCCTTGCCTTGGGAAAACAATTGCGCGATGGCGAAGTCGGCGCTGTTTTGGCCGTTACGCGCAGCGGTCAGCAAGTGGTCGAGGGCTTTTTGCGAATAGACCTTGCCCAGGTAGCCACGGCGATAGATCTGGCCGAGGTAGTAATCGGCCGCGACTTCACGGCCCACGGCTTTTTCGAAATGTGCCTCGGCGGCCTTGGCGTCTGCCGGCACCCACTTGCCTTCGTAGTAGAGCTTGCCCAGCAACAGCTCGGCGCGCGGCTGGTCAGCGGCGCGGCCGTTGTCCAGGTACTTCATCATCTGGTCGACGTCGCCCAGTTCGGGGAAGTCGTAGAGCAGTTGCGCCAGGCTGACCCAGGAGGCTGGGTAGCCGGGGGCGATTTTTTCCAGCAGCGCCTGGGCGGTTTTTTCGTCCGGCTGGCCGAGGGTCGCATCACCCAATACGCGGGCTACGCTGTCGACCCGTTGGGCGGTGACGGTGCCACGGGCGTAGCCTGCTTCCAGCTGCTTGAGCAACTCGGCTTGTTTGTCCGGCGCGGCTTTTTTCTGGTAGACCGTGGCCAGTTCGACGTAGCAGATATCGGTGGTGTTCAGCGCCGCCTTGCAGATGCGCTCCACATCATCCAGATGCTGGTCGTAGGTGTCCTGGGTGCGATACAGCAGTACCTGGGCCAGACCTGCTTCCGGGTAACCCGCCGCCTGCCATTTGCTGATCTGTTGCTGGGCGTTCACGTTGGGAAAGCTGTGCGGGTATTGCAGGTACAGCATCGCCAGCGGGATCAGGGTGTTGCCTTCGCCATTGGCAAAGGCTTTTTTCAACAGGCCTTCGGCTTCGTGTTGTTCAGCTTCGGTAGCGCCGGGTTTGGCCACCAGCAGGCGACCCAGGCGTGCCTGGGCACGCGGCGAGGTGTCGGCGGCCGCGCGATAAGTAGCCTCGGCCTGGCGGATCTGCTCGGGATCGCGGGTGGCGACCTGGATGTCAGCCAGGCCGACTTGGGCTTCGCTGTAACCCAGGTCTGCCAACTGCTGGTAATTCTGCTGGGCGGTCACGGTGTCGCCGCGCTTTAGAGCTTCATTGGCCAGGCGCTGATCGGGCAGACCGGCGCAACCGGCCAGAGAGACCGCCAATGCCAATGTGCACAGAGATCCAATGTGGGAGCGGGCTTGCTCGCGAAGGGGCCCTGTCAGTTGGTACATGTGTTGGCTGACAAACTGCTTTCGCGAGCAAGCCCGCTCCCACATTGACCTGGGTATATTTGAGAGAGTCATCACAGGCATGTCCTCCGCTTACAGACCGTGGGCCATGGCTTTATCGATCAGCCAGTTCAGCGAAGGGCCACGGTCGCTGGTGACTTCCACCGGGCGGCCTGCATAGGTGCTGTCCAGCGGCGCGTCCGGCTTGATCTGCACGCGAATGTCGGAGGACAGGTCGGCGCTGTTCAGGCTGGTGCTGCTGACGATGGTGCCGGTGCGCAGCTGTTCTTCGTCGGCCACCTGGAAGCTCACCTGTGTACCTGGGCGTACGTCACCGAACTGGCGATAGGTAAAGCGCGCTTCCACATTGGCCTGGCTGCCGCGTGGCACCAGTTGGAAGATCACATCGCCCTTGCTGGCGTACTGGCCGTCGGCGACCAATTGCTGGGCGACCACGCAATCGCACGGCGAGGTGAGGGTGCCGGTCATTTGCTTGCCGAACAGCTCTTCAACCTTGGCCGGTTGCAATTGGTCTTCGTCCAGATGGCCCTTGAGCACATCGAGCATGCTGGTGCTGAACGTCGCCAGTGGCGCGCCTTTGGCCGCAACCGCGTCGCCTTTGAGCAGGCTTTGCACGGTGCCGTCGCGCGGCATGGTCACGTTCATGCCGGGCACGCTGACGAGGCCGGCCTGGGCATGGCTGACGAAGTACATGCCGTACACCGACTTGAATACAAAACCGAACGCGGCGAGGCCGACAATGAAGATCCCGGCGCTGAACACTACGGCACGCAGGCGACCGAACGCGCTCATGCCGCTGCCGCCGTCCTTGACCTTGCGCGCCTTGGTGAAGTTGTCGCGTTGCAGCGTGGCCAGCACGTCGCCCATGGTCACGATGTCGCCGGACAGGTGCGAAGTGATCAGGTGACGCAAGGTGGAAATATCCTGGGCGTCGAGGTTCTGGAACTGGCAACCGGTGCGGCCGCTCTGGCGGTCGTAGGAGCGGATTTGCAGCTCCACGTCCATCGCCAAACCGAGGTTATCGATTACAAACTGCAAGCGGCCCTTATGCACTTCACCGACGGTCAGCGGCTGGGTGGCGGTGAACGCCAGGCCACCGGCGGACAGGTCGATCACCCGTGCTTCGGTCTGGGTGCGGTCGGTGTTGAAAAAACGCAGCTTGGCCGGGATTTTGACCCGGGCATGTTGGCGCTGGGCTTCGGATTCGTGGACAACGTTGGCGTTTACTGGGCTGTTCATATGTTCGATTTCCTAGTTAATTCAGGCTTGGCTGGGTCAGACCATCATCAGCAGCACGGCGACGAAAATGCTGCCGGCGGAGAAGGTCATGGTCCGAGACGACCAGGTGTTGAACCAACGTTGAAAGCTGGCCAAATCGCGGGTCAGTTTGGTGTCCTGGCGGGTCCAGGACTGTTGATCAAGGCGGAAGAACACGTAGATCTTCACCAGCGCGCCCATGATCTGGTTGTAATAGAGAATCAACGGGTACGCCGGGCCGATCTTGTGGCCGGAGCACGACAGCAACAGGGTCAGGATCAGGCGGGTGATACCGATCCACAGCAGGTACGCGAGGATGAATGCGCCGCCGTATTTGAACGTGGCGATGATCGCCACGGTCAGGCCGAGCAAGGAAGTCCACATCGATACGCGCTGGTCGAACAGCACCACGCTGGTGAACAGACCCAGGCGGCCAACACCCAGGCCGAGCGCGCGGGAGTTCTGGCGCAGGTTGTTGCCGTACCAGCGGAACATCAGCTTGCGGCTGGCCTTGATAAAGCTTTTTTCCGGCGGGTGTTCCACCGTATTGATCGCGGCGTCCGGCACGTAGAAGGTGTCGTAGCCCAGGCGCATCAGGCTGAACCAGCTCGACTTGTCATCGCCGGTCAAAAACTTGAAGCGGCCCAGGCGCCAGTGTTGCAGCGAGTCGCTTTCCACGTCGGCGATAAAGCCCGGGTCGGTGACCACGCTGGCACGGAATACGGACATGCGCCCGGTCATGGTCAGCACGCGCTTGGACAGGGCCATGGAGCACATGTTGATGTGGCGCTGGGCGAAGCGCAGCTTGTGCCACTCGCTCATGATGTAGCCGCCGCGTACTTCACAGAATTCGTTGGTGGTGAGGCCGCCGACATTGCCGAACAGTTGGAACCACGGCACGGTCTTGCGCACTACACCTTCGGCGAGCACGGTGTCGCCATCGATCACGGCAACCACTGCGCGGTCGTCCGGCAGGTGGCGGGAGATAGCGCGGAAGCCAAAGGCCAGGCCGTCGCGTTTGCCGGTGCCGGCGATGCGCACGAAGTCGAGCTTTACGCGCTCCGGCGGGTTCATGCGTTCCCACAGGCTTTTCACCAGCAGCTCATCGGACATTTCCACCAGCGAGCACACCACGGTGGTCGGGAAACCACACTCGATGGCCTCGCGAATCACCGAGCTGTAGACCTGCGCGGTGGTCAGCGCGTCGATACGGAAACTGGTGACCATCAGGAACACATGGGACGGGTCGGCAGCCTTGCCCAGCTTGCGCACTTTGCGGCGCAAGTGCGGGTAGACCACGTACAGGAACAGCATGCCGCGAAAGAAATGCGTAGCACCCATCGAGTAGCGCCAGATACCGACGGCGCCAATCAGGAAAATAAAATTCTTCGACTGCGAGTCGAACGTACTCGCCGGCAACAGCAGGGCGAGCCCCATCAGCAGGCTGAGGAAGAACAACCAGCCGGCCGATTGCAGTAATACATGTTTTAACTTGGACATAAGCGTCATCCGGAAGGGAAGGAGGCTTCAGGCTGCACGCGCTGGGGATGAAGACACGTGCAACCCGAAACTTGCCGTCGCTGTTACCAGCAAATGCCTTCGGTACGGCCACTGACACTGGTGGCCTGGGACATGAAGCCCACCAAGTCGATCACCTGTTTGCCGTGGGGAGCGTTGTGCGCCAGGGCACGGAATTTCTCGTCACGGTTGCCGAGGATGATCACATCGGAGTTGTTGATTACGTCGTCGAAGTCGGAGTTGAGCAGCGACGACACATGCGGGATCTTGCCTTCGATGTAGTCCTTGTTCGCGCCGTGGACACGGGCGTATTCGACGTTGCTGTCGTAGATGCTCAGGTCAAAGCCCTTGCCGATCAGCATTTCCGCGAGTTCCACCAGCGGGCTTTCGCGCAGGTCGTCGGTGCCGGCCTTGAAGCTCAGGCCCAGCAGGGCGACTTTGCGTTTGTCGTGGCCGGCGACGATATCGAAGGCGTTCTGCACCTGGGATTCGTTACTGCGCATCAGCGAGTTGAGCAACGGCGCTTCCACGTCCAGCGAGCTGGCGCGGTAGGTGAGGGCGCGTACGTCTTTGGGCAGGCATGAGCCGCCGAAGGCGAAACCTGGGCGCATGTAGTACTGGGACAGGTTGAGGGTCTTGTCCTGGCACACCACTTCCATCACTTCACGACCATCGACGCCGACGGCCTTGGCGATGTTGCCGATTTCGTTGGCGAAGGTGACCTTGGTGGCGTGCCACACGTTGCAGGTGTACTTGATCATCTCGGCGACCGCGATGTCCTTGCGGATGATCGGCGCGTCGAGTTCTTCGTACAGCGACTGCAGGACATCGCCGGAAGCTTTGTCGAATTCACCGATGACGGTCATCGGCGGCAGGTCGTAGTCGGCGATGGCGGTGGATTCACGCAGGAACTCAGGGTTCACCGCCACGCCGAAGTCGACACCGGCTTTTTTGCCGGAGCAATCTTCCAGGATCGGGATCACCACATTGGCCACGGTGCCCGGCAATACGGTGCTGCGCACCACAATGGTGTGGCGGGTGGTTTTGTCACGCAGGACAAAACCGATCTCGCGGCATACCGCTTCGATGTAGTTGAGCTCCAGGTCGCCGTTCTTCTTGCTCGGCGTGCCCACGCAAATCATCGACAGGTCGGTATCGCGGATGGCGTCGGCGAAGTTGGTAGTGCCACGCAGTCGACCGTTTGCGATGCCTTGGCTCAACAGTTCGCCCAGACCCGGCTCAACGATCGGCGATTTACCCGCGTTGATCAGGTCGATCTTATCCTTGGAGATGTCTACGCCGACCACTTCATGGCCACGGGCAGACAGGCAACCGGCACAGACTGCGCCAACGTAACCCAAACCAAATATGCTGATGCGCATCGCAATTACCTCGTTGTTTAATACAGGCCATTAGATGGCTGGAGTTCATGTTTGCAAGCGTCACTGATGCCGCGAAAGTTAGGCGAATAGACGCCGACTTACCGCGTGCAGGCATGTTTAATGACGAGTGACTAATAAGTGCACCCAAGGTGTGCGCAACGTGGCCTTGTTATTGGAGCTTGCCCTGAAATGCAGCCGGCCTTCCTGGGAGAAGGGCCTGGCGTCAGTGCCGCAGGGCCTTGATAGAGGCTGATAGCCTTTAAATATCAATGCCTTGGGTTGTATCACTGACCCATTAGGGGAAGCTTGGCCTTGGCCTTATAGTGTGTGGCAATTCATCCTTGTTGCCGCTATCAATTAATCAATGGGTAATATGACTCCTGAGTCAAAGTTGAAATATGACAACTTTGCTACTTCCGTGGGTTGGTCATGTAAGTCATCTCTTACAGCAACAGAGAATTTCGTTACCGGTGGTATGAGCGGTGCTTCAGGGTGAAGTTCCTGGCCGCTCATCCTGTTTTCGGAAATTTCTTGAAATATTAGAAAAGATGGCACTGGTACTATATTGATAGCACTTGCTATTTGGGCGAGTGGTTATGGGGAGTTGAAGAGAGGGGATAGTTTTATGCCACTAGTGTTTGAAAAAAATAGTGCCACTACGAAAAAAAATGACGAATGTCGAGTGAAAGATTCGTTAGGAATCTGCCCGCTGATTTTTTGGCGCCAAACAAATGACGATTCGGGGCGTGAAATGCAGACAAAACTGTGGGAGCGGGCTTGCTCGCGAATGCGGTGTATCAGTCAGAGTATCTATTACTGACAGACCGCATTCGCGAGCAAGCCCGCTCCCACATTGGATCTTTAGTGTCGCTGGGGACGTATCAGGGCCCTATTCCGGTGCGTGATCGCGCAGAAACACCAAATTATCCGGCTTGGACTGTTCGGCATTGAAGCGGTAACCCTGCACATCAAACGCTTTGAGCTTGGCAGGATCATTGATGCGCTCTTCAATCACAAAACGGCTCATCATGCCCCGCGCCTTTTTGGCGTAGAAGCTGATGATCTTGTACTGGCCGTTCTTCAGGTCCTTGAACTCGGTGTTGATGATGCGTGCGTTCAGGGCAGTGCGCTTGACCGCCGAGAAGTACTCGTTGGAGGCCAGGTTGAGCAGCACGTCGTCGCCTTGTTCGGCCAGCGCTTCATTGAGCCATTCGCTGATGCGCGTGCCCCAGAAGGCATAGAGGTCTTTGCCGCGAGCGTTGGGCAGCTTGGTGCCCATCTCCAGGCGGTACGGCATCATCAGGTCCAGCGGACGCAGCAGGCCGTAGAGGCCCGAAAGCATGCGCAGGTGGTCCTGGGCGTAGCTGAAATCGGCATCGCTGAAGGTCTCGGCATTCAGGCCGGTGTAGACGTCGCCCTTGAACGCCAGCAGCGCCTGCTTGGCATTGGCCGGCGTGAAGGCCGGGGTCCAACTGCCGAAACGGGCGGCATTGAGGCCACCGATTTTATCGGAGACGTGCATCAACTCGCTGATTTGCGCCGGGCTCAATTCGCGCAATTGTTCGATCAGCTCCTGGGAGTGGTCGAGGTATTGCGGCTGGGTGAAGCGTGGGGTTGCCGGCTTTGACTCGAAGTCGAGGGTTTTGGCGGGGGAAATCACCATCAGCATGAAGTTGGCTCCTGTAATCGTGGCAGGGATTCTAGGGGGTTGAGTGGTTTGACTCCACCTATGATGGCGATAGGCACGATCCGCTATGATGGGCGGTAACTCTGGAGAGGGAGACCCTGCGTGCGCCTAGCACTATTATTGTCAGCCTGCTTACTGTGCCTGAACGCCAGCGCCGCGCCGGTGGATGTCGCCAGCCTGGACCGCAGCACCTGGCCGGAAAAGCTCAGCAGCCCGGCGCTGTTCGACGTCGCCTCACGCGCTGAGATCCTGATGTTCGCCCATGGCTTGCTGGCCAGCGAAGCCCAGGACGAAATTGCCCTGAAGCAGCGCCTGGGCCTGAAGATCATTAACCTGGCCGCCATCGACGACCTGCGTCGCCAGCTCTGGCAGCGCTTGCTGGAAAACTACACGGCCGCCCAGCAAAGCTGCGAAGAGGACGCCTCGTTCTGCTACCTGGTGGAAAACATGGACGACCTGCGCGAGCAGGCCGGCAAGTTCCAGGTCAGCGATAACTCCTTCTATATAGGCTGGGCCGGCCCCAGCCATAACTTCCATGAGCGCTACCTGGACGAACTGCTGCGCAAAGCCGCGCTGTTCCCGCAGATCAGCAGCGAGGTGCTGCGCTTTGGTGACCACGAACGCAATGGCGACGAGTTCAACGACCGCCTGTTCCTGCTGACCTTCGACGGCGGCCCGGCGCCGGTCAGCGGCAATACCGACTGGCTCACCGACTACCTGCGCAAGCAGAAGATGAACGCCATGTTCTTCGCCCTTGGCAGCAGTTTGCAAACCCGTGTGGAGCGCAGTTCTGCCAATGACGTGCAGGCGTTGTACCAAGGCCAGTGTGTGGGCACGCAGGGTTGGCAATACCGCTCCCACAGCCATTGGGTCGACTGGCAAAGCTCAATTACCCGCAGCGCTGCGTTGGTGCAGAACCTGATGCCGGAAAACTATGTGCCGCTGTTTCGCCCGCCCTATGGCCAGCGCCGTGCCGACAGCCAGGGCTTTTTCCAATCTCAGGGGTTGCAGGTGGCGTTGTGGGACATCGACTCCCAGGACGAACCGGGCAAACTCAAGGCCGATGAGTCGGCGCAACGGGTGCTGACGTTGATGCTGTTGTGGCGCAAAGGCGTGATTGTGTTTCACGACACCCAGGACAAGGCGCGGGTGGCATTGCCGATGTTATTGCAGGCAACGGCGCAAAGTGGTTTGGGGTGGCAGGACTGCCGGGAGGCATTTCGCTGAAGTGCCCGGCCCTGTTAGGGATGGGGGATTTCAGGGGTGATTTTGTGCGGCATTTCGATGCAGGCGGACTTCCGACTTTAACGGGGTCACTGGCACTCGGCTAGTGCTATTCGTCATCCTGAAAAATAAACTTCAAAAAAGCGTCAAAGTGCTTTTTCCTGTCATGGGTTTTGCGGTATTACGAAGTCAGATCGCCGAACCCTGCAACACAGGTGGCGTCTTCCAAGACTCCTCATGTGGGCACTGCACTTGACGTCACTCAGGTGCAGTCGGTGGTCGAATCGAGGCGCAGCACCGCCCAGGTATTGCGTCGAATGGCTCCCACAAAGGTGACCGAGTATGGATGATCATGGACGTAACCCTTCTTCCGACCAGCCAATCCTTTATGTGCTTGATACCAACGTATTGATCCACGATCCAAACGCACTGCTTAACTTCGAAGAACACCACGTCGCCATCCCGATGATCGTGCTTGAGGAACTCGACAAACTCAAAAGCGGACACCACAGCGTGGCCGCCGAATGCCGGCAGGCGATCCGCCTGATCGACAAGACCCTGGGTGAAGCCTCGCCCGAGGACGTTGAAGTCGGCGTGCCGATCCAGCGTGGCAAAAGCGGGCCGAAGGGCTTGCTGTCGATTCTGATGAGCAAGCGCAGCGAGCCCAACAGCCTGCTGCCGGAAAACCTCAACGACAACAAAATCATCAACCAATTGATCGACCTGCACGCGCGCGACAAGGACCTGCGCCTGGTGCTGGTGACCAAAGACATCAATATGCGCCTCAAGGCACGAGCGTGTGGGATCGCTGCCGAGGACTACAGTACCGACCAGCTCGTCGACGATGTGTCGATGCTGTCGCGCGGTTATCACACCGTGACCGGCTCCTTCTGGGACCTGGTCAGCAAGGTCGAAACCCGCCAGGACCATGGCCGCACCTGGCACCAGGTACAGCTGATCGACAACCTGCCGGCCGTTCACATCAACGAATTCATTATCGACGAACAGGGGTTTGTGGGCTGGATCAAAGAGATCCAGGTCGACAAGCTGCTGATCCTCGACCTGCATCAGGAACCCCTGTTGCACCAGGAAGCCTGGGGCCTGAAACCGCGTGATATCTACCAGAGCCTGGCGCTATATGCGCTGCTCGACCCGGACATTCACTTGGTCAACCTGACCGGCGCCGCAGGTTCGGGTAAAACCATCCTTGCACTGGCAGCCGCCATCGAGCAGACCATGGTGACCAAGCGTTATCGCCGCATCATCGCCACCCGCAGCGTGCAGGGCCTGGACCAGGAGATCGGCTTTCTGCCCGGCACCGAAGCGGAAAAAATGGAACCGTGGCTGGGGGCGATCACCGACAACCTCGAAGCCTTGCACATGGATGACGAAAACACCCATGGCAGCGTCGATTACATCCTCAGCAAAGTGCCGTTGCAGTTCAAATCCCTCAACTACATCCGAGGCCGCAGCTTCCAGCAAAGCCTGATTTTGATCGATGAATGCCAGAACCTCACACCGCACCAGATGAAAACCATCATCACCCGTGCCGGCGCCGGTTCCAAAGTGGTGTGCCTGGGCAACCTGGCACAGATCGACACCCCTTACCTGTCCGCGACCAGCTCCGGGCTGACCTACCTGACGGAACGCTTCAAAGACTTCCCGAACGGCGTGCACATCGCGCTGCAAGGGGTACCACGTTCGATTCTGGCCGAGTACGCCGAATCCCATCTGTAATCGCCCATGCTGTAGTTAGTGGCTAAATGCCACAAAACACCCCGGATTTCTCGCGAAATTCGGGGTTTTTGCTATGGGCGACATTTGTCTTCGTTAATGCGTCCTGGGTGCTTGTCGCCTTTGTAATTATTTTGTTACATTTTTTATCGCGGAAAACTATAAGAAAACTGCGTAACCCGTCGGAACGCGATCGCTTTGATTCGACACCTTATTGAAGACCCGGCGTTGGTCTTCCGCGTGATCCTGCCTATTACAAAAAGCCCGATACATCGCTCATTGACGAAGCACATATCCAAAGGGAAAGGAAAATGGACGCAGCAGGTAATGGCTTCACTTTGTCGCAAAAACGCAAGCGCGCTACAGACTCCAGATCGATACCTCTTACACCCATCGCATTTGGCTTGGCCTTGTGGCTGGGCCAAGGCTCCATGGCCTGGGCGGATGACGCCAACCCCTACACCTCGCCAGTGCTGGAGTCGGCTTTCCGGAAAGCCGTCGCCTCGTTTGGCCCCAATACCGAGGTGTATAAAAACCTGCGGTTTGCCTACGCCGATATCGTCGACCTGGCCGCCAAGGACTTTGCCGCACAGTCCGGCAAGTTCGATTCGGCTCTCAAGCAAAACTACGAGCTGCAACCGGAAAACCTCACCATTGGCGCCATGCTCGGCGATACCAAACGCCCGCTGGACTACGCCTCGCGCCTGGATTACTACCGCAGCCGGCTGTTCAGCAACAGCGGGCGCTATACCACCAATATTCTAGACTTCTCCAAGGCCATTATCGCCAACCTGCCGGCGGCCAAGCCCTACACCTACGTAGAGCCGGGTGTGAGCAGCAACCTCAACGCGCAACTGAATGCCGGCCAATCCTGGGCTGGCGCCACCCGTGACTGGAGCGCCAACGCGCAAACCTGGAAAACCCCCGAAGCCCAGGTCAACTCCGGCCTGGATCGCACCAACGCGTACTACGCCTATGCCTTGGGCATGACCGGCAAGGGTGTGAACGTCGGTGTGCTTGACTCGGGCATCCTCACTGAACACTTCGAATTCCAGGGCAAGAATGCCCAGGGCCAGGACCGTGTGCAGGCAGTGACCTCCACCGGCGAGTACTACGCCACCCACCCGCGTTACCTTCATGACACGCCGGACGGCGAGTTCCAAAAAGGCGAGCACTTCAGTATTTCCGGCGAGTACGACCCGACCATCAACGACGGTCACGGCACAGAGATGTCCGGCGTACTGGGCGCCAGCCGCAACGGCACCGGCATGCATGGCATTGCGTTTGACGCGAATATTTTTGTCGCCAATACCGGCGGCACTGACGACAACCGTTTCCAGGGCTCCAACGACCTGGACTACAACGCGTTCATGGCCAGCTACAACGCGCTGGCGGCCAAGAACGTGTCGATCGTCAACCAGAGCTGGGGGCAGAATTCGCGCAATGACGTGGAGAACCACTTCGGCAACGTAGGCGACAGCGCTGCCGACAACCTGCGCGACATGACCGCTGCCTATCGCCCGTTCTGGGACAAGGCCCACGCCGGGCAGAAAACCTGGATGGACGCCATGGCCGACGCCGCGCGGCAAAACACCTTTATCCAGATTATCTCGGCGGGCAACGACAGCCACGGCGCCAACCCGGACACCAACGCCAACCTGCCGTTTTTCAAGCCGGATATCGAGAGCAAATTCCTCTCGATCACTGGCTACGACGAAACCAGCGCCCAAGTCTACAACCGCTGCGGCACGTCGAAGTGGTGGTGTGTGATGGGCGTTTCGGGCATTCCGTCCACCGGGCCTGAAGGGGAAATCATCCCCAATGCCAACGGCACCTCGGCGGCTGCGCCGAGCGTCTCCGGGGCGCTGGCGCTGGTGATACAGCGCTTCCCTTACATGACCGCCAGCCAGGCCCGGGATGTGTTGTTGACCACCTCCAGCCTGCAGGCGCCGGACGGTCCCGATACGCCGGTGGGCGACCTGACCGGTGGCCGCACCTACGACAACCTGCAGCCGGTGCACGACGCCGCGCCGGGCACGCCGCAAGTGCCGGGCGTGGTCAGCGGTTGGGGCTTGCCCAACCTGCAAAAAGCCATGCAAGGGCCGGGGCAGTTCCTCGGTTCGGTGGCGGTGGCATTGCCCACTGGTACGCGTGATATCTGGGCCAACCCGATTTCCGATGAAGCGATCCGCGCCCGCCGTGTGGAAGACACCGCCGAACAAGCCACCTGGGCCGCCACCAAGCAACAGAAAGGCTGGGTCAACGGCTTGCCCGCCAATGCCTCTGACGATGACCAGTTTGCATACGAAATCGGCCACGCCCGGGAACAGGCGACGCTGGCACGCGGCAAGGATTTGCTCACCGGCACGACCTACGTCGGCAGCCTGGCCAAGTCCGGCGACGGCGAACTGGTGCTCGAAGGCCAGAACACCTATTCGGGCAGCACCTGGGTACGCGGCGGCAAGCTGTCGGTAGACGGCTCGTTGACCTCCGCCGTGACCGTGGATGGCAGCGCGGTGGGCACCCGCAATGCGGATAACGGCGTACTGACCACGTTGGGCGGCACACTGGCCGGTAACGGCACGGTCGGCGCCTTGACCGTGAACACGGGCGGGCGCGTGGCACCGGGCCATTCGATCGGCACGCTGCACACCGGCGACGTGACCTTCAACCCTGGCTCTGTATATGCCGTGGAAGTCGGCCCGAACGGGCAAAGCGATCAGATCCAGAGCAGCGGCGTCGCCACCCTCAACGGTGGTGTGGTGACCGTGTCCCTGGAAAACAGCCCGAACCTGCTGTCTGCCACTGAGGCCCGTAGCCTGGTGGGCCAGCAGTTCAATATCCTGACGGCCAGCCAGGGTATCAATGGCCAGTTTGCCGCGATTACGCCCAATTACCTGTTTATTGGCACGCAGTTGAGCTACCAGCCGAACCAACTGAGCCTGGCGGTGGCGCGTAACCAGACGACCTTTGCCAGCATTGCGCAAACCCGCAACGAACGCGCCGTGGCGACGGCGGCCGAAGCCTTGGGCGCGGGTAGCCCAGTGTATGAAAGCCTGCTGGCCTCAGACTCGGCGGCCCAGGCGCAGGCCGCATTCAAGCAGCTCTCGGGGCAACTGCACTCGGACGTGGCTGCAGCGCAAATGGCCGACAGCCGTTACATTCGTGAAGCGGTCAACGGCCGTCTGCAACAGGCTCAGGCGCTGGATTCCAGCGCGCAGATCGACACCCACGACAACGGCGGCTGGGTACAGCTGCTGGGTGGGCGCAATAACGTCAGCGGTGACAACAACGCCAGTGGCTACTCGTCGTCCACCAGTGGCGTGCTGCTGGGCCTGGACACCGAGGTCGGCGACGGCTGGCGTGTGGGTGCTGCCACTGGCTACACCCAGAGCCATCTCAATGGCGAGTCGGCATCGGCAGACAGCGACAACTATCACCTGTCGGTCTACGGCGGCAAACGCTTCGACACTATCGCTCTGCGCATGGGCGGCGCCACCACTTGGCACCGTATCGACAGCTCGCGCCGCGTGGCTTACGCCAACCAGTCGGATTACGACAAGGCTGACTACAACGCGCGCACTGATCAGGTGTTTGCCGAGATCGGTTACACCCAATGGAACCAGTTCGAACCCTTCGCCAACCTGACCTACCTCAACTACCAGAGCGATTCGTTCAAGGAAAAAGGCGGCGCCGCAGCCTTGCATGCCAGCAAGCAAAGTCAGGACGCCACGCTGTCTACCGTGGGCCTGCGCGCGCATACCCAACTGCCGGTCAGCTCGACCTCGGCGGTGACGTTGCGCGGTGAGTTGGGCTGGGAGCATCAGTTTGGCGACACCGATCGCGACGCCTCGCTGAAGTTTGCCGGCAGCGACAACGCATTTGCGGTCAACAGTGTGCCGGTGGCCCGCGATGGCGCGGTGATCAAGGCCAGTGCGGAAATGGCCCTGACCAAGGACACGCTGGTGTCGTTGAACTACAGCGGTTTGCTTTCCAACCGGGGTAACAACAACGGGATCAACGCCGGGTTTACTTTCCGGTTCTAACGCAAGCGTTGGTTTTTGAAGGGGGCGCTTTGCGCCCCTTTTTTCATGGGATAAACAGCCCTGCGCAAAATTGACTCACAGGTTTACAATTGCCGCTCCTGATCAGGAGTATCCCTGTGCTGACTCATCTCGATTCCCAAGGTCGCGCCCACATGGTCGACGTCACTGACAAAGCCGTGACGTTCCGTGAAGCCGTGGCCGAAGCGCGGGTGCGCATGTTGCCCGACACCCTGAAAATGATTGTCGACGGCGCCCACCCCAAGGGCGACGTGTTTGCCGTGGCCCGCATCGCCGGGATCCAGGCGGCGAAAAAAACCAGTGACCTGATCCCGCTGTGCCATCCACTGATGCTCACCAGCGTCAAGGTCGAACTGCGCGCCGATGGCGTGGACGCTGTATATATCCTGGCGCGCTGCAAACTCAGCGGCCAGACCGGCGTGGAGATGGAAGCGCTGACCGCGGCCAGCGTCGCCGCGCTGACGATCTACGACATGTGCAAGGCCGTGGACCGTGGCATGACCATC
The DNA here is from genome assembly GCF_005938045.2 of Pseudomonas sp. KBS0710. GTDB lineage: Bacteria > Pseudomonadota > Gammaproteobacteria > Pseudomonadales > Pseudomonadaceae > Aquipseudomonas. Next base: position 4,695,404 of record NZ_VCCF02000001.1, on the reverse strand, counting down.
GAAAGTATTCGCCTGCTGGAAAAGCTTGGCGGCAAAAGCGGGCATTTCAAGGCGGACCAGGCATGAGCATCAATGTATTGTTTTTTGCGCGTTACGCCGAAGCGACAGGCCTTGACTCGCTGGAGATGGAAGGCGAGTTTGCAACCGTTGAAGAGGTGCGCCTGGCGTTGGTTGGTGATCCGGAATTTGCAGTGCTCGACGAAAGCAGCCTGATGTGCGCGCGTAACGAGGAGCTGTGCGGCCTCGACGAGCCGGTGCAGGCCGGTGATGAAGTGGCGTTTTTCCCGCCCGTGACCGGAGGCTGAGCATGGCCATACGCGTACAGGCCGAGGCATTCGACCCCGGCGCAGAGGTCAACGCCATGCACGCCGCCAATGTGGGCGTGGGTGCGGTGGTGAGTTTTGTCGGTTATGTACGCGACTTCAATGACGGTCGCGATGTGTCCGGGATGTTCCTTGAGCACTATCCCGGCATGACCGAAAAAGCCTTGGCCAAGATCACTGTGGAAGCCGAGCAGCGCTGGCCGTTGCTCAAGCTGGAAGTGCTGCACCGCATTGGCGCGCTGGAGCCGGGCGAGCCCATCGTGTTTGTCGCAGCAGCCAGCGCCCATCGCCAGGCGGCGTTTGATGCCTGTGCGTTTGTGATGGATTACTTGAAGACGCGGGCGCCGTTCTGGAAGAAAGAAAACACGCCCGAGGGGCCACGTTGGGTGGAAGGGCGCGGCAGTGATCACGCGGCGGCGGATCGCTGGAAGTAAACACCTGCTAAAGATCGATAGAGATCCAAATGTGGGAGCAGGGCTTGTGTGGGAGCTGGCTTGCCTGCGATAGCATCACCTCGGTGCAACTGAAAAACCGAGGAGCCTGTATCGCAGGCAAGCCAGCTCCCACACAAGCCAGCTCCCACATTTCCTACTGTATTCCAGCTTAAGGACGTTTGCGCTCAACAGCCCGCAACAGGTGCGTCGGCGGCGTCTCGCAGCTGATCTTGCGCCCCAGCAACGTCTCGATCGACGGCAACTGATACGAATCATCCTCGCCCGCAAAGCTGATCGACACACCCGCAGCCCCGGCACGGCCCGTACGGCCAATGCGGTGCACGTAGTCGTCCGGCACTTCCGGCAACGTGAAGTTGATCACGTGGCTGATGCCATCGATGTGAATCCCGCGCCCGGCCACGTCGGTGGCCACCAGCACGCGGATCTTGCCTTCGCGGAAACCTTCCAGGGTCTTGATGCGCTTGTGTTGCGGCACATCGCCAGACAGTTGCGCGGCGTTGACGCCATCACGCACCAGGCGTTCTTCGATGCGGCGCACTTCGTCCTTGCGGTTGGCGAACACCATCACGCGCTCCCAACCGTTGTCGTTGACCAGATTGTAAAGCAGCTTGTACTTGTCGGCCCCGGCCACGGCATAGATGTGTTGCTCAACGTTTTCGCTGGCTACGTTCAGCGCTTCGATCTCGACGATGGACGGGTCGGTGGTCCACTGCTTGGCGAGGTTCATCACGTCTTCGGTGAAGGTCGCGGAGAACAGCAGGGTCTGACGCTCGTTTTTCGGCGGGGTCTGGCGAATGATCTGACGCACTTGCGGGATAAAGCCCATGTCGAGCATGCGGTCGGCTTCGTCCAGCACCATCACTTCAACCATGTCCAAATGCACGTCGCCGCGCTGGTTGAAGTCGAGCAAGCGGCCCGGCGTGGCCACCAGGATGTCGCAGTGACGCGCTTCCAGGTGCTTGAGCTGCTTGTCGAAGTCCATGCCACCCACGAACGTCATGACGTTGAGGCCGGTGTACTTGGTCAGGTCGGCGGCGTCCTTGGCGATCTGCACCACCAGCTCGCGGGTCGGGGCGATAATCAGTGCGCGCGGCTCACCCATATAGCGCTCTTTGGGCGGCGGCGTTTGCAGCAGTTGGGTGATGATCGAGACCAGGAACGCGGCGGTCTTGCCGGTACCGGTCTGCGCGCGGCCGATGGCGTCTTTGCCGGCGAGGGTGAAGCCCAGCACCTGCGCCTGGATCGGCGTGCAGTACGGGAAGCCCAGGTCCTGGATGGCGTGCATCAGTTCCGGGGCCAGTTTGAAGTCATGGAAGCGGGTCTTGCCTTCCTGGGGCTCGACCACGAAGTCTTCGAGTTTCCACGGGGTCACGGGCGGCTTCGGTGCTCGTTCACGACGCGGCGCTTTCGGCGCCGGCGCGGGGGCTGCCTCGACAGGTTGGGCCTGTTCGGGCGCGGTCACCTTCGGCTTCTGCGGCTGTGCGGCAGGTACGGTCCGGGCCGGCTGTTGGCCGTCATTGCGGCTGCCGGAGGAGGGCACAGGAGCACTGGGAACTGGCGCGAGCGGCTCAGCCTCGCTTTTGCCGAACATCTTCTTAAGTGCTTTGAGCACGGTGATCTCATTAATTGGTTAAGGAATGTACGCCGGCCAGTGTAATGCAAGAAACGGGCGCGGCGTAGTGCGTCTGTCATACAGCTACATAAACGCTGGTGTTCAACCCAGGCGGGCGGCCAACCAGGCACCGATATCGCGTATCTCTTCGGGTAACACTTCGTGACCCATTGGGTATTCCTGCCATGTCACGGTGACACCACGGCTCTTTAAGTGCTCGTAGGCGCTGCGGCCCATGGCGTTCTGCACCACGTCGTCGTATTGGCCGTGCAGGCACAGCGCTGGAATGCGCTGCTGGCTGGCGGACAACTCCAGCTCATCGCCGAAGGTCGGTGCATACGTCGAGAGGGCGATCACGCCGCCCAGAGGTCCCTGCCATTTCATAAACGCAGTGTGGAATACCACCGCGCCGCCTTGGGAAAACCCGGCAAGGAAAATTCGCGAAGCGTCTATTCCGGTTCTCTTCTGATCTTCGATCAAGTCGGTGACCATTTTTGAAGATTCTTCCAACTCTTCCAGGCTGATCGATCGGGCCGGGCTCATCGCCTTGATGTCGTACCAACTCGGCATCTCGTAACCGCCATTAATGGTTACCGCGCGCGTCGGTGCCTGGGGCAAAACGAAGCGGGTGCTCAGCAAGCTTTCCTGCAGCGCTTCGGCCACCGGCAAAAAATCGTAGCGATCGGCACCCAGGCCATGCAACCAGATAACGCAGGCGTCTGCGGGCTTGGCGGGCTGAAGAATCAAGGGTTCGGTCATGTCTGCTCCATATATGTGCGTGCGCTCCGATTGGGTGCGTCGGAACGGTGCGCGACGGGTTGATCTGTTAAGAGAATGTCGCAACGTTGAATGTTTTGCTATTGACCATGGGCTGAAACGACTCAGCCACCACTCTGGTACGCGCCTTGCTATGTGTAGGTCGATGTCAGAACTATCTTGGGACGGTAACACTATCAGTGACTGCCGCTTGTGGGATAGCAACTGGAATTACCGCGAAAACCTCATGCCGCTTGACCCCAAAAAAAGCCAACACGGGTCGATATCGCCTCATAAGGGTGCGCTGAGGTTCGAGCTCCGACACAACAAGAGCAACTGGAGGTTTGAATGAAGGTATTGAAATCCACCCTGGCCATCGTATCCGCGGCCGCTGTACTGGGTGTCAGTGGTTTTGCCCAAGCTGGCGCCACCCTGGACGCCGTGCAGAAGAAAGGCTTTGTGCAATGTGGCGTGAGTGATGGCTTGCCGGGTTTCTCGGTGCCGGATGCCAGCGGCAAGATCCTCGGGATCGACGCTGACGTTTGCCGCGCTGTGGCCGCTGCCGTGTTCGGTGACGCAACCAAGGTCAAATTCAGCCAGTTGAACGCCAAGGAGCGTTTCACCGCGCTGCAGTCCGGCGAAGTCGACGTACTGTCGCGCAACACCACGATGACCAGTTCGCGCGATGCGGGCATGGGCCTGAAATTCCCAGGCTTTATCACCTATTACGACGGTGTTGGCTTCCTGGTAAACAACAAGCTGGGCGTTAAAAGCGCCAAGGAACTGGACGGTGCAACTATCTGCATCCAGGCCGGTACCACCACTGAGCTGAACGTTTCCGACTACTTCCGCGCCAACAACCTCAAATACACGCCAATCACCTTCGACACCTCCGATGAAAGCGCCAAGTCGCTGGAATCCGGTCGTTGCGACGTGCTGACCTCGGATAAGTCCCAGCTCTACGCACAGCGCAGCAAACTGGCTTCGCCGAAAGACTACGTGGTTCTGCCGGAGACCATCTCCAAAGAACCACTGGGCCCGGTCGTGCGTAACGGCGACGACGAGTGGCTGGCCATCGTGCGCTGGGTTGGCTACGCCATGCTCAACGCTGAAGAAGCCGGCATCACCTCTAAAAACGTTGAAGCTGAAGCCAAGTCCACCAAGAACCCGGACGTTGCTCGTCTGCTCGGTTCCGACGGCGAATACGGCAAAGACCTGAAAGTGAAAAAAGATTGGGTTGTACAGATCGTCAAGCAAGTCGGTAACTACGGTGAAGTGTTCGAGCGCAACCTGGGCAAGAGCACCCCGCTGGAAATCGACCGTGGCCTAAACGCACTGTGGACCAACGGTGGCATTCAATACGCACCACCTGTGCGCTGATCGCTGATGGTTCTATCACCCGGTGGGCCAACCACCGGGTGATGTTCTGTTCCATTCTTTCCGGGGCACTTCATGCAAAATCAAATCGGCGCACCCAAGCAGAAGCTCAGCTTCAGCGACCCTAAAGTGCGTGCGTGGCTCTTCCAGATCATCACAATTGTGGCGGTCGTCGCGCTGGGCTGGTACCTCTTCAACAATACGCAGACCAACCTGCAACACCGGGGTATCACCTCGGGTTTCGACTTTCTTGAGCGCAGTGCCGGCTTCGGCATCGCTCAGCATCTGATCGACTACACCGAATCGGACAGCTATGCCCGCGTCTTTGTAATCGGGCTGCTTAACACCTTGCTGGTGACTGTGATCGGTGTGGTCCTGGCGACTCTCCTGGGCTTCATCATCGGCGTGGCGCGCTTGTCGCCCAACTGGATGATCAACAAGCTGGCGACGGTGTATGTGGAAGTGTTCCGCAACATTCCGCCGCTGCTGCAAATCCTGTTCTGGTACTTCGCGGTATTCCTGACCATGCCGGGGCCGCGCAACAGCCATAATTTCGGTGACACTTTCTTCGTCAGCAGCCGTGGCCTGAACATGCCGGCGGCGCTGGCTGCCGATGGGTTCTGGCCGTTTGTGGCCAGTGTGGTGGTTGCCATTGTGGCAATCGTGCTGATGGCGCGCTGGGCCAACAAGCGCTTTGAGGCCACCGGTGTGCCGTTCCATAAGTTCTGGGCGGGCCTGGCGCTGCTCATTGTGATCCCGGCATTGTGTGCCTTGTTCTTCGGCGCGCCGCTGCACTGGGAAATGCCCAAGTTGCAGGGCTTTAACTTTGTCGGCGGCTGGGTACTGATCCCTGAACTGCTGGCGCTGACCCTGGCGCTTACCGTGTACACGGCGGCGTTTATTGCCGAGATCGTGCGCTCGGGCATCAAGTCCGTCAGCCACGGCCAGACCGAAGCCGCACGCTCCCTGGGCCTGCGCCCTGGGCCGACGCTGCGCAAGGTCATCATCCCGCAAGCCTTGCGGGTGATCATTCCGCCGCTGACCAGCCAATACCTGAACCTGGCGAAAAACTCCTCGCTGGCCGCCGGTATCGGTTACCCGGAAATGGTTTCGCTGTTTGCCGGCACGGTGCTCAACCAGACCGGCCAGGCCATCGAAGTCATTGCCATCACCATGAGCGTGTACCTGGCGATCAGCATCAGCATTTCCCTGCTGATGAACTGGTACAACAAGCGCATTGCGCTGATCGAGCGGTGAGGAAACGCACATGAGTTCGCATACTTTCAAACCCGATATGCCGCCACCGAACAAAGTCTTCGGACCGATGGCCTGGATGCGCGCCAACCTGTTTTCCAGCTGGCTCAACACCTTGCTGACGCTGTTGGCGTTCTACCTGATTTACCTGATCGTGCCGCCCATCCTGCACTGGGCCATCCTGGATGCCAACTGGGTCGGGACCACGCGCGCCGATTGCACCAAAGAGGGCGCCTGCTGGGTGTTTATCCAACAGCGCTTCGGACAGTTCATGTATGGCTACTACCCCGGCGACCTGCGCTGGCGCGTAGACCTGACCGTGTGGCTGGCCATCGTGGGTGTGGCGCCGTTGTTTATCTCGCGGTTTCAACGCAAGGCGGTCTATGGCCTGGGTTTCCTGGTGCTGTACCCGATCATCGCCTACTGCCTGCTGCATGGTGGGGTTCTGGGCCTGACCAACGTGGCCACCAGCCAGTGGGGCGGCTTGATGCTGACCCTGGTGATCGCCACTGTCGGTATCGCTGGCGCCTTGCCGTTGGGCATTGTGCTGGCGCTGGGGCGGCGTTCGAACATGCCGGCGATTCGGGTGGTCTGCGTGACCTTCATCGAGTTCTGGCGCGGCGTGCCATTGATCACCGTACTGTTTATGTCCTCGGTGATGCTGCCGCTGTTCCTGCCCGAAGGCATGGGCATCGACAAGCTGCTGCGTGCCTTGATCGGCGTGATCCTGTTCCAGTCGGCCTATGTGGCCGAAGTGGTGCGCGGTGGCTTGCAGGCGATTCCCAAGGGGCAGTACGAAGCGGCTGCAGCGATGGGCCTGGGGTACTGGCGCAGCATGGGGCTGGTGATTCTGCCCCAGGCGCTGAAGATGGTAATCCCCGGCATCGTCAACACGTTTATCGCGCTGTTCAAGGACACGAGCCTTGTGATCATCATCGGCCTGTTCGACCTGCTCAACAGCGTCAAGCAAGCCGCCGCCGACCCTAAATGGTTGGGCATGGCCACTGAAGGCTACGTGTTCGCCGCCCTGGTGTTCTGGATTTTCTGTTTTGGTATGTCGCGCTATTCCATTCATTTGGAACACAAGCTCGACACTGGCCACAAGCGTTAGGAGTTGTTGTTATGAGCGAAGCAATCAAACAGCCTGTGAGCCCTGAAGGCATTATCCAGATGCAGGGCGTCAACAAGTGGTACGGCCAGTTCCACGTGTTGAAAGACATCAACCTCAACGTCAAGCAGGGCGAGCGTATCGTGCTGTGCGGCCCGTCGGGTTCGGGCAAATCCACCACCATCCGCTGCCTCAACCGTCTGGAAGAGCACCAGCAGGGCCGTATCGTGGTCGATGGCGTGGAGCTGACCAACGACCTCAAGCAGATCGAAGCGATCCGCCGTGAAGTCGGCATGGTGTTCCAGCACTTCAACCTGTTCCCGCACCTGACCATCCTGCAGAACTGCACGCTGGCGCCGATGTGGGTGCGCAAGATGCCTAAGCGCAAGGCCGAAGAAATTGCCATGCACTACCTTGAGCGCGTGCGCATTCCAGAACAGGCGCACAAGTTTCCGGGGCAACTGTCCGGCGGCCAGCAACAGCGTGTGGCCATTGCCCGTGCCCTGTGCATGAAGCCTAAAATCATGCTGTTCGACGAGCCGACCTCGGCACTCGACCCGGAAATGGTCAAAGAGGTTCTGGACACCATGATCGGCCTGGCCGAAGACGGCATGACCATGTTGTGCGTCACCCACGAAATGGGCTTTGCGCGCACCGTGGCCAACCGCGTGATTTTCATGGACAAGGGCGAGATCGTGGAGCAGGCGGCGCCGAATGACTTCTTCGACAACCCGCAGAATGATCGGACCAAGTTGTTCTTGAGCCAGATTCTGCATTGATCGAAGCTTGAAACAATAAACCCGGCCTGGTGCCGGGTTTATTTTTGCCTGTTCAGGAGGCCTTGAGTGCTTGTTGTTTTTCGTGGTTGACGGTGCAGGTGAAGGCGTTGCGCAAGTCTGCACCTTCGGCCAGTTCTTTGGCGTCGGTGAGCAAGTGTGGGTAGCGGTCCAACAGGCGCATCAACACCATCAACGGTTTGGGCGGCGTTATTTCGCCGCGTTCGTAGCGTGAGAATGCGTTGTGCCCGCCACCGGACAGCCGTTCCACGGTTTCTTTTTGCGTGAGCTGCAGTTTGCGGCGGATACGCTTGAGTTCGGCTCCGACCATCCGCCGAGCGGCGTGAAGCAACTCATCACCTGCTTTGGCATGGCGCTCGGCGCATTCAGGGTCATACATGCCGTCTTCGCACAGTTGGCACTCCCAGCCCGATAGATCCTCAATGCGCTGTTCCAGGCCTTTGATGCGCAGGGTTTCACTGCGGCCCTCAAAACGCACCATGGCGTCGGGCGCGCCGCAGATAAAGCAATGTTGGGTTTTCATAGGTTCATCCCTTTGAAGGAGATCACCGGTGGGTTGCTACCGGAGCAGTAAGTGACCTTGATGTAAATCTCCAGACCGTGTGAATGGATGTGGTAGACGTCTTGCCAGACGCGGTGATCGGCGTAGGTGGTCATCGACTTGTACAACATCCTGTTCTGTAGTTTGAAAACGACCGCCTGCATCTCGCTGATGTCGAGGTCGAGTTGCTTTCCCGCCTCCTTGGCTGCACGGGTGAATGCTTTTGCACCCAGTCGCCTGACATCCGCCTTGATCACGGCCAGATCGTAGTGAGGTGTGTACTTTTCCATAAGACACCTGAGTCCAATAATTACCCTATATGGGTAATATTACCAATCGAAAATACTGCTCCGTTTGCTACATAAGAACCCTAGTGCGTTGCCTTTGTAGGCAAGTCCGAATAGGCTGTAGGAAAATTCATCCTATGATTGGACGAAAGTGCAAAACCTATGACAGACATCGCCCCTCTGATCAAACGCTCCCTGGTCGATCAAGCGTTGGAGCAACTGCGCTGGCGTATTACAGAAGGCAAATGGGCCATCGGTGAGCGCCTGCCGACCGAGCCGGAGCTGTCCGCCGAACTGGGCATCAGCCGCAATACCGTGCGTGAGGCCATGCGCGTGTTGGCGTTCTCGGGTTTGATCGAAATCCGCCAGGGCGACGGCAGTTATCTGCGCTCCATGACTGACCCGCTGGGCACGATGCGTGCGCTGTCCCATTGCACGCTGGCGCAGGCGCAGGAGACGCGGCAGATTCTCGAAGTGGAGGCCATCGGCCTGGCGGCGTTGCGCCGTACCAAGGACGATCTCAAGGGGCTGCGTGAAGCCCTCGAGCGCAGCGGTGAGCTGTACCACGGTGACCTGGAGGCTTACATCAGCGCCGACCTGGTGTTCCACAACCGCTTGGTGGACGCCGCGCACAACCCGGCGTTGAGCGAGCTGTACCAGTATTTCTCCAGCATCGTAGGCGCCCAGTTGCGCCAGACCCTGAATATTTCACCCCGTCGTCAGGCGGTATTCGACCTGCACATCGCCTTGCTCGACGCGGTAGAACACCAAGACCCCGAACGCGCCAAATCCCTCTGCCGGCAGTTGATCAATGAACCTTGAAGCCAAACGCACGACTGAACTCGAAGAACTGTTGATCGACGCCGAAGCCGACGACGAAACCGTCCAGCAAGCCCATCCGCTGGTGGCCCGCCCGTGGCTCTTGCTGCTGGGCCTGGTGCTGGTGGCGTTGAACCTGCGGCCGGCGCTGTCGAGCATGTCGCCACTGCTGGCTGAAGTGTCCGGCAGCCTGGGGTTATCTGCGGCCAAGGCCGGGTTGCTGACCACCTTGCCGGTGTTGTGCCTGGGGCTGTTCGCACCGACTGCGCCGATCCTGGCCAGGCGTTTTGGCGCTGAGCGCGTGGTGCTGGGGATTCTGCTGACCCTGGCCGGCGGCATCATCCTGCGCAGTGCGTTCGGTGAAGTGGGGTTATTCGCGGGCAGCCTGATCGCTGGCGCCAGCATCGGCATCATCGGTGTATTGCTGCCGGGCATCGTCAAGCGTGATTTCGCCAGGCAGGCGGGCGCCATGACTGGCGTCTACACCATGGCGTTGTGTCTGGGTGCCGCGTTGGCAGCTGGAGCCACGGTGCCCCTGAGTCAGTACTTCGCAGACAGCTGGGCCATCGGCCTGGGGTTCTGGGTTATCCCGGCGTTGCTGGCGGCGCTGTTCTGGTTGCCACAAGTGGGGCAAAAGCACGGCGCCCATCAGGTGGCTTATCGGGTCAGGGGCTTGCTGCGTGACCCGCTCGCCTGGCAGGTGACTTTGTACATGGGTCTGCAGTCGTCCCTGGCCTACATTGTGTTTGGCTGGTTGCCATCGATCCTCATCGGGCGGGGCTTGAGTGCCACCGAAGCCGGGTTGGCGCTCTCGGGCTCGATCATCGTGCAACTGCTCAGTTCCCTGGCCGCACCGTGGTTGGCTACCCGTGGCAAGGACCAGCGCCTGGCGATTGTGGTGGTAATGCTGCTGACCCTCGGCGGCCTGTTCGGTTGCCTGTATGCGCCGCTGGACGGTTTGTGGGGCTGGGCGATTCTGCTGGGCCTGGGGCAGGGCGGCACCTTCAGCCTGGCGCTGACCTTGATCGTGCTGCGCTCGCGCGATTCCCATGTGGCCGCCAACCTGTCGAGCATGGCCCAGGGCATTGGTTACACCCTGGCTTCGATGGGGCCGTTTGCGGTCGGCCTGGTGCATGACTGGACCGGCGGCTGGTCGGCCATCGGCTGGATCTTCGGCGTGATCGGCCTGGGCGCGATTGTCGCGGGCCTGGGCGCCGGACGTGTGCGCTACGTTCAAGTGACCAGCGAGAAACTCTAGAGGTACACCACCTCCAGGGTGGCCGAGCCATCGAGTGGGGTTTCCACACTCAAGTCGAGGTTCTGCCGGGCGTTGATCACGGTTTGCACCGTCACGGCGCCCACCAGGGTGCCGATGGCCGTGGGCCCGCTGACGCTGCCCTCGACCTCGGTAAAACCCAGGTAGCTTCGCGAGCCGATGTCGATAGGGTTGAGGTTGGACGTGCGCCACGCCAGGCCGCCGGTGGTGGACTCGGTGCCGAAGATCTGCGCGGTGTTGCTGGCTTGGGTCTGGCGCGGGTCGAAGGTCATGGAGTAAACCCCCAGGCGGTTGCCGCTGATATCAAACCCCAGCCCGTAGTAAATCTCACTGTTGACCATGGCCGAGCCGTCGCGGTTGTCGCGCATGCGCAGGGCATAGCGGGTAGGGCCGTTGCAGGCGATGCCGATGCGCAGGGTCTGCACGGGCAGGCGCGTGGCGGTCGCCAGGTTCAAGTCTTGCTGGGCGATCTTGCCGTAGTCGATCAAGGCGCCGCCGGGGAACTGCGGCAAACAGGCGGCGGGCGTGATCAGGCCTTTGACGCTCAAGTCCACTGCCGAGGCAGCCAGTACCGAGGGGGCGCAGGCCAGTAACAGCAAGCTGTAAAGGACGTGGGTTTTCATGGGGCGGACTCCTTGCAGTGACGGGTTAGGGGTAGATGATTTCAAGGGTGCCGGAACCGTTGATATGCACCACATCGCGCAGATCCAGACTTTGCATGGGCGCCAGGTAAGTCTTGATGCGCAGGGTGCCGGTCAGGGTCTGGATGGCGACCGGGCCGGTGGTGACACCGGTCTTGTCGGTAAAACCGAGGATGCTGTTGGCGGCCATCGGGATCTGGCGTGCGGTGGAACTGCTCCACGCCACGCCATTGCTGGTGGAGTCGGTGCGGTACAGCGTGGGGAAGGTATCGGCGCTGAACTCCGCCGGGTCGATGGTCAGGTAAAAACGCCCGATCTTGTTGCCACTGGCGTCCAGGTCCAGGCCGTAAGCGGTTTCATCGGTGCCGCCGGTGGCCGAACCGTCGCGGTTGTCTTTCATGCGCAGGGCAAAGGGGATCGGCGCGTCGCAGGTGACGCTCAGGCGTAGGGTGCGGGTGGGCAGCGGCGATTCGTTGGTGGCACTCAAGTCCTTGGCGTACAAGGTGCCGTAGTCCACCACGCCGTGGTCCGACAGCGAGGGCAGGCAGGCGATGGGCGCAAAGTGCGCGCGCAGCGTCAGTTCCCGGTAACGCCCGTGCTTTGCACCGTACAAGGTGCCGGTGGTTTCCCAGGTGGTGGCATCGCGCACTTGTGTGGCGGCGATATCGGCCCAGGCGCGCAACGTCAGTTGCAGCGACAGGGTTTTACCCGTAGCCACCGTACCCTGTTCGACCGGTGCTATGCCGTGGCCGGGGCGCCATTCCAGCACGCTGCCATTGGCAACGGGCGCCTGGCCTGCGGCGGGCAGCAAACCCAGTTCTACGCTGCGGCCGTCGAGCACCGCGTTGCCGACTTCGATGGTATAGCTGCCGTGCTCGGTAAATTGCAGACGCTGCGGGTTGGCGGCCAGGGCGCGGTAGAACAGGCTGAGGTCTTCGACTTGCGGGCAATTGACGGTCACGCTCAGGCGCCGCTCGCCCAGCAGACGTTGCGGCGCACTGTCGGCTTGCGCCAGGCGGCTCATCAGGCCGAAATCCACCAGCGGTTCGCTGACATTGAGTTGGCATTCTTCAAAGGCCTGGGCAGTGCCGGCGACGCCGATCAGCAGCCACGGGCACAGTTGACGCATATAAGGTGTGACGGGCATGGCGATCATCCTCAAGGCAGGTTGCAACGTGCGGGAGCCGTTTCGAAGTACACCGACGGATCAGCCTTTGCCGGCAGTTCGTAGCGCAACTCGCAACGGCTACCCTGGGGCGTGGTTATCCACAACGTCGGCTGTTCCAGCACATTGGGCAGGAACACCTGGCTGCCGTCCTGCACCAAGGTGACGAACTCACCATTGGCAGTGCTGACGGAGGCGCCCGCAGGCAGCGGCGCGCCCTGGTCGTTGCTGACGGTAAGCAGCATTCGGCGGGTGAGACCGACGCCGAACTCAACCCGGTCCACGGCGCCGCGCCCGGCTG